>NZ_DASPSP010000227.1:0-5903 GCF_035623875.1 Mycobacterium sp. | reverse complement strand
CCTGCGCGAGGCGGCGCTCACCGCGATGCGGCGTTCGGTCGACGCTGCCGAAATCACCGCTGCCGACATCGCTGCCGCACGCGAAACCGTCCGCCCGTCATTGGATCCCGTACAGCTGGCCTCGCTGCGCGCCTTCGCCGCCGAGCGGTGATTCGCACCGTGTACCGGGAATTTCGTCCGGACCAAAGGCTTGCGCCCTTCGTGGAATGCGGCTGGCTGCGGTCGGGGTCGGCGACCCCTTTGATACGGGTGATACCCGACGGTTGTGTCGATGTGTTCGTCATCGCGCACGGCGATGTCGTGATCGCCGGTCCGGCTGATACCTTCTACGACTTACCCGCAGATAACCAAGACGTGCTGGTAGGTCTGCGGTTACGACCGGGCGCAGCGGCTGCGGTGATCGGCTGCCCGGCAAACGAGTTCAGGAACATGCGCGTTCCCCTCGATTCGGCATTCGGCGTCGCGGGCTCTCGAATTGTCGAAAGCCTGTTCGGCGCAACAACTCCCAGCCAGCGAATGTCGGGGCTGGCAGATCTGGTGACCGACTATTTCGCAGACGTGGACCCGGTGGTCGACCGGCCCGTCGCGCGGGCGGTCGCAGTGTTGCGAGCACAACCCGACCGACCGGTTTCGGCGCTGGCCGCCGAGATCGGAGTGAGCGAGCGACAACTGCGGCGTCGATTTGAGGCCGCGGTCGGATACGGACCCAAGCGGCTGGGCCGGGTATTCCGTTTTCAGCGTCTGCTGGATCTGATTCACGCCTCCCAACGCCGGGCGGGCTGGTCGCAGTTGGCGATAGCGGCCGGATACACCGATCAGTCCCACATGATCAACGAGTGTCTGGCATTGACGGGCGGGCCACCGACGGCACTTCCGGTGTCCGTTTTGTCCAATACCGCAACAGCGAACTCGTCCTAACCTTTCGACCATGACGGACACGAAAACTGTCGCCCGCGAGTCATTCCGGCTGATAGAAACCGGCGACCCGGAACTGGCCGAACAAATCATCGCGCCGGACTTCGTCAACCAGGAAGCCGAGGACGATCCAGAAAACGTCGAACGCCAACAGCGCGGCCCGGCCGGGTTTCTCGCGACCAGCCGATGGTTGCGCGATGCATTCTCGAACTTGCGATTCGAACTCCAGGAAACCCTCGCGGAGGGAGGCACGGTGATGGCCGCCGCCACCATGACCGGGAAACACACCGGATTGTTCAACGGCATCGCACCCACCGGCAGACCGATCACCCACAAACAGGTCCACATCTTCACCATCGCGGACGGTCAGATCACCCATCACCGTGCCGTCCGTGACGACCTCGGATTGCTGCTGCAACTCGGCTGGCAACCAGGAAATCCCGCTCGCTGACGTCAGTCGGCGCTCAGCGCATGGATTAGTCGGTTGATCACGATGCCGGCTTCTTGGCGTGCCTGGTCGTGATCTTCGGCCAGTGCTACGTAGAGCGTCGCTTCGCGCATCGCGCCGAGAATCGTGAGAACGGTCGCTTCGATCGGCTGCGGCGGGATACGTCCGGTCTCAACTGCGTTGGTCAGCAGCGCACGCACCATCCCGATGTTGTAGCGGTTGCCGATCTCGGTCCAGCGCGTCCAACCCAGCACGGCCGGAGCGTCGACCAGCACGATGCGCTGCACCTCCGGATCGGAGCAGGCATCCAGCCAAAAGCCGGCCCCTAATCGCATGACCTCTATCGGGTCGGTCTGGTTGGACGCGGCGATCGCCTCGCCCATCCGGGCGGCCACTTCCTCCTCGACCTGTTCGAAAACCGCAGCGAACAGCTCGGTCTTGTCGGCGAAATGGTGATAGAGGGCGCCGCGGGTCACGCCCGCGGCGCGCACGATCGCCTCCAGCGCCGCCTCGGCAAAACCCTGCGCAGCGAATAACGGACGGGCCGCCGCGATCAATGCGTCGCGTGTTTCCGCGGCGCGCTCGGCCTGGGTACGACGGGTTGCGCTCATGAACTATTGCCTTTCATACATACGGTATGTATGTTCATACACACCGTATGAAAGTGTTCGCCACACCGTAGCAAGGACCACTGCCTTGCCGATGGGCTCCCAACGCAGAAAGAGGCGAAATGAGCAATGCACTGAAGGCAATTGAGGCCGACCGCGAGGCGCTTCTGGCGCTCTGCCAACAGCTGGAAGACTCCATCTGGACAAAAGACAGCGGGTGTCCAGGCTGGACGGTGCAGGATCTCCTGTCGCACATGGCGTGCAGCTTTTGGCTGGCCGTTGACATGTCGAACTTGCCCAACTCAGCGGGACTACCGGCCGAACGAGCCGCTGACTTGTACGTCGAGTCACGCCGCTCGATGACTCCCGCCGAGGTTGTGGCCGACTACGAGTCGGTCAGCTCCAGAGGCCTGGAGCTGCTCGCCGCAGTGCAGGGCCAGGACGTTGACGTCCCACTCGGCGATGTCGGGACTTACCCGGCGTCAGTTGTGCCGACTGCCTTCGCTTTTGAGCACTACGTGCACATCAGGTACGACCTGTTCCCGCCGGGTGGGCCGTTCGGCGGAGAACCGCCAGCTTCCGATGAGTTGCGCCTTGCGCCCACGCTGGACTGGATCGAGGCAGCGCTGCCGCAGCAGAACAGCAAGCTGCTCGCCGGCATGGATAAGGCGGTCGAGGTACGTATCTCCGGGATAGGTGGGCGGACCCTGCGGATCGGCGATAACGATGTGGCCGGCCAGATTGACTGTGACGCAGCGGCGTTCGTTCGTTGGGTTACTCAACGAGGTGCCTGGGAAGATCTGAGCGTCGAGGCGCACGGCGACCCATCGGTTCTCGAGACAGTTCGCCAGCTCAGGGTGTTCTAGTAAATTGCAGTTAACTGCAATCTTGCTTATAACTGCATCAGTGGGCTACCATGACCCGGGTGAGAGTCACGGAAAAGACGGCGCGGTCGGTGAGCGAATTCATGGACGACCCGATCAGCTTCTTCGGCCAGTCCTACACCCAGATGCACAGCATCAGCCGCGATGAGCTCGAAGCGCTGCAACGACAAGCGATGGGCATCCGCTTTCAGCAGCATCGCGAGAGCATCGAAATGCTGCGTAAGCTGGCCGACCGGCTCGGGATCACCGCCCTTAACGAGTTCAATGACGTTGTGCCGCTGTTTTTCTCGCACACCGCGTTCAAGTCATACCCTGCGGCGCTGGTCGACAAGAAGCGCTTCGACCTGATGACCAAGTGGCTGGACAAGCTGACCAGCTATGACTTGTCCGACGTTGATCTCACGGGTTGCACCGGCATCGACGACTGGATCGACCGCCTCGACGAACAGACTCCGCTGGAGGTCATCACCTCCAGCGGCACCACCGGCACCATTTCGATCCTGCCCAAAGACAAGCGTGGCGCCGAACAAGGCATGACGCTGTGGAAGATCTGCCTGTTCCAAACCTTCGGTCAAGAACCGACGGAGCGAGAACTGAACCCGTCGGTGGATGTGGTGTGGCCGAACTTCGCCAGCGGCAAGCTTGGTCATCTGCGCATTGCCAACATGATCAAGCGCGGTTTTACCGGCGGCGACGAGAGCAGATTCCACGCGCTGTACCCCAGCGCGGTCGACACCGATCTGATGTTCTTGGCCTCCAAGATGCGGGCGGCAGCGTCGCGCGGCGAGCTCGACCGGCTGCAGATCGACCCCGCACTCGCGGCCCGCAAGGATGAGTTCATCGCCATGCAGGCGCGGCAGGCTCAGGACCTGGATGTGTTCTTCACCCGCATCACCGAGCAGCTGCGCGGCAAGCGGGTGTTCATGACCAGCGCGTATCACCACATGTACGACATTGCCAAGGCTGGTCTGGAGCGTGGAGTGCGTAATGTTTTCGCCCCAGATTCGGCGATCCTCACCGGTGGCGGGATGAAAGGTGTTGCGCTGCCGGATGATTTCATGGACGTCATCAAGGACTTCCTGGGCGTCGACCGCATCCAGGTCGGCTACGGCTTCTCCGAGTCCAGCACGTTCCACTGGGGTTGCAGCGAGGGCCGCTACCACGTGGCGCCGTGGGTCATCCCGTTCGTGCTCGATCCCGACACCAGCGAGCCACGTCCCCGAACCGGTGTGCAGACCGGCCGGGCCGCCGTGTACGACATCCTGCTGCGCGCCCACTGGGGTGGCGTCATCTCCGGCGATGAAGTCACCATCAATTGGGACCTGCAATGTCCGTGTGGACAGACCAGCGTTGCCTTCGAGCCCAACATCATGCGCTACAGCGAGAAGCAGGGCCTCGAAGACGACCGGATCACCTGCGCCGCAACGCATGAAGTGCACAACGAGGCAGTGAACTTCATGAAGGGCCTGGATCTGTGATCGCCTACACCGTCCCGTTGTTCTTGCGGGGCCAAGTCATCACCGAGGACCTGGTACCGTTCGATACCCGCATCGGTGCCGCGCAGTTCCAGGCGCCGGACATGAGCAAGTATGTCGAGCAACTCCCGCTCGAGAGTCCGGCAGCGATGAGCGACCTCTACCAGTTGAGCTTCGACGAGATCCTCGATGTGCTCGAGACGCTTGGCGACGCACTGGACTTCGACACCAACACGCACCTGCAGGAGGCTTACGAAGCCTCGCTGGTGGCCAATGTGCTGCCGGCGGAAATGATGCAGAACAGCTATCGCGTTCTGCGGCCGCTGTTTTCCCGGAGCAGCGTCACCGAAATCGCCGATAGCCAGGTCGGCCTGGACTACCTCAACGGATGGGTCCCGCACAAACTGCAGGACGGCCGCGAACTACGCGTGCGTGCCTTCGGATCCCGAACGCTGCATATCCCGGCCGGCAACGGCGGACTGGTCTCCGCAGTGACCATCCTGCGATCGGTGATCACCCGATCGGACGTGATCATCAAGGCCCCTTCCAATGATCCACTGACCGCGGTCGCCATCGCCCGCACTCTGGCCGATGTCGCGCCCGACCACCCGATCACCAAGCATCTGGTGGTCGGATATTGGAAAGGCGGCGATCTGGCCGTCGAGGAAACTCTCTACCAGCCCCAGCACATCGAGAAGATTGTGGCATGGGGCGGGCTGGCGTCGGTCAAACACGTAACCCGTTACATCCAGCCCGGTTTGGAGCTGATCGCGCTAGACCCCAAACGCAGCGCCACCATCATCGGCACCGAGGCGTTCGACGACGACGACACCATGCGCGAAGTGGCCCGCCGCGCCGCGACCGACATCGGCGTCGCCAACCAGGAGGGGTGCGCCAACGCCCGAGTCATCTATGTACTCAGCGGAACCGACGCCGACGGTCTGACGAAGGCGAACCGGCTCGGCGAGTTGATCTATCGGGAGTTGGTGTCGCTGCCCGCCGTTGTCAGCACCCCGCCGCGCTACCCGAACCGTGAGCTGCTCGACCACCTGGAGGCCTCACGGATGACCGAGGACTTCTATCACGTGATCGGCGGCGAGCAGCGTGAGGGCGCGATCGTCGTCTCCCAGTTCGACGAGGCGATAGACTATTCACAGATGCTGTCCGGGCGGGTCGCCAATATCGTGCCGGTGGACACCATCGACAAGGTGACCGCCGCGGTGAACGCCTACACCCAGACCATCGGCATCTACCCCGAATCCCTCAAACGCCGGCTACGAGACACGTTGCCGCTGTTCGGTGCTCAACGATTGACCAGCCTGGGCTACGCGTGCAGTGTTGCGGTCGCCGCACCCCAGGACGCCATTGAGCCGATCAGGCGAATGTGCAAGTGGGTCGTCGACGAGGAGTGTGACCCAGGCGTCGTCGTCCCGCTGTGGAAGCTCACGCCGGCATGACCGAATCGCGCACCGCCCTGCAGATCGTTGAGGGTATCGACCTATCCGGCAAGGTATGTGTGATCACCGGAGCCTCGTCGGGGCTGGGCCGCGAGGCGGCCCGGGCGCTGGCTGCC
>NZ_DASPSP010000225.1:0-22340 GCF_035623875.1 Mycobacterium sp. | reverse complement strand
CGGCATCCGTCGGCAACTCCAGCGTCAGCGCCCCGACGAAGGGCCGTCGCCCAGCCTGCTCCCCCCATTTCGCTGCTACCCCGGGAAAGCAGAGCTCATCGTAGGCCTGGATCTCTAGGGATACCGTCGAGAGTCCAGCTGTTTCCGGCAAGCCGAGCGCTCGGCGTTGGGTGGCTTCCGCCTGCTTTGTTACCCGCCCGATCCAGTCATCTGGGCGCGAAGGTACTCGAGGGTAAAAGTGTAGCGCAGCCAGCGGAATGCCGTAATAATCAGCGACGTTGGCAGCGAGACCCTGCTCAACGATGCCGGTCAACATTAGGTCGGCCCCGTTTGCGAGCGCCGTGAGAGTCGTGGAGCGCTCCGCCCATACCTGGGTGAAATGTTCGGCAACTCCGAGCATCGCCCCCAGCGGATTCTGCGGTATCGCGTTCTCGGCCAAATCCGCGCTCGGGCTCATCTCCTTCCGCGAGTCTGGCCCACAGGCGATCCCACCAAGGCCCGCCGACTCGATGAAGCCAAGCATCTCCGGTGGTACCGCCATGCTTACCTCGTGCCCGCGGCGCAGCAGCTCCACAGCGACGGCAGCGCACGGCTCGACATCACCGCGACTTCCATAGGCTGCCATCACAAATTTCATTGGCGGAACCTAACAGAGCGCTGCGGGCGACGGGAGGCCGCGGGCCGTCGCGTAGCGGGCATGTTCGATCCTGTGATGCCAGAATGGGTGTTCGTCAACCCCCTTCTGAGTGTCTTGGCGGGTATCCGTTGAATGTCCTATGCAGGCAAGGAGAGTGGCGGAGGATTGACACCACGCAACTGACCTGGGAGATATCAATGAAACTCTGCGCTGGCTCGGTTCTTTACCCCGTCGCGGCGACATGCAGACCGTAATCCTCTGCGGCGGAACAGGCGTCCGAGCCATGCCCTCGACCCTCGAGGTTCCCAAGCCTCTACTGCTGGTCGGAGACCGTCCGGTTCTCGCCCATGTGATGGAGATCTATGCCGACCAGGGCTTCACCGACTTCGTCCTGGCCGCCGGTCACAAGGCCGAGCTGGTATGGAAATTCGCACAGTCCCTGCCTGCCAGTTGGCAGGTCGAGGTGGTCGACACGGGCGAGGAGACCAACACGGGTGGTCGAGTCATGAAGGTGCGCGAACGTCTGGGCGAGGAGTTCTTTCTCACGTACTGCGATGGCCTGGGAGACGTCGACCTCCACCGCCTCTTGGACTTCCACCGCGCCCATGGGGGGGCAGCGACAGTAACCACGGTTTCTCTTCCTTCTCCTTACGGAACCTTCGATCTCGACGAAAAGGGGAGGGTCAGCGGATTCCGCGAGAAGCCGAAGCTGCACGACCATCTGATCAACGCCGGGTTCTTCGTTATGGACAGCCGAGTCTTCGATCGCTGGGACGGGGAGGATCTCGAACGCGAGGTTCTTCCTTCCTTGGCTAACGCCGCCGACTTGTTCGCCTACCGTCACGAAGGATTCTGGAAGTCCATGGACACCCAGAAGGATGCTCAGGAGCTGACCACGCTCTGTGCAGGAGGACGCGGACCCTGGGTCCGATTGACCAGCACCCGAACCGATCCAGACCAATAGGCAGACAAACGATGACGACCGGAACGAATATCAGACCCTTCGAACCCAACCGGGACTTCTGGGACGGACGCCCGGTAGCGGTGACGGGAGCAACCGGATTCCTCGGTAGTCACCTGACCTCTGCCCTAACGGCACTCGGGGCACGCGTCGTCGTGCTCGTTCGCGACACCGTTCCGTCCTCGGCCATACGGGACGGGTGGTGGCCGAAGGTGTCGATAGTCACGGGGGCGGTCGAAGATCAGTCCCTCATGGAGCGGATGCTCGGAGAGTACGAGGTGGCGACCGTCTTCCACCTGGCTGCTCAGACCCAGGTGGGAGTGGCGAATCGCAACCCGGTGCCCACCTACGAGGCCAATGTGCGGGGGACCTGGGCGCTCTTGGAAGCGGCGCGCCGTAGCAGTACGGTTCGCCAGATCGTCACGGCCAGTAGCGACAAGGCGTATGGAGAACAAACCGTCCTTCCCTATACAGAAGATATGCCACTCCTCGCTATCAATCCTTACGATGTCTCCAAGGCCTGCTCGGACCTCATCGCCCAGAGCTTTGCTCGCATCCACGACGTCCCCATCGTCGTAACGCGGTGCGGCAATTTCTTCGGTCCCGGAGATACGAACTGGGAGCGGCTTGTCCCGGGCACGATACGTCTCCTGCTCAAGGGCCAACGTCCGGTGATCCGCTCGGACGGGACGATGACCCGGGACTATCTCTACGTGATCGACGGAGTGTTCGCCTACCTGCAGCTTGTCGAGGCGATCTCCGAGGACCCAACACTTAGAGGCGAGGCGTTCAACTTCTCGACCGAAAGTCCGCTTTCCGTGCTGCAATTGGTCGAGATGCTGCAAGCTGCGACGGGGACTGAGCTGGAACCGGACATCCGTGCCACCGCCCGCCACGAGATACCCCACCAGTATCTGTCTGCTGCGAAGGCCCGCAAAATGCTGGGTTGGGCACCGCGTCACACCACGGAGGACGCGATCGCCGAGACCGTTGACTGGTACCGGGGCGTTCTGTCTTTCGAGACGCAGCAACACCGTGACGACTTCGTCGATCATCCAGATCGTCCCTGACGCGCGGCGTCTTCTAGGAGATCGGCTGTGCTGGCGAGACTTTCGGCGGGTTTGGTCATTTGGGTGGCGACCTCACGGGCTCGAGTGAGGTATTGCGGAGTGAGGATGGAGCGTAGGTCGGCGACCAGTGTTTCCACGTTGGTTTCTGAAAAGCGCCGCCCAAGGCCGACTTTCAGTTGTTCGATCGCAGCTGCCCAGGTCGGCTGATCGAGCCCGTTCCAGAGGATCAAGGTGGGGATTCCAGCGCGCAGGCCTAAGGCCGTGGTGCCGGCGCCCCCGTGGTGGACGATCGCGCGGCAGGCCGGAAAGGCGGCCGCGCCTTTCACCGCGCGCACAACCTTGACGTGGTCGACATGCGGGATGTGGTTGCAGTCATTCGGGCCCATGCAAATCAACGCCCGCTCGCCTAACTGTGTGCAGGCCGCGCTGATTGCGGCGATCATGTCAGCGGGGGATGCGACCGGCGTGCTGCCAAAGCCGAAGTAGATCGGCGGTGTTCCAGCGGCAATCCACGCCAAGACCTCGCCGTCGGCGGCCGTTGGCAACTCCAGCGTCAGCGCCCCGACGAAGGGGCGTCGGCCAGCCAATTCCCCCCATTGGGCTGCCAGCTCGGGCAAGCACAGCTGGTCGTAAGCCTGGATCTCCAGCGGTCCCATCGAGGGGTCGGGTGCCTCCGGTAAGCCGAGTGCCCGGCGTTGGGCATGTTCAGCCTGCTTCGCTACGTTCCCATGCGGCGACCCGAGCTCCAAAATCTGCGACGGGAAGGAGTGCAGTGCAGCCAGCGGAATGCCGTAATAATCCGCGACATTGGCGGCCAGCCCCTGCTCGTTGATGCCTGCCAATAGCAGGTCGGCCCCGTTTGTCAACGACACCAACGTCGCGGTCTTCTCCGCCGCGACTTGGGCAACATATTCGATGGCTTCCTGGATCGCGCCGAGCGGATTCTGGATCATACGGACGAAATCCTCGTCGCGCAGCTGCGCCTGCCAGTCCCGGCCGTAGGGAACCGCCGTAAGCCCCGCGGACTCGATGACGGCAAGCATGTCAGGCGGCGCAGTAACGGCCAGGCGCACGTCGTGACCTCGGCGCAGCAGCTCCCGGGCGACGGCCATGCAGGGCTCCACATCGCCGCGACTTCCATAGCCTGCCACCACAAATTTCACCGGCGGAGCCTAACTCGTGGTGATGTGTACAAGCGAAGAGAGAAATCGGGACCGGGCGACTAGGCTCCCTGACATGGACGCTAGCGCGGCGAGGAAACTCGTACCCAGCTGAGGTAACCAATCCGATTTGTGCTATCCCAGACCCTATAAGCCCCATCCCGACAACAATCGGTAGGCATAGCGTGTGCCTGCGTGTACGTAACTCGAATCTTGTTTCGAGCCGAGTTACGTACATTCGGGAAACTTCGATTTGGAGGACTCCGATGACTTGGCCGCGCTGCATTGGGAGCGGTACGGATTGTGAGTAGCCCTCGGCTGCACGTCGCGTTTGTATGCAGTTTCAATCGCGCTCGATCGGTGATGGCTGCGACGTTATTCGCTGACGAGCTGCGGGAGCGTGGTCTGGGTGATTTGGTGCGGGTGTCCAGTGCGGGCACCGCCGCTTGTGTGGGTGATAGCGCCGATGAGCAGGCGTGCTCGGTGCTGCATGAGCATGGTTATCCGGTGCCGACGGATCATCGCGCTGCGCTGGTCGGTGATGAGCACCTTGCAGCTGATTTGGTGGTTGCGTTGGGTGGCGAACATGTTGGGGTGTTGCGGGTGTGTGGCGTTGATAACGACCGGCTTAGGTGCGTCGACGTCCGGAATCCGATCGTTGGTGCTGATTTCGAGGTCGCCTTCGCCGGTATCGAGGCCGCGATGCCCGAGCTGCATGAGTGGCTAGACGGACGCCTGGCCGCACCTGGTTTCGGCCGCTTGGAAACTGCCGTGGGCTATCGCTTTTGGACGGGGATCCCCGGGGATGCGCTGAGGTCTCCGTACCATTCGGAGATTTCGTGGGAGACGAACTCGTTCTCCGCCGGATGCTTAAATCCAGAGCACGTGCCGCCGGCGCCGGACTGCGATTGCGGCTGGTACGCCGATATCGAGGTCGCGGACGTGATCGCGCGGGCACGTGGTTTCCCAAGAGTGTCGCGAGACGCGGCGCGACTGGGGGTTGTAGATCCGCCGTGGTCGTATCTGGTTGTCGGCAAGGTCCTCTTGTTCGATGTGCTGGCATACCGGCCACCACCTACGATCACGATCAGCCCCCGTGCCGAGTACCGGGCGCGCACGGCCATCATCGTCGAGCTGGGTCTCCTCGACACAGACGGAGGCCCGGAGGCCGTGGCGTTCGGCCAGGAGTTGCGGGATAGGTACGAGGTGGAGGTCCTAGACGTCAGCGATCGCGGGCAGCTCGGCGACTTTGCCGCAAGCGTCGGCGGGTAACCCCAAATCCGGGAGGAGGTCTCATGTTGCGACGTCACCGGTTTGAACGCCGGTTCGACGACGAATACGACCCGGGACCGGTGCTGATCCAGGCCCGCAAGGTGCACTTCGACGTCTCCGACATCCCACTGCACTGGATTCCCGGCCATCCGGTGGCCTCGAATTTCGCCAGCCTGCTCAACATCGTGCTGCCTCCGATCGAGCGCTGGTTCGTCGCGGTTTTCAACGAGGCCCTGCCACTGGTCAAAGATCCCAAACTGGCCGAGGACATGCGCGGATTCATCGGCCAGGAGGCAACGCACGCCGACGTCCACGACCAGGTTCTGCACGAACTGATGATGGCCCGCGGCATCGACCCCAAGCCGCTGCTTGACCAGGTGGATTTCATCTTCTCCCGCACGCTGGCGCCTAGTACCTCTCCCGACCCAAAACGCCGACTCAGCCACCTGTGCGACCGGCTGTGGCTCATCGCCGCGATAGAGCACTACACCGCGGTGCTCGGTGACTTCGTCCTCAGCTGCCGCTGGGAAGATTACGGCGCAAACCCCGTCATCGCCGACTTGTTCCGCTGGCACGGCAGCGAAGAAGTCGAACACCGCCGCGTCGCCCATGACGTCGCCGCCTATTTCCACAACAGCTACCCCGACCGGATTCGTTCGATGCTGATGGCGGTGACGATGGTGTTCGTGTTTTTCCAGCGCGGCACCTGGTACCTGATGAAAGCCGACCCGGACATCGACGTCGGCTGGTGGAAGACGCAATGGCTGCGGGCGATGGACTCGAAGCACGGACTGCTGCCGACTTTTCGAAAGCTGTTCGGCTCCAACACGTTGATGTACTTTCGGCCCGGCTTCTCACCGGAGGAGATGGGGTCGACGGCGCAGGCTGTCGCGTACCTGGCAAGCTCCCCGGCAGCGCGCGCAGCACATCTTTGATGGGGGTCTTCGAGCGGTTCCGGCAGGCCCCGCCGAGCGCCTCGGGTCGTTCGTCGCACGACGTGCTGCTCGGCCTGGCCGACGCTGCGGTAACGGGACTGTGGGTGCTGTCGCGATCGATCAGGCGTGTCACTGCGCCGGCCGATCACGACAGCAGCATCACGCTGACCGTGGTGGGACGCACGGTGGTCGCCCACGATCAGGACGTGGTCACGCTGACCTTCGCCGCCGCCGACGGTGCGCCACTGCCGCCCTGGCGTCCCGGTGCGCACCTCGACATCCATCTGCCCAGTGGGCGGGTGCGGCAATACTCGCTGTGCGGCGACCCCACCCGCCCGGACGGCTACCGGATCGCGGTGCGGCGCATTCCCGACGGTGGCGGCGGCTCGGCCGAAGTGCACGACGTCCTCGGTGTTGGCAGCCAGGTCACCACGAACGGACCGCGCAACGCCTTCCCGCTGACCGTGCCCGGCTACGGATCCCCCGCGCAGCGTTTACGGTTCGTCGCCGCCGGGATCGGCATCACGCCGATCCTGCCGATGATGCGGCACGTCGACCCCCTCGGCGTCGAGTGGTCGATAATCTATGCCGGCCGCAGCCGGGACAGCCTGCCGTTCCTGGACGACGTGGCGGAGTTCGGCGATCGCGTCGAAATCCGCACCGACGACGTGCACGGCGTCCCGACGGCGGCTCAGCTGCTGGGCGACTGCCCTGACGGCACGGCCGTCTACGCCTGCGGACCCGCCCCGATGTTGACGGCGATTCGCACTCAGCTCGCGGGCCGCGACAACGTCGAGTTGCATTTCGAGCGTTTCGCCGCACCTCCGGTGATCGACGGCGAGGAGTTCAGCGTCTGCGTCGCCTCGACAGGCGCCACAGTGCAGGTCGGCGCCGAGGAGACACTGCTGTCGGCGTTACAGCGGGCCGATGTCTGGCCGCCGTACTCCTGCCGACAGGGCTTCTGCGGGACCTGCCGTACCCGGGTGCTCGACGGCCGCGTCGACCACCGCGACACGCTGCTGACCGAGCCCGAGCGAGCCGACGGAATGATGCTGGTGTGCATTTCGCGCGCGGCAAAGGAACAGCGACTCACCCTCGACCTGTAGGTCATCCGGTCGCCGAACCGATTTAAATTGCACGCCAGCTTCCTGCCACCCGGCGTCACTCTCCCTTTGACTGGAACGCTGATGGCTTGCGTGCCCGGGCGCGGCCGCGCGATAAACCGGCGGTCAGACGCCGGTCCAGGTCTGATCGAGTTGCTCTGCCACGTTGATGACTTGCGCCCTTTGCGATTGCGGCGAATCGATTTCCTCGCTGACGTATTGCGCTATGAAGCGCCGGATCTCCCCGTCAACGCCGGCGATGATGCGCAACAACTCGCCGCGGATGCTTGTCGACGACACGTGGACGGTGATATCCGACGACCGCGGCTTGGCGACGTCGACGATCAGCAGCAGCGGTTCGGCAGCGCGCGCTGTCGCGCTCAACGCGATGTCACCGTCAACCCGGAACCGCTGTTTGTCGAGTCGTAGGTCGAGAAGCAGATTGATGAGAAGTGGGATATGGATGTCAAAAGTGATGCTGTCGGCTACGTTACGGCTGACCTGAGGCTCCTCGATCGTCACCTTTGCGCTGACTTTGGCAATCTTGCCCGGCCCCTGCGCAATCGGTTCGATGTCGAACTGGGTGCCGGCGAACGCGGCGAAGGCCGCGCCGACGCGTTCCTCGGTCACAGCCACTTCGAAGAATCGCCGTCCGAAAGCCTCGTAGCTCACATAGTCGTAGCCCTGCATAAGTAGATACCGTCTCACGTCACCTCCGACACCGCGGCTGATCCGATCGTGTCGGCCGGAGCCTCCTGTGCCAGTGGTGTGCGGCAAATACGCCGTGGGTAAACGAGTCAGACCCCGGCTGATCGACCCCCTCGCACGAAAAACGCCGCGACCACAGCGATCGCGCCGATCACGGTCACCGGAACAGTCCACGACCGCCGGCCGGAAAGTGCTGCTTGGCATTCGGCCACGAAATCGGTGTGTGGGACGATCTGGTTGAGAATCGGAATGCTGGCCACCGACTTGTTGTTTGCCTCGCGAGCGCTGGACAGGTCGGAGATCGCGGCGTTGCCGCATCCGAGGCTGCCGCCGTTGCTGTCCGAGACCGAGACCGGCGCCAATAATCCGGTGATCCCGACGACCAGGACCACTGCCCCCACCACCAGAACGAACCGCCGCAATCTCACACCGCGCTCCTTTGCCCGTTGTCGTTTGCCGGGAAGCTACTCCTCCACCTCGATAGGAAAACGTACGACGCTGGCAGCGTGTGCGGCGCACGTTATGAGAGAATTCGGCTGTCGCACTGCCGCGAACCGGCCTGAGCGATTCTGGTCGCGCTGTTAGCCGCACCACACATCGTCCCGCTGATTTTTCTATCCCGGCCTTGGTCTGTCAGGCTGACACAACCTGGAGGTGTTTTGATTCCGATGCTCACCTGGTTAGGTGCCAAAGAGTCCCGCGAGCGCCGCGAGCTCGACGCACGGCACGAGCGGTCGGCACATGCGATCGCCGGCGTCGTCGTGATCCTCGACGCTGTACTGGCCTGGCTCGTGACGACGCTCGCCATACTGGAAGCGGCGCGCTGGCCGGTCCTGGCCATCATGCCGTTCACCCTGGTGTTCGGCGTGCTGGTAGGCGCGATCACCCGGGGGGTTGCGAGCGGGCCGACGCGCGGGTTGCGCGGAATCGTGGGACGTGGACTGGTAGCAGTTGCCGTCGGCATGGTCGTGGGCGAATTCGCCGCGCTCGCGGTGTTCTCCGGGTCCATCGACCGTGAGCTGGAGCTGCAGGTCACACGCAATGCCGAGTCGGTGCCGGCGGTCGCGCAGGCATCGACGAACCTGGCGCAGCTGCGCAACGCCCGGGTGACACTCGACAAGGCCGTAGACACCGCACGTATCCACCGAGACGAGGCGCTGGTCGTCGCACGCTGCGAATACCACCCCACTCCGGCCTGCCCGCAGACCCGCATCACCGGGGTGCCCGGTTCCGGACCCGAAACCCGAACGGCCAATGACCTTCTCGCGGACTCCCAGCGAGAGCTGGACACCGCCATCGCCGCTCGCGACCGCCAAGCTGCTGAACTGGATTCGAAGATCGCCGACGGTGAGCGGTCGCTGTCCCAAGCGCGCCAATCGGCGAGCGCGGACGCTGACCATGGCTTGGCCGCGCGGTGGCTTGCTATGCACGACCTGACATTGGCCAGCGCCGGCGCACTCACGCTGCGGCTCCTCACGATCGCGTTCTTCGTATTGCTTAGCGTGCTGCCCTTGATCCTGCGGTTGTGGCGCGGCGAAACGGCCCACGATCGCCACGCAAAAGCCCATGCCGAACGCGAACGCGCCGAGCTCGAAGCGGAGACCGCGATCGCGGTCAAACGAGCCGAGGTGCACGCGGCCGCCGAAACCTTGTGGGCCGAACAGCAACTCGCCCAAGCCCGCCTGGCCGTCGAAGCACAGACCGAGATCGACCGCGCGCAGCTTCGCCGGCGAGTGAACGCCGCGCTCGAAAGCGCGACACCCGTCGCTGAGCCGGTGGAGGAAGACATTTATCTACCGATCGCTGCTGAGGCGGAGGCCGCGACCGAGACGCCGAACCTGCCCGCGACGGTTGAACCGCGCGACGTGCCAGCCACGTCGCCGGTTCCGACCATCCCCGACGTCACCAAAGCCGCCGCCCGCTGGATTCGTCCGCTGGTTCCGGGCTTTGTTGCGCGCGCGATCGACACCTCGACCCATCCATTGCGCACCGCACGCCAGGTATTCGAGGAGGTCGAGGAAATCACCTTCTCGCTCAGGCGTACTCACAAGATCGCGGTCAATACCGAGGAGAGTGCCGAACAGGGCCCCTCAAGCGGATCGGCTGCTGTCAGTGCAAGTGACGACGATCACCCCGATGCGCAATATGTTGCAGCGCAACCTGTGACGTCACAGCGCCTATCGGCAAAGCATGTAGACGACTTGTCGTTGGCGCAGCCTGAGCCGCAGCGTGGTCTGACTAAACGCGAGGGACCACCCGAGGTGCGTGCAGCTGACGGCCCACGCCAATTGCCGCCTGCCGAATAGTGGCGGACGACACCATGTCGTGATCGCCGGTTCGAAACGCGCTGCACAAAGGCGTTGCAACGCAATAGTGCTCACCAGCGAGAACAACTCTTTCGCTGAAACCGTTTCTGCCGTATGGTTTGCGAAACTGAGACCAAAATCAATGAAAGGCCAAGAACTGCTTAATCTTCCACACGTGTTGAATAAGTGGCTTCTGAACCCTTATCTAGCAGCGCTTTTCCTGAAGAAATGTAGCGCAGGCCATTCAGTGATATGAAAAGTGATGGTCGCCACAGATTTTGGCCATTTTTGATCTTGTTGTTAACGTCCCGGCGCATGTTTGTTTTAGCAACGCTGATGACAGTGCTTCAGCAGATGTCTGGCACGCCGTATAGCCATGGCTATTCCTCTGCCGGAACGGACTGTTCGGGTCTGGCCTCCTTGGTATCGAATGTGGCCACCGACAGGCCGGCTTTCGGCGATAGGTTCAACACCGGGAATGAAGAATCGGCCTTGTTGGCGCGCGGCTTCAAATACGGAACCGCCCCGGGCGCTTTGGTGATCGGCTGGAATGGCGGTCACACGGCGGTGACGCTGCCGGATGGAACACCGGTATCCAGCGGTGAAGGCGGTGGCGTGCGAATTGGTGGCGGCGGGGCTTATCAGCGCCAGTTCACCCATCACATGTACCTCCCGGTGGATCCCGATGCACCGGAGGATGCCCCACCGCCGGCGCCTGGTCCGGTTCTGGTGGACGTGGTGGCTCCCGAGCCACCCGCGCCGCCGGCGCCGCCCCCGCCCGGCCCTGACCCCGTCGAGCCCGTGCAGAACGAACTGCCTCCGCCGCCGGACCCTGCGCCGGCCCCGGACGCGCCCGGGGTCGCTACCACCTAGGTCGGCCGGCCTTCACGTCAAGAAGCGCTCCAGATAGCGGGTGAACCGGGAGCGCAGGTCATTCTCGTCGAGTCCGAACATTTCGGCCGACGTTGCAATCCGGCCCAACCGCCCGCGCTGGTGGCCCAATAGGTAACCGGCCATCGCCGTGCGAGCCGCGTTTGTCAGCGGCTCGCCGGCGAGGTCGTACACCCGCTCGGCGACGCCGAGCTCATCGGCCATGAAGTCGTCGAAGCGGATGTCGTTGGACCGCTCCGGCGGGATTACATTACGGTCCCGGACAAGCGCTTCCAGCATCATTTGCAGGCGTTCGACCCACGATGCCGCGATCTCGTGCACTGGCACGGGCGAGCAATGCATCCGCGCGGTATAGGTGATCATCGCAATCATCGACAGTGCTACGGGCACCGGGTCGCGGTGGGTGCACAGCACGATGGACCCGGCGAAGACGGCATCTAGCACCGGCAGCTGCTCGAGGTGCTGGGGCGACTTCAGCAGCCAGCGACGGCCGCCGCGCAGAAACTGCAGCGCTTTTAATTGGACGGCCAGGTGCTGGTATGACGACGTCTGGTCGTGGGCCAAGTAGTACTCGCGCCACCGCGGCACGTGTGCGAGGGTCTCGAAAAACATCGTGGAGAAGTCGTTGGCCAGCAGCTGGATCTCTTCGTGGACGTGCTCGGTCGTCATCTCGTGCATGAGCGGAAAGTGCGGCATCGCGGCGTTCATGAACTCGACCGCGGCATCCATCCGGGTTTTGCGCGGATCAGGCTCGACCCCTAGCTCGGCGGGCAGCGGGAACGGCTCGGCGCTCTCCCAGTAAGGGATGGTGCGGAACGTCGGGGCCGCCGCCAGCAGGTTGTGCAGGTGGGTGGTCCCGGTGCGCGGTAGGCCCGCGATGACCACCGGCGGTAGCAGCTCGATGTCGTGGATCTCGGGGTGTCGCGCGAGCAGATCGTTGAGCAATAGCCGGTTCTTGAGCCACTGCAACAGCTGCGCGTGGAAGTTGACGATTCCCGGCCCGTGCAGGCCGCCGATCTCTTGCAGCGCCGCGAGGTAGACGTCGAGGCGTTCCCGGTAATCGTCAGGCCCGAAGTCGGTGAGCCCGGTATCGGCCTTGGCTTTGGTATGCAGCGCTTCGGCGTCCAGCGGGCACTCTGGCGCCATCGCCGCCATCATGTTGCGGATCTGCTCGACCTGGGGACTGAAGCGGGGCTCAGCAAGGTCGTCGAGGTGCACGAGGGTTGGAGCGGCGTCGGTCACGGCGACTTATGTTACTCTGAGTTTCGTAATGACGACAGAGCTTGGCCGACCCCGCGATAAGCGCATCGACAGCGCGGTGCTGCACGCCACTGTCGAGCTGCTCGCCGAGACGGGCTACGCCGATCTGTCGGTCGATGCGATCGCCCGGCGGGCGGGTACCAGCAAACCGGCGATCTACCGGCGTTGGCCCGGCAAGGCACACCTCGTCCACGAGGCAGTGTTCCCGATCAGCGACGCGACCGCGCTGCCCGACACCGGGTCGCTGGCCGGCGACGTGCGCGAGATGGTTCGCAGGACCGCCGAGGTGCTGACCACCCCGGCCGCGCGGGCCGCGCTGCCCGGCCTGGTCGGTGAGATGGCGGCCGATCTCACGCTGCACTCCGCCCTGCTGGCGCGCTTCGGCGACATCCTGTCCCGCGGCCTATCGGATCGCCTGACGGACGCCGTCGCGCGCGGCGAGGTGCGGCCCGATGTCACGGCGGCCGAACTCGTCGAAGTCGTCGCCGGCACCACGTTCCTGGCGTTGCTCACCCGCGGGGACGCACTCGACGAATCCTGGGTAGACCGCACCGCCGTTTTCATCACGAGAGGAATCAGCGCATGCGCACCGACGACGATGCAGAGCGAAGCGATGAGCAGGAGCGGCGCTAATGAGTGACCTGACGCACGAGTCCACCGCCGCATGGCACGAGTTGCTGGACACCCTGGCTAGCCTCGACCGCTCTTTCCTCGACGGCGAGCGCGCCGTCACCGACGACCGGCACATCGCCGACGGCTACCGCATGATCGCGACCACACTGGGCGTGGCGTTCGACACCTACCTCTTCGCCGAGCCCAGTCGACCCGTGTTCGTCGCAGTCAATACGCCATTCCGACGAGACCGACGCTGGGGAGGCGACAACACCGACGCCTACTACTATCTGTGCCCGGTCGATCCCAAGCGCCGCTATCGCATCAGCGGCAACCGCGGCGACAGCGTCTACTTCTCGCTGACCGCCTACAACGAACCGTCGCCGGGCGCCTGGTCGGACCGCATCGTGGCGATCGTGCGCGACGACGACCTTGAGATCGACGCAGCCGGAAACTTCTCGTTCGAGCTCGGGCCCACACCCGATGCGGCCGTTCTGATGACCCGCGACTACCAGGCCGACCCGCTGACCGGTCGCCGGGTCAGCTGGCGCATCGAGGCGCTCGACGAACCGGAACCGATTCGGCACGGCGATGCCGAGACGGCCACGCGGCTACGGGCCAGTGCCGCCTGGCTGCGCACCATGTTCGCGATCCTCCCGCTGGCCGTGGGGGTGCGAGTCGACGAGGCGCACGCGCTGGGCCACGAGATCGCGCATGCGGCCAATGAGTTCGCCGACCCCTACCAAGTCCCGGACGCCAACTTCGGCTGGTCGGCCCGTGACGCCTGTTATTCCTACGGCAGTTTCGTGCTCGACGAGGACGAGGCGCTCGTCATCACCCATCGGCCACCGCGGTGCAGGTTTTGGAACCTGGTCGTGTGGAACCAATTCATGGCCACCTACGGCGTCACCGATGCGCGCAGTTCGGTCAACGGCCACAGCGCGGTACTCAACGCAGACGACTCAGTCACGATCGTGGTCTCTCGGGGTATGACGGCGCACCCGAATTCCCTGACCACGCTTGACTATCCACGCGGCAACCTCGCCTTCCGGTGGTTTCTCGCCGACGAGGTCCCGGCCCGGCCCGAAGTGCGGCTGGTGAAGCTGTCCGATGCGCCGACGAGCGTCTAGATCTGACTCGCTGCGAACGTTGCGCCCTGGTCGATCACGCTGCTGTTGACGTATGCGTGGTCGTGTGCGGCCCAATCCCCGCCGTCAGAGCAGACCGGATCGCCTGCGGCGCACAATTCTTGCGTTTTGGCCGCGTAGAGCGGGCCGATGACGATCGGCGGCTGACCGACCATGTTCATGAACTGATTTGACGGCGTTCCGAACAGGGTGACCGCGGCTACGTGGTTTGCCACGTCGGCGGGCATCGGCTGGGGTGCGTCCGCCGGTGCGCCGTTCGGTACGGTCGCCGAGGTGACGAAACCCATCACGGCCGCGCCCTGAGAGTATCCGCCCAGCACCATCTTGGTGCTGGGACAGTTCGCCGCCATCTGCTCGACGTGCGTGCCCGCGTCGTTAATACCGTCGAGGCCGGTACTGAAATCCATGCTGGCCGGATAGTTGACCGGGTACACCCCGAGTGACTTGCCGCCGACTTTCGAGCGCAGCGAGTCGACGAATGCCTGCCCGACATCGCCGAGGCCCGGCGGATCGTTGGTACCGCGGGCGAACACCACCTCAGCATCGGGGCAAGCTCCGTTAGCTGCGGCTGGGTCGGCAGATGCGAATGGGGTGGGTGCGGTGATTATCGCTAGTGCAGTGGCGGCCGAGGTGCCAAGGATGCTCACGAGATGATGTGGGTTCACGGATCTACTATGCCCCGTCAAGCCGCTTTCAAAACTTAAATTTCTGTCTGTCTATCAGTGCGATCCCATCCACTGGTGCAACTGTTTGATCAGCCCGCTAGCGTCTAGAAACGTCTGTGCGCTCGCATCCAGGAACGGAGGACACCCATGGCGATCCGCGTCGCCCACGTCGGCACCGGAAACGTCGGTCGTCTGGCGTTGACCGAGCTGATCACCAATCCGCAATTCGAACTCACCGGGCTGTGCGTCTCGTCGCCGGAGAAAGTCGGCAAGGACGCCGGAGCACTCGCCGGGGTGGACGTGTCCACCGGCATCGCGGCCGTCAACGACCTTGATGCCGTGCTCGCCACCGGCCCCGAATGCGTTGTGTATTGTGCGATGGGCGACACGCGTCTGCCCGAGGCGATGAAGGACGTCATGCGCATCCTCGCCGCCGGCATCAACGTCGTCGGGTCGTCGCCGGGGATGTTGCAGTATCCATGGGGGGTGATGCCCGACAAGTACATCGCCCGCGTCGAAGATGCTGCTCAACAAGGTAATTCGAGCATCTTCATCAACGGCGTCGACCCGGGATTCATCAACGACCTGATCCCGTTCGCGCTCGCAAGCACCTGCCAGCAGATAGAACAGGTGCGCTGTATGGAGATCGCCGACTACGCGACCTATGACGGCGCCGAGGTCATGCACTACATGGGGTTCGGCAGGCCCCTAGACGACGTGCCCATGCTGCTGTTACCGGGCGTGCTGAGCATCGCCTGGGGTGCGGCGATCCGCCAGCTGGCCATGGGTCTGGGTATCGAACTGCACGAGATCACCGAGTCCTACCAGCGCGAGCCGGCGCCGGAAGACTTCGATATCGCGGTGGGGCGCGTCGCGAAAGGGACGATGGCCGCGCTGCAGTTCGAAATCAAGGGCATGGCCAACGGGCGACCGGCCATAGTCGTCGAACACATCACCCGGTTGCGGGAGGACCTGCGACCCGACTGGGCGCAACCGGCCCAACCTGGCGGCTCGTATCGCGTGGAAATCATCGGCGAGCCGTCCTACACCGTGGACATCTGCCCGACCAGCCGCAAGGGCGATCACAACCACGCGGCGATCGTCGGGGCCGCGGGCCGGATCGTCAACGCCATCCCAGCCGTGGTCGCGGCGCCGCCCGGAATCAGGACGACGCTCGACCTTCCGTTCGTCACCGGAAGCGGGCTTTACACGCCGGCGAGAGTCGCAGCCGTCTGACATGAGACCTCAAAAGTCTTCGCCCACGGTGAACTCGTCCATGGCGCTTGGGCCGACGGATCCAGCTGGAGTCGGGTCATCGCCGGTCTGTACCAGGCCGGGATTCCGATCACGCTCCCCCGATCACCCGACCGCAAACTGTGGTCGACATCATCTCCGAGGCCGCACGCAGCGATCTCTCGTAGGACAGACCATGGCGTGGGTCGAATGGCATCCTCCGACCAGATAAATCCGCCCTGGGTTACGGTTTCCCGATTAGCTCGGTGGAAGGGAGTTCGGCCCGATGAGGATTTCTCGACCGGTGATCGCCGGAGTGATCGTGGCGTCAACGTTGACGGGAGTGGCGGCGGCCGGCTGCAGCAGCCATTCGAAGTCTTCGACGCCGCCATCGGGATCAACCACCTCGACCCACGCCGCCCAGCCGGGCGACTACACCTCGCTGCTGATCAAAGCCAGTGATATCGGCGCACCCGAACCCTTTACTGCCAGCCCACCGGTCAAGAACCCGAATGGCCAGCAGGGCGCAACAATAACCTTCAGCGATCAAGACCATAGCCACACGATCATCGACACTATCCAGATCACGTTGGACCCCGCGGCTGCTGCGAATGCACTTGATTCGGCAAAGGCGGTTCAGCACGAAGCCCTGCTCGCCAAACCCTTATCGGCCGACGTCGGGGTGGACGGCGCGACGATCTCGGGAACTTCTCCGGATCACTCCAAGGGAGTGACGGTGTTGCTCTTCACCGAGGGTAAGGCGTTCGTGACCCTGGAATTCGATGGTCCGTCATTTGCACTGGCACCGTCGGATTTCGTCCTCGACGTTGGCCACAAACAAGACGACGCCATCAAGAAGGGCCTCGGTAGCTGATACGCGTTTGCGCAGATGTTTGGGGTTTCTGGCGGCGTTGCACGTGCCGCTAATGCGGTGGCGGCTCGGTTTCGTGAGCGCGAGCCAGCAGCGCCCGCGCGCTCTTGACGCAGGGCAGTAACCGGTCGTAGGCGCTGACGCCGGCCTCGGCACGAGACCGCATCGGCACCTCCAACCCGACGACGCGATCACGCGGCAGGGCCGCGAGCATCTCGACCAGTGGCAACTCGCCTTCACCGGGCGCCAGGCGGTGATACATGGCTTCCTCGGCGTAGTGGTGCTGCCTGGTGGACCGCAACGGGACATCGCAGAGCTGCACATGACCGATCCGCTCCGCGGGCAGCGATCGAAGGTCGTCCGGTCCGGCACCCGAGCGGGCGACATGCATCGTGTCGATTAGCAGGCTGATCTCGTCCCGGCCTACATGCTCGACGGCGGCCATGGCGGCGGGCAGGTTTGCAATCGCGAGACCGGGAACGGGTTCGACGCTCGTCAAAATGCCCCGCTCGGCGGCCAAGTCGGTCAGCAGGGCAAGTTCGTCGAAGGTGCGGGCCCGGTCCGGCTCCAAGCTGACCGTGTTGATCCGCGGGATACCCAGTTCGGCCATGATGTCCAGATCGGCGGCATATGAGTGAACGTCGACGCCCGGCGCGATAAGCAGGCCCTCCCCCAATGAGATCGACACGCCGCGGTCATCCATCGCCGCAAGAAGATCCCGCCGCAATCGAGGATCGTCCCGCAGCGAGAACGGTTGGTAGCCCAGTGTCTTCAGAGGCGCAAATCCGACCATCCCGGTGGTGATATAGCGGCAGCCCAGATCGGAGACCAAGTGCACGTATTCGACTAGTGGCATGCCAAAGACACAGAGCATCTCGATGCCGAGGCGGTCCATCGGAGGCGCTCCGCTCAGCCGCCGACCATGGCGAGACCGCCGTCAACGGGGATCAACTGCCCGGTGATGAACCCGGCTCCATCGCCGGCGAGGAATACCAACACCGGCCCCAAGTCATCGGTGGGGTCACCAAGCTTGCCGCCGAGCGGGATTGACAGTTTCATCTGCTGATCCATGAACTCCGCGGCATCCGCACCCAGGAATTCCCGGAACCGATCTGCGCCCGGGGTTTGAACGGCCGGCGCCAGCGCGTTGACGGTCACTCGGTCCGCGCCCCACGCCTTGGCCGCCGATCGGGTCCAGGCTTGAACAGCGCCCTTGGTAGCGGCGTACACCGCGGCGACTGGGCTGCCCATAACCGCCTCGGCGGATCCGAAATTAATGATCCGTCCACCGCTGCCGCGCATCACCGCATGTGCCGCCTGATTGGTGAGAATCGTTCCTTTGATGTTCGTTTCCAGCAGAAAGTCGATTTCGTCGCTGCTGATGTGTCCGGGTACTCCGGGCTGCCACAGGCCGGCGGCGTTCACTAGTACATCCAGGCCGCCGAGTTCCGCTACTGCGCCACGGAAGGTGGCATCGACCGCCTCGGCATCCCGGACATCGCATTGCAGCCACGTCACCGGAGCGACGTCGCCGACAGGACCGGTGCGATGGTATGTCGCGACCACGCGCGCCCCCGCGTCGTGCAACACCCGCGCCGCGGCCGCACCGATACCGGTGGCGCCGCCGGTGATCAGAATGCGCCGACCCGCCAGCGGTGGATGAGGTACGGTCATGGCCGCGGAGTCTATCCGTCCGTAGAGAGTCAATATCAGGTAACGGCCCATGTATTCGATGCGGTTCGACATGCGCGCGCCCGATTTCGGGGCGACGACCACCGAGCTCTACGAGGCCGCTATCGACATGTGCGCGTGGGCCGAAACACGGGGCTGCCTCGCGGCGGTGCTGTGCGAGCATCACGGCTCGCCGGACGGCTATCTGCCCACGCCATTGATCCTCGGCAGTGCCATCGCCGCGCGCACAAAGCAGTTGATGATGACGCTCATCGTCATCCTCCCGTTCTACGACCCGGTTCGGCTTGCCGAAGAGATCGCCGTACTGGATGTGGTCAGCAGGGGACGCGCTACCTACGTGTTCGGGCTCGGTTATCGGCCTGGGGAATACCAGCATTTCGGGCTCGACCTGCGGGCCCGCGGACGAATGGCCGACGAAAAGCTCGGCCTGCTGCGTCGGCTGCTTGCCGGCGAGGTGGTGCAGCATGAGGGACGCCGAATCAGGGTCACACCTTCACCGTTCTCGCCGCAGGGGCCGCTAATGATGTGGGGCGGAGGAAGTTTGGCTGCGGCACGACGCGCCGGCCGTTACGGACTTGGGTATCTCGCGCAAGGAAACGTACCCGGTTCACAGGAGGCATACGAAGCCGCCTGTCGTGCGCACGGCCATCAGCCGGGTATGACGTTGCTGCCTGATCGCGACACGCCGAGCGTGTGTTTCGTCGCCCCCGACGTCGACCTAGCCTGGCGGGAGATCGGAGCCCACCTGCTGCATGATGCCCGCGTCTATGCCGAGTGGAACCCGGGCGATCAGACAACGGCGGGCATCGCCTACGTCAGCGATGTCGATGAGTTGCGGGCAATGTCACGCACGCATCGCATCTTCACCGCCGATGAAGCGATCGCTCATGTTCACGACGGTGGCATGCTCACGCTTGCGCCGTTGTGCGGCGGCATCCCACCCGACATCGCCTGGAAGTATCTGCGCTACGTCGACGAGGCGGTGATGCCCCCGCTACGGGTTGCCGGCGGTGGACCACCAGTAGCTGATGAACGGCTCCATGGCTCGGCTGACTAACTCAATACGCGGCCCACTCTGACCCTTGGTGTACGCCCAGAGCAACGTCCTGGATCCGTCGGGGTTGTACGACTTGACTTCGACGTCCAGTCCGCTGCTCTCCAGCGTCGCGAGATCGGACTCGACGTCGTCCGACCAGTAACCGATGTGGTGTACACCGGAATTCGCAGGAGTCCAGATGGTTCCGGGCACGGTCTGCAGAAGCTCCAGCCGTGGGTCGGCCCCCGAGTACACCATTTTCATCGGTATGGTCACCTCGCCGGCCGGTGTTTGCGCCACCTGCTCGACCTCAACGACGTCGGTCCAGGCGTAGCCGGCGACCTTGGTGAACCATTCCATGGTCGCGCCGAGGTCGTCGACGACGATGCCGGTGTGGTAAAGGTTTTCGGCCTTCATCGATCCTCCTCGGCTGTCGTGGTTTTGATCTCGTGCTCCAGCCACTGCACTTCGCTGTGGTTTTCCCGGCCGCTGGCCGCCAGAAGCTGTTCGAGCGCTGCGCGTTTCACCCGCAACGCGGCGGCATCGCCCGGCGATTGGGCTAAGACGATGTCGGTCAGGTGCAGTGCCTGAAGCGGGTGTCGCGCCTCGGCGTGGGCGTGGGCTCTTTCGACAAGCGGGTCAGTTCCGCCCGCCAGGTCGACGATGTCGGACCACACCGATGACGGTGGAACATCGTAAAGCTCGGTGGTCGACTCATAGCGGAACCACCCGACATGCTCCTCCCAGATCGCCCGCACGATCCACGGCACCTTCCCGTGCATCTGCGGCAGCGTCAAATTCGCGGGCAGGGTGACATCACGCATCAAAGTCCACAGGGCAGAACCGGAATTCATGCCATCGAGCGTGCGATCACGTAAGTAGGTCGTCGCGTCGCGCACCGTGGTCAACGTCGCTTCGATCTCGTCTCCGCCGCGGAACATGTCGTGACCGTTGAACAATGTTTCCGGTGCGAGAGCGATGACATGATCCACCGAGTGGATGAAGCTGATGGCGCTGCGAATCTTGTCGCCTCGCAACGTATATAGGTTCGGCACGTGCCCGAAGAAGGGGCCCATTAGGTTGCCGATGAATACTGTTCGGTGCTCGGGCAGCCAGACCACCAGGGCGTCGGTGGTCTCACCGCCGGGGGTGGCGTACAACTCGAACCGTCGTCCGCCGAGTTCGAAAGCGTGACTGTCGATGAATGAATCGGTCAGCACGGGTTCGGGTGGAAGTTGCGCAGCCGCCGTGTCGACGTCCATGAATGCGCCCCATAACGTCATGATGCGTCGTACGTAGAACGGATGCAGGTGGCGCCAGTACTCACGCACGTCTCGGTGGTTGGCCTGCGCGACCGTCTGGACGCCCTGGTCGTTGAACAGGCTCCACCCACCGACGTGGTCGGGATGGCCCTGAGTGAAAGTGATTACCCGCAGCGGTCCGGAACTGACGCGCGCAAACCGCGCTTTGATCTCGTCGGCTTCGAAGTCCGTGCCCGTGTTGATCAGTACGTCGCCGTCGGGCGTTGTCACCAGGTAGCTGTTCGCGATGTTCTTGGACATGAAGATGCCGTCGCCCATGTCGACGGCGTCCTGGCGGCCCTCCCCTTGTTTGACGAGTTCGTCAAGTGACGGTGGCATCGGTTGGTTCATCCTCCATGATTGGCGCATTCATAACCTAACATTTGTTCTCTACGGCCGTATAGTATCGGCGGCCATGACGACGTCGCTTTCCTCGAGCACCGCCGCACGCTTCGACGATCTCGTCACCCGGGCCTGCGAGCGCGCCGGGTTAGACGACTTCGGCCAGGACTCGTGGCAGCCGGGCCTGCGGCTGCTGATCGAGACCTGCGAATCCGCACCCGGAGTCAACCCGGGCGGCCGTGACTTCGTCTACGGGCAATTCGTCGACGCACTGTGGAATCGGCTGCGCGTCATCGACTACGTCAAGCAACACCCCGAGATCACCGATGAGCAGATCGACCGTCCCCTAATCGTGCTCGGGTTGCCCCGCACGGGCACCTCCTTGGCGAGTTACCTGCTCGATCAAGATCCGCGCCGCCGGTCCTTGCTGACCTGGGAGGCCGAGGACTCGGTGCCGCCATCCACACCCGACACGTTGCGCAGCGATCCGCGCTGCCTCAAGAAGAAGGCGGAGCTCGAGGTGCTGGCCGAGGGCTTGAAAGCGGCCAACATCCCGATGGTCCACTGGGACGAGGCCGACGGACCCACCGAGTGCATCTTCGTGCAGAACCAGGATTTCAAGGCGTATCTCTGGGAAGCCTTCATGCCGACCCCCGCCTACGCGGAATGGCTTCTGGCGACGGACATGACGAGCACGTATGCCTATGAGCGCATCGTTTTGCAGCTGCTGCAATCGCGGGCGCCGGGGACCTGGTCGCTCAAGATGCCGTCGCACGCGGTCCACATCGAGGCGCTGCTGTCGACGTTTCCCGATGCGCGCATCGTCTGGGCGCATCGTGACCCGTACACCGCCGCTGCGTCCTTCCTGCGGTTGAACTATCTGTCCCGTGCGGTGATGGGTGCCGACTTGGACGTCGACGTGGTCGTGGCAAACGTGCTGCGTCAGCTCCGCGCCCACGTCACCCGACCACTGCAGACCCGCCGGCGCATCGGCGATGACCGTTTCTTCGACCTGCACTACGCCGACCTGATGCGCGATCCCATCGCGGTGATGCGATCGCTATACGACTGGGCCGCAGACGATCTGAATGTCGCCACCGAACGCGCGATGCTGCGCTGGCTGGAGCAGCATCCGCA
>NZ_DASPSP010000219.1:0-4151 GCF_035623875.1 Mycobacterium sp. | reverse complement strand
CTGCCAGTGCAGCTGCTGCTCTACGGCCAGATTCCACACAAACCGGGCATGGCCACAGTGCCCGGCCAACGCGGCCGCCTGCTCACGAGTGGGGAACAACCGGAACCTGCACACGTCAGCAACGTAACCGCGATCGCCGACAACCTCCCGAAAGGAGAAACGCGGCGTATAGTCCCCCGAGCTAAAGCCAGGGGTTCCCAAGCCGCAAACCCAAATGACCGCACCGGGGACTGAATCCGCTGTTACCCCGATCGCGGGGCTGGTGGAATTGGCGCTGCGCGCGCCAACGCTGCAGCGACTCATCGACCTCGCCGTCGATCGACCCGACGAATTGACGCTGGTCGGACCCGCCAGCGCGCGGCTATTCGTCACCAGCGCGCTGGCCCGGCAGGGCCCGTTGCTGGTGGTCACCGCCACCGGCCGGGAAGCCGATGACCTGACCGCAGAGCTGCGCGGTGTCTTCGGCGACTCCGTCGCGATGTTCCCGTCCTGGGAGACGCTGCCGCACGAGCGGCTCTCGCCGGGTGTGGACACCGTCGGCGCCCGACTGATGCTGCTGCGCCGGCTGGCCCACCCCGACGACGCGCGGCTGGGCCCGCCGCTGCGGGTGGTGGTCACCGCCGTCCGCTCGCTGCTGCAGCCGATGCCCCCGCAGCTGGGCTTGCTGGAGCCCCTCACGCTCGCCTTGGGCGACGAGGTTGGTTTCGAAGACGTGATCGCAAGGCTGGTCGAGCTGGCCTACACCAGGGTGGACATGGTCGGTCGGCGCGGCGAATTCGCGGTCCGCGGCGGCATCCTCGATATCTTCGCGCCGACCGCCGAGCACCCGGTGCGGGTGGAGTTCTGGGGCGACGAGGTCACCGAGATGCGGATGTTCTCGGTAGCCGATCAGCGGTCGATTCCCGAGATCGGCGTCGACACCCTGGTCGCGGTCGCCTGCCGGGAGCTGTTGCTGACCGACCAGGTGCGGGCCCGCGCGGCCGAGCTGGCCGGGCAGCAGCCGCGGCCCGAGCACGGCGTCACCGGCAGCGTCGCCGACATGCTGGCCAAGCTCGCCGAGGGCATCCCGGTCGACGGCATGGAGGCCTTGCTGCCGGTGCTGCGGCCCGACGACTTGTCGCTGCTGACCAATCAGCTGGCCGACGGGACGCCGGTGCTGGTCTGCGACCCGGAAAAGGTGCGTACCCGCGCGGCCGACCTGATCAAGACCGGCCAGGAATTCCTGGAAGCGTCCTGGTCGGTGGCGGCGCTGGGCGGTGATTCGCCGATCGACGTCGAGCAGCTCGGTGGATCGGGATTCCGCGAACTCGACGAGGTGAGCGCCGCCACCCGGCGGTCCGGCCACCCGTGGTGGACGCTCAGCCAGCTCTCCGACGAGTCGGCGATGGAGCTGGATATCCGGGCCGCGCCGTCGGCCCGCGGCCATCAGCGCGACATCGACGACATCTTCGCGATGCTGCGCGCACACGTATCGACCGGCGGGGTCGCTGCCGTCGTCGCGCCCGGGACCGGAACCGCGCACCGCGTGGTCGAGCAGCTGGCCGAATCCGACACGCCGGCAACGATGTTGGAGCCGGGAGCGGAACCCAAGGCCGGCGTGGTCGGGGTGCTCAAAGGCCCGCTGCACGACGGCGTCGTTATCCCGGGTGCCGAGCTGGTGATCATCACCGAGACCGACCTGACCGGCAACCGGGTGACGGCCACGGACGGCAAGCGGCTGGCCGCCAAACGTCGCAACACCGTCGACCCGCTGGCATTGACCGCGGGCGACTTGGTTGTTCACGACCAGCACGGCATCGGGCGATTTGTGGAGATGACCGAGCGCACCGTCGGCGGAGCGCGGCGCGAGTATCTGGTGCTGGAGTACGCGGTCAGCAAGCCGTCGAGAAGGGGAAGTCAGAACGAAACCGACAAGCTTTATGTGCCAATGGATTCGCTGGACCAGCTATCGCGCTACGTCGGTGGGCAGGCGCCCGCGCTGAGCCGACTCGGCGGCAGCGACTGGACCAACACCAAGACGAAGGCCCGCAAGGCGGTCAGGGAGATCGCCGGCGAGCTGGTGTCGCTGTACGCCAAGCGGCAGGCCTCCGCGGGACACGCGTTCGGGCCGGACACCCCGTGGCAGGCCGAAATGGAGGATGCGTTCGGCTTCACCGAAACCGTGGACCAGCTGACCGCGATCACCGAGGTCAAGGCGGATATGGAGAAACCGGTGCCGATGGACCGGGTGGTCTGCGGTGACGTCGGCTACGGCAAGACCGAGATCGCGGTCCGGGCGGCGTTCAAGGCGGTTCAGGACGGCAAGCAGGTTGCGGTCCTGGTGCCCACCACGCTGCTGGCTGACCAGCATCTGCAGACCTTCACCGAACGGATGGCCGGGTTCCCGGTCCGGATCAAAGGCCTGTCCCGGTTCACCGACGGCGCCGAATCCCGCGCCGTGATCGACGGCCTGGCCGACGGTTCGGTGGACATCGTGATCGGCACCCATCGGCTGCTGCAGACCGGGGTGGCCTGGAAGGACCTCGGGCTGGTGGTCGTCGACGAAGAACAGCGCTTCGGCGTCGAGCACAAGGAGCACATCAAGTCGCTGCGCACCCATGTCGACGTGCTGACGATGAGCGCCACCCCGATCCCGCGCACGCTGGAAATGAGCTTGGCCGGGATTCGCGAGATGTCCACAATCCTGACCCCGCCCGAAGAGCGCTATCCGGTGCTGACCTACGTCGGGTCGCACGACGACAAGCAAGTCGCGGCGGCGCTGCGCCGAGAGCTGCTGCGCGACGGGCAGGCTTTCTACGTGCACAACCGGGTCAGCTCCATCGATGCGGCCGCGGCGCGGGTGCGCGAACTGGTGCCGGAGGCCAAGGTCGCCGTCGCGCATGGCCAAATGCCCGAGGATCTGCTGGAATCCACCGTCGAAGGATTCTGGAACCATGAATTCGACATCCTGGTCTGCACCACCATCGTCGAGACCGGCCTGGACATCTCCAACGCCAACACCCTGATCGTCGAGCGCGCCGACACCTTCGGGTTGGCCCAGCTGCACCAGCTACGCGGCCGGGTGGGCCGCAGCCGCGAACGTGGCTATGCCTATTTCCTTTATCCGCAACACGCCCCGCTGACCGAGACCGCCTATGACCGGTTGGCGACGATCGCGCAGAACAATGAATTGGGCGCGGGCATGACGGTGGCGATGAAGGATCTGGAGATCCGCGGCGCCGGCAATGTGCTCGGTGTCGAGCAGTCCGGGCACGTTGCCGGAGTGGGCTTTGATCTGTACGTGCGACTGGTGGGTGAGGCGGTCGAGGCTTACCGTGCGGCGGCCGACGGGAAGACTGTCACCACCGCCGAGGAGCCCAAAGACGTGCGGATCGACTTGCCGGTCGATGCGCACCTGCCGCCGGACTACATCCCCAGCGACCGGCTACGGCTGGAGGGTTACCGGCGGCTGGCTGCGGCCGCGGATGACGCGGCGGTGGACTCCGTTGTTGAGGAGCTGACCGACCGGTACGGCGCGCTGCCCGAGACCGCCGAGCGGTTGGTGGCCGTGGCGCGACTGCGGCTGCTGTGCCGCGCCGCCGGTATCACCGAAGTGTCGACAGCATCAGCGGCCACCGTGCGGCTGGCGCCGATTACGCTGCCGGACTCCGCGCAGGTGCGACTGGCGCGGATGTACCCGGGTGCGCGGTATCGCGCCACGACTGCGACGGTGCAGGTTCCGATTCCGCGCGCCGGTGGCGTCGGTGCACCGCGGATTCGTGATGTCGAGCTGGTGCAAATGGTGGCCGATTTGGTAGCGGCGGTGGACGGAAAACCGGGAGAATCGACCCAGATAGGTGTGTCAAGACAGGAGCGACAAGCGCGATGACCTGCGACGATGATCCCGGCCTAGCCGGGATTGTGCGGGTACGCCCCCTCGCCGCTGCGCGGCTGGGGGTACCTCCACCCGCTTGCGGGGGCGAGTGACGCTCGTGACTGTCGTTTTGGTCGATCCCCGCCGCCCGTCGTTAGTTCCGGTCGAAGCCATCGAGTTGCTCACCGGTGAGGTGCAGTACACCGAGGAAATGCCGGTCGCGGTGCCCTGGACGCTGCCCGCCGCGCGCCCGGCGCACACCGGAGAGGACGCGCCGGTGCTGTTGTCGTCGGATCCC
>NZ_DASPSP010000211.1:0-7681 GCF_035623875.1 Mycobacterium sp. | reverse complement strand
GCAAGGTGAAAAACATCAAACGAATCGCAGCCGCGACTGCTCTCACCACAGGTCTGGGACTTGCTGGTCTGGGTGCGGCGAGCGTCGCTGAGGCCTATCCCGGGCCGTTCCCCGACTATCACTGGTGCCCCGGCCAGTTCTGGGACCCGGGCTGGGGCAACAACTGGGACTGGGGTCGCTGCCACGACGACGGCTACTACGACGGCGAGCCGCGCGACCAGGGCCACTGGCACGGCTACGGCGAATGGCGTCCTGAAGGCCCGGGAGGCCCGGGCTGGGGCCCGGGAGGCCCGGGCTGGGGCCCGGGTGGTCCGGGTGGCCCGGGTTGGAGTCCCCCCGGCTACTGAGCCGGCTCTCGAGCCGCCAAAACCGAGAACAAAGTAGCCCTGCGTGACCCGGCTGCGAGCCGCTAGCGCAGGTCAGACGAGTGCAGCCGTCCCAGCCGGGGCGGCTGCACTAGCCTAGGTGGGCCCCGTGCAGCCGTCCCAGCCAGGGCGGCTGCACTACCCTGATGGGCTATGTGCGGAATCGTCGGCTATGTCGGGCATCAGTCTGCCCGCGACGTCGTCGTCGACGCGCTGCGCAGGATGGAATACCGCGGCTACGATTCTGCGGGCATTGCGCTGGTCGACGGGGTGGGCAAGCTGACGGTACGTCGGCGGGCCGGACGGTTGTCCAACTTGGAGAGCGCGCTCGCGCACAGCAAGCCGACGGCACTGGCCGGTACTACCGGCCTTGGTCACACTCGCTGGGCCACCCACGGACGTCCCACCGATCGCAACGCTCACCCGCACCGTGATGCGGCGGGCAAGATCGCCGTCGTCCACAACGGCATCATCGAGAACTTCGCGATGCTGCGCCGCGAGCTGGAGGCCGCCGGCGTGGAGTTCGCCAGCGACACCGACACCGAGGTCGCTGTTCACCTGGTGGGGCAGGCGTACCACCGCGGGGAAACCGCAGGCGACTTTGTCGGCTCGGTGCTGGCCGTGCTGCGACGTCTCGAGGGCCACTTCACTCTGGTGTTCGCCAATGCCGACGAGCCGGGCACCATTATCGCCGCGCGCCGCTCCACACCGTTGGTCGTCGGCATCGGCGATGGCGAGATGTTCGTCGGCTCCGATGTGGCCGCGTTCATCGGGCACACCCGCGACGCGGTCGAACTCGGCCAGGACCAGGCCGTGGTGATCACCGCCGACGGCTACCGGATCACCGACTTTCACGGCAACGACGCTGCCGGCGATGCGCGGAAGTTTCACATCGACTGGGACCTGGCCGCCGCCGAAAAGGGCGGCTACGAGTACTTCATGCTCAAGGAGATCGCCGAGCAGCCCACCGCGGTGGCCGACACGCTGCTCGGGCATTTCGTCGACGGCCGGATCGTGCTCGATGAGCAGCGGCTCTCCGATCAGGAGCTGCGCGAGATCGACAAGGTTTTCGTGGTCGCCTGCGGTACGGCGTATCACTCCGGGCTGCTGGCCAAGTATGCGATCGAGCACTGGACTCGGCTGCCCGTCGAGGTGGAGCTGGCCAGCGAGTTCCGCTACCGCGACCCGGTGCTGGACCGCAGCACGCTGGTGGTGGCGATCTCGCAGTCAGGGGAGACCGCCGACACCTTGGAGGCGGTCCGGCACGCCAAGGCGCAGAAGGCCAAGGTGCTGGCGATCTGCAACACCAACGGGTCGCAGATTCCGCGTGAATGCGACGCGGTGCTCTACACCCGCGCCGGACCGGAGATCGGGGTGGCGTCGACGAAGACGTTCTTGGCGCAGATCGCCGCCAACTATCTCGTCGGCCTGGCGCTGGCGCAGGCACGCGGCACCAAATACCCCGACGAGGTTGAACGCGAGTACCGCGAGCTGGAGTCCATGCCGGATCTGGTGGCCCGGGTGATCGCTGAGATCAGGCCGGTGGCCGCGCTGGCCTACCGGTTCGCCCAGGCGTCGACGATCCTGTTCCTCGGTCGCCACGTCGGCTACCCGGTGGCGCTGGAAGGCGCGTTGAAACTCAAGGAACTGGCCTACATGCACGCTGAGGGCTTCGCCGCGGGTGAACTCAAGCACGGCCCGATCGCGCTGATCGAAGACGATCTGCCGGTCATTGTCGTGATGCCATCCCCCAAAAGCTCGGCCATGCTGCACGCCAAGCTGCTGTCCAACATCCGCGAGATCCAGACCCGCGGCGCGATCACCATCGTCATCGCCGAGGAAGGCGACGACACGGTAAGGCCCTACGCCGATCACTTGATCGAAATCCCTTCGGTGTCAACACTTTTCCAGCCGCTTCTGTCGACCATTCCGCTGCAGGTGTTCGCTGCCTCGGTGGCGCAGGCGCGTGGGTACGACGTCGACAAGCCGCGGAACCTGGCTAAGTCGGTCACCGTCGAGTAGTGGCTGTTCTCGCTCGTCCTCCGCTGAGGCAGTTAAAGATAGACGGAAGCAGGAGACATGTGCGGTATCTGCGGTGAGATCCGCTTCGACGGGCAAGCGGCCGACGTCGGCGCGGTAGTCCGGATGACCGGCGCGATGACGTCGCGCGGACCCGACTCGGACGGCGTGGTGGCGCACGGGCCGGTCGCGTTCGGGCACCGGCGGCTGTCGATCATCGACCTTTCCGCTCACGGCGCCCAACCGATGGTCGACAGTGATCTCGGGCTGACGCTGGTGTTCAACGGCTGCATCTACAACTACAAGGAACTGCGCAAAGAGCTTCAGGCCGAGGGCTATCGCTTCTTCTCCACGGCTGACAGCGAGGTCGTGATCAAGGCATTCCACAAATGGGGGACGCGTTGCGTCGAGCGCTTCAAGGGGATGTTCGCATTCGCCATCGCCGACCGTGACACCGGAGTGCTGACGCTGGCGCGGGACCGGTTGGGCATCAAACCGCTGTATCTGGCGTCCTCACCGGGGCGCCTGCGATTTGCATCGACGGTGCGCGCACTCCTCAAGGCCGGCGGTGTGGACACCGAACTGGATCGCCAGGCGCTGCACCACTACATGACATTCCACTCCGTCGTGCCGGCGCCGCGCACCGTCTACCGCGGCGTGCAGAAGCTGCCGCCGGCGACAGTGCGGGTGATCCAGCCCGATGGTTCGCACACCGACACCGTCTACTGGGACCCCGACTTTCGTCGCGATCCGGACAAAGCATCCTGGTCGGCCCGCGACTGGCAGGCCGCTCTGATCGACGCATTGCGTGCCGGCGTGAAACGCCGGATGGTCGCCGACGTGCCGGTCGGCGTGTTGTTGTCCGGTGGCATCGACTCCTCGGTAGTGGTGGCTCTGTTGGCTGAGCAGGGTCAGCATGGGCTGGCCACGTTCAGCATCGGGTTCGACCCTGCCGAGGGCGAATCCGGAGACGAGTACTTCTATTCCGACCTGGTCGCCAAGACCTTTGACACCGACCACCACAAGATCCACATCGACTCCTCGCTGCTCGTCCCCGCAGTGCCGAAAACCATTGCGGCGATGAACGAACCAATGGTCAGCCATGACTGCGTGGCCTTCTACCTACTGTCCGAACAAGTCAGTAAATCGGTGAAGGTGGTGCAGTCCGGGCAGGGCGCCGACGAGATTCTGGCGGGCTACTTCTGGTACCCGCCGCTGGCCACCATCGCCCGCGAACAGACCACCGAGGCCTACGCCAAGGTGTTCTTCGACCGCGACCACGACGATGTGCTGTCGATCTTCGCCCCCGAGTACGGGATTGACGATGATGTGAGCCGCGAGTTCGCGACCGCCCACCAGGAGACGCCGGGCGCCGACTCGGCGGTGGACGCGGCGCTGCGCCTGGACACCGAGGTCATGCTCGTCGATGACCCGGTCAAACGCGTCGACTCGATGACGATGGCATGGGGCCTGGAAGCGCGGGTGCCGTTCCTCGACCACGACTTCGTCGAGCTGGCGGCCACCTGCCCGCCGGAGCTGAAGCTGGCCTCGAACGGCAAAGGGGTGCTGAAGGATGCGTCGCGAGCGCTGTTACCGTCGGAAGTGATCGACCGGACCAAAGGCCACTTCCCGGTGCCGAGCATCCGACATCTGCACGGCGAGCTGCTCGACATGGTGCGCGACGCGGTAACCAACGATGCTGCCCGCAGTCGCGGGCTGTATCGCGCCGAGAGCGTCAAGACGCTGCTGGCCGCGCCGAACGAGACACGCACCAGGCTGGACGCCAATACACTCTGGCAACTGGGGGTGCTCGAGATGTGGCTGCAGAGTATGGAGGGATGATCCGATGGGACAGCAGGTGCGCGCACTTTATGGCGCATCGCTGTCCCCGGACGCCACCGCGTTGGCCCACCTGATCGACGACGGCGGCTATCCGCGTGCGGTGCAACGCTTTCTGCGCGGCCGGCGCGCCAGCTCGTCACGCGATGTCGAGCTGCCAGTCGAGGGCCCGGTCTCTCGCGTCATTCATTCCGCCGACGGTCAGTGGCTGGCCTGCGAGGTGGCGCCCGAAGGGGGCACCCGCAAGCAGATCTGGGTCGTCACAACCGATCCCGACGATCGAATGGCCCGGCGCATCGATCGCGAGGAAGCCGGGACCGCCGAGCTGATCGCGTGGGACGGCGTCCGGGTGGCGGCCATCCTAACCGGTGAGGACGGGATAGGCCGGTCCTGCCTGATCGATCCGGCCGACGGGAGTTGCGCGGTGCTGGACTCTCGATCCGGCGGCCGGCTGGTGGACGCGTGGGCCGGGGCGTCGCTGATCCGGGTCGGGCCGCGCGGCTACCAGGAACTGATCATGCTGCACGGCCAAACCGAAATCGCTTTGCTGCCATCCGATCCGGGGTCGACGACCGCCGACGGGGTGATCCTTGACGACCACCATCCGCGCCGTCTCCGGCACGGGGCTGCTGGCGGGCGGACCAAGCTGTACCGCCCGGCCAAGACGTACCGGGCGAACCGGAGCCGCCCGGTGACCCGGGGTGACCGCTTCGGCCGCGGATACGTGCGGGCGCTGATCCGCAGCGAGAATGGTTGCGAGCATGCCCGGCTGCTGGAGGTGACCGCCACCCAGGACGGCGTCGGCTACTTCGTGGTGGCCGAACGGCCGGACTGCGACCTCGACGAGTTCGCGGTCAGTGACGACCTGTCAACGGTCGCATTGCTGTGGAATATGCAGGGCCGCAGCGAGTTACAAATCCTCCAATACACCGACTACACGCTGGACGAGCCGATCCCATTGCCGGGCATGGTCGCTAGCGAGTTGTCCATCAGCGCGGGTGGCTCGATGGTCGCGATGACCGTCGAGGGGCCGTCGTTGCCTCGAACGGTCGAGCTGGTCGATCCGCGCTCGCGAGAATGGGAAACGATCGACCGCGAACCCGGCCGCGGTCCGATCGTTCCCGGCTTTTCCGCCACCGGCGGCCCGGAGACGATCACGGCGCGTGACGGGCTGAGAATGAACGCCTGGCTTTATCGGCCCACCGGCACCGCTTCCAATGGCGCGGTGATCTACCTGCACGGCGGGCCCGAAGGGCAGTCCCGGCCCGACTACAGCGAGATATTTCCCGAGCTGGTCAGCGACGGAATCACCGTGCTGGCACCGAATGTTCGCGGCTCGGGCGGTTTTGGCCGGACCTTCGGTCACGCCGACGACAAGGAGCGGCGGTTCGCGGCCATCGACGACGTCGCGGACTGTGTGAGTTTCCTCATCGACAACGAATTGGCCGAACCGCATCGCATCGCCTGCGCGGGTTGGTCGTACGGCGGCTATCTCACCATGGCGGCAATGACTTTCCACCCGCCATTGTTCGCAGCGGGGATCACCATCTGCGGGATGAGTGACCTCACCACGTTCTATCGCAACACCGAGCAGTGGATTGCCGATGCGGCCTATACGAAATATGGCCATCCGGTCAGCGATCGCGAACTACTGGAGCGTCTTTCGCCGCTGCGACGTGTCGACGCGCTGACCGCACCGCTGCTGGTGGTGCATGGGGCCAACGACACCAACGTGCCGGTCAGCGAATCGGAGCAGATCGTCGACGCGCTGCGCGAGGCCGGTCGCGACGTGCTCTACCTGCTCTTCGACGACGACGGGCACGAGATCGCCAAGCGCGAGAATCGGGCGACGCTGGCAGCCGCGATGCGGGAATGGCTCAGCAGGGCGTTCGGTGCCACCGAGCCGCTTGTCGAGGTGTCATAGTCGCCTTCGCAATCGCCGGTCACCGTCGAGTGGTCACGACGAACTGCGACCAGTCGGGTTCGCGGGTCGCCGCCCAGTATTCGTTGAGCCGCCAAGGGCTCACCGTGTGGATTTCGCCGTCGGCGTTTTTGAAATAGGAGTGCTTGACCGCCGGGTGCGACCACACCATCTGCTTGATTTCGGCTTGGGTGCGTTGGTGCCAAGCAGCCGCCGCTTCGGCGGTCGGCTCGATCGAGTGGATGTTCGCTGAGACGAGTCGCGCCAGGCAGCTGTTGATGTAGCGCATCTGCAGTTCGGAGTTGAAGATCAGGCTGCCGCCGTGGGCGAGGTGGGCGCCGGGTCCGTAGACGAGGAAGAAGTTGGGGAACCCCGGAACGGTGATCCCTAGATAGGCGTATGGTCGCCGGCCCCATACGCGGTGCAAGTCGACACCGTCCCGGCCGGTGATGGTCATCGGCCACAGCACGTCGGTGTGCCGAAACCCGGTGGCATAGATGATCACATCGACGTCGTAGACAGCACCGTCGGCGGTGACGACGCCATCGGGCGTGATCCGCTCGATGAGGATGCGCACCAGGTCGACATCCTCGCGGCGCAGCGTGCGCAGCCAGGTGCCGTTGTCCTGCAGCGTCCTTTTACCGGTGGCCGGATAGTCCGGCAGCACCTTGGCCAGCAGATCCTGTTCTCCGTCAACCTGATTGGTGATCCAGTCGGTGAACATCATGCGGGCGGCGGCGTTCATCTCGCTGACCGCGTAGTCCTGGTCGGGGTAGGCCGGGTCCACCCGCGCCGCATCGAGCCCCTTGTCGGAGCCGGGCCAGAGCACCAGGAACCGGTACCAGCGTCCGTAATACGGCAGGTGATCCATCGCCCAGCGCACGCCGTCGCCGACCGAATCGTGGTACATCGCGTTGGGAAACATCCACTGGGCGGTGCGCTGAAATACGGTGAGGTGCTCGACGTCGTCGGCAATGGCAGGCGCGATCTGAAAGCCGCTGGCGCCGGCGCCGATCAGCGCGACACGCTTACCGGTCAAATCGACCGAGTGGTCCCATTCCGCCGAGTGAAACGCCGGCCCGCGAAAGCTCGCGGCGCCCTCGAATTCCGGTATATGGGGCCGGTTTAATTGGCCGACCGCGGTGATGACGGCGCGTGCTTGCATCGTGGTGAGGCCCTCGTCGGGCTCACGCACCGTGACCGTCCAGATGCCGTCCTCGTCGTCCCATTCGGCGGCGATCACCTCGGTCTGCCAGCGCACGTGGTCGCCGAGACCGTGCTTGTCCATCACCGTGGTGAAGTAGTTCTGCAGCTCCGGCTGTTCGGCGAAAAAGTGCGTCCACGCGTTACTGGGCTCAAAGCTGTAGCAATAGAAATGGTTAGCCACATCGACCCGCGCGCCCGGATAGCTATTCTCCCACCAGGTTCCACCAGGGCCGCTGTTCTTCTCGACGATGGTGAACGGAATGTTGGCCTGCTTCAAGCGAATCCCGGCCAGAATTCCTGACTCGCCGCATCCGATAACGACAACGGGGAA
>NZ_DASPSP010000209.1:0-9407 GCF_035623875.1 Mycobacterium sp. | reverse complement strand
TGTCTGAGTTGACTGTGTTGCAGGCCGTCCGACTCAAAGGCCGTGTTAACGAGGCTGATCTGGTTGCCACCCTGGGTGAAGACGCCGCTGATGTCGCGGCGACGTTAGCGCAACTGACTGCCGCCGGGCTGCTGGTCGAAGGGAAGACGTTCCGGATCAGCCCTGAGGGACGTGAGCGACTCAACGCCTTACTGGCACAAGAGCGTTCGAGTATCGACCCGAACGCCTTGGCCAAATCGTACGACGATTTCCGGGTCGTCAACGCCGAATTCAAGGCGCTGGTATCGGACTGGCAGATCAAGGACGGTCAACCCAATGCACACGATGATGCCGAGTATGACGCTGCGGTACTGGCCCGCCTCGACAACGTGCATCAGCAGGTGTTGCCCATGGCCGCCACGATCACCACACTATTGCCCAGGCTAAGCGCATATGCTGCGAAACTGAACTCAGCCGTAGACAAGGTCAAGGCCGGCGACACAACATGGTTCACTCGGCCGATCATCGACTCCTACCACACCGTGTGGTTCGAACTGCACGAGGAGCTCATTGGCGCCTCGGGCCTTAGTCGCGAAGAGGAAGCCAGGGCCGGGCACGCGGATTAGCCAGTACCCGAGCGTATTCCCTGCCGACTGCGCGGGGGAATTGATCCGCGCTGGCCGGTCTATCCCGGCGACTGATACCGATCTCGCGCACTGTGTCGGCAACGCTGGCAACGCCATATTCGCGGTGCCGCCGAGACCGTGGGGTCGACCATTGTGCCTGCCGGGCGGACTACCCAAACTCCGGAGGTCGGGTATCCCAGCCAGGGTCATTTAATCTAGAACAGAATCTGGTTGAGAGGAGGTGATGGTGTGAGCTCTGCGTTGACCGAGGAAGAACGTCTACTGGTCCAGACAGTTCGGACGTTCATCGACCGTGAGGTCAAACCGATGGTCCGTGACGTCGAACACGCCAATGAGTATCCCGAAAAGTGGATCGAACAAATGAAGCAGATCGGGATCTACGGATTAGCGATCCCTGAAGAGTATGGCGGTTCGCCGGTGTCCATGCCTTGCTATGTGTTGGTGACCCAGGAATTGGCGCGGGGCTGGATGAGCCTGGCCGGCGCGATGGGCGGACACACCGTGGTGGCCAAACTACTCACGCTGTTCGGCACCGAGGAGCAGAAGAAGACCCATCTCCCCGTGATGGCCACCGGGGAGGTCCGCGCGACGATGGCGCTCACCGAACCTGGCGGCGGGTCCGACCTGCAGAACATGACCACCACCGCGCTTCCCGACGGCCAGCACCTGGTGATCACCGGCGCAAAAACCTGGATCTCCAACGCACGCCGCTCGGGTGTCATTGCCCTACTCTGCAAAACCGATCCGAAGGCAAAGCCAAGGCACACCGGCATCTCCATCGTGCTCGCAGAGCACGGCCCGGGCCTGACGGTGTCGCGGGATCTGCCCAAGCTGGGCTACAAGGGCGTGGAGAGCTGCGAGCTGTCCTTCGACGGCTACCGCGTTGCCGGATCGGCGATCCTCGGCGGCGTGCCCGGCAAGGGGTTTGCGCAGATGATGAAAGGCCTGGAGACCGGCCGCATCCAGGTCGCCTCCCGCGCGCTCGGCGTGGCGACCGCCGCCCTCGAGGATGCGCTTGCCTACGCGCAGCAGCGGGAGAGTTTCGGCCAGCCGATCTGGAAACACCAGGCGGTCGGCAACTATTTGGCCGACATGGCAACAAAACTCACTGCTGCCCGACAGCTCACCCTCTATGCAGCCGAGCGCTATGACAGCGGTGAGCGCTGCGATATGGAGGCCGGCATGGCCAAGCTGTTCGCGTCGGAAGTGGCGATGGAGATCGCACTGAATGCTGTAAGGATCCACGGCGGTTACGGCTATTCCACAGAGTTCGACGTTGAGCGTTACTTCCGGGACGCGCCGTTGATGATTGTCGGCGAAGGCACCAATGAGATCCAGCGCAATGTAATCGCTGCCCAACTCGTCAGCCGTGGCGGCATCTGAATGGCTCGACACGCCAGAGGTGCCCGAACCCAATGACAGTGACCAGATCAGAGTCTTCACAACAAGAATGCCGACGATCAGCGACAGGCCGGCCTGGCCGGTGAGTAGCGCGTTGATCACGTCGTAGCCGACGCCCAGAGCTCGGGGCTGGATCAGCCCGCCCACGCCGATCACGACACCACCGATTGCCGGCCACCACATCCAATGGAACGGCAGCCGCGCGAACACATCCTCGGCCAGGTATACCAGTCGCGTCGCGGCGACGGCGACCGCGGCGCCGCACAAGCCGATGATGAGGGCCAACGTGTCTATTTTCCAACCGATTTCGGTGACGCGCGCCACGACGGGGAATGTTGGGCCGCTCCCCAGGATGAATTGGCGCACGACGGTCGCGATGACGACTGCGGCCGTGACCGGAACCAGGCTGCGGGGCCGCCACTCGAACAACAGCAGCTTCGACGGCCAGCAAAATGGATGCCAGCGGAGCGTTGAACGTCGCCGCCATGCCGCCGGCGGCACCGGCAACAAGCAGCGTTTTTCGTTCATCTGCGGTCAGGTGCAGGTGTTGAGCCAGGATCGAACCGAGCGCCCCGCCGGTCATGATGATGGGTCCCTCAGCGCCGAACGGGCCACCGGTGCCGATGCTGATCGCCGCCGAAACAGGCTTGAACACAGCAACTTTGGGTTCGATGCGGCTGCCCCGGGTGAGAATGGCCTCAATGGCCTCGGGCATCCCATGACCGCGAATCTTGTCCGAACCGAACCGCGCCATCACGCCGACGACCAGACCGCCGGCGACGGGGGCGCCCAGTATCAGCCACCACGGATGGTGTTGCGCTCCCGGCGCCACAAGCTCGGTGGTCCAACGTTGGTAGAAGACAAGATTGGTCACCAGTCCGATCAACCTGATCAGGCACCACGCGGCGGCCGCTGACAACGCGCCGACCGGTAGAGCGAGCGCGGTCGTCAGCAACATGCGCCGATCGACCATGAAATCCGCCAAACGTCCACTCACGGCTGTCATGACGGGACCATATCGCCGAACCGGTGCGCGGCCTGCACCCGGTCCAGATCAGCAGCTGTCAGATGATTGGGCCAGGCGGTGCATCCTGGTCGGCAGGGCCGACCAGATCGAGTTGCATCCATGCGACGTCGTGCCAGGTGTTGTGTTTCCACTCGACCCGCCGGTATAGGCCGGCATCCTGAAATCCGAAGGATCGATGGAATCCGTTGCTGGCTTCGTTCGGTTGAGTGATGCCGGCGAAGGCTTGTTGGTAGCCGCGTTCGGTGAGCCGACGTAGTAGTTGCGTGTAGAGCTCGCGGCCGCCGCCGCATCGGTGATGGTCGACATGTAAATAGATTCCGGTCTCAGCCGTCCATTGGAAGGTAGCCAGGCGCTTCAACGGCTGCCCGTAGGCGAAGCCGACGATCTGATCCCCGCGTTCCAGGACGAGCCATTCGTGGGTAGCGCGGAGTCCGGCGATGCGTGAGGCCATCTCGTCAACCGGTGGGACTTCGATTTCCCAACTAATCGCCGTGTTTTCGACATAGGGGCGGTAAATCGCCACACAAGCAGCGGCATCGCGTGGGAAAGCCGGACGCACAACGCCGCTGATCGCATACATGCCAGTAGTCTTCCAGCCGCTTCAGGAGCCGTGATCGCCAGCGGCAAAGAGCGCGCCATGGTGTGAAGCATGGCCGGCCAGATGGGGTTGGGCGTCGTGACGGTCGCGGCACAGCGCAGCGATTTCACACGGAACGGCCTCCGCCGGAACGGACTTCGCCGGGACGGTCGGGTTGGTGATGGTGACGGCGCTGATGACGGCGGCGACAAAGAACAACACCGCGCAGACTTGCAGCAGCCGTCCGAAGCTGGCGCGGGTCAGCGTGCTGGCGGCAATCAACCCCACGCAGGCCGTCGCGATCCGAGCCGAAAAGGGAGGAGCGGTTTTCGGCTCTACCGGCCGCCGCCGCCTCCGCCGATGATGCCGCCGCCGCCTCCGCCGATGATCATCTTCACATTGCTGGTCTTCATCATGACCGACAATTTATCGCTGAATCTGTCGCGCCAGCAATCTATTTGACGGTGAACAGCCACCCGGTGTTACGTGAACACAGACACCGATTTCGTTTAACAGTCGGCGCTGTAGGGCGGCCCGAGGAAGCGTTGCAGCATGGCGCGCTGGACGGCGGGATCCTTGACGGGCCAGCACCACAGTGCCAGGAAGACCCGGATGAGCCATTGCGCGGCGAGTGGGTCGTCGTTCTCCAGGCCGAGCATTTCGGCGGCGAATCCGGTCACGGCGGGTGAGCTGGTGATCCATTCGCTGACGGGAGTCGCGTGCATCGACTGCATCAGATGGGCCAGCGGATCCGATTGCAGACCCTGCAGGGCGACGATGGTGGCGGTCACCACCCGATCCGGGCCCTTGAGGTCCTTGATGGCTTGGCGTGCCGTATCCACGATGCGTGTCGCTTGGATAGCGACGACCGCGTCGCGGATAGCAGCTTTGCCGCCGGCGTGACGATAAATGGTCGCCGGCGAGCAGTGCACCTGCGCTGCCAAGGCCTCGATGGTGAAGGCGTCGTATCCGCGGCGGGCAATCAGGTCGGCAGCCGCGGCGTAGATGCGTTCAGCAGCTTCGCTTTGGCGATCCCTTCCGACCAGCCAGTCGTGGCGTGGCATCCGACGAAGCTCCCTCGGTTGCAGGTTGTTGAATTGTTTCTCTCACCATGAGAATTCTCAATTGATTTTTCTCACAGTAAATCGCAGGTGGCGCCGTGCAACGAGTTTCGACCACTATCGGCTTGGGCGTGAGCCGTTCCTCAACTTTGCCGCGCCCCGTTGACCACCGCCGCTGGCGGCATTCAGCCTGAACCCGTGACGGTCGTAGATGATCCGACCCAGTTCTTCAGCGCCGCGGCGTTGCAGGATCCGTATCCGCTGTATGACCGCATGCGTGCCGAAGCGCCCGTGCACCGCATCGGTGACTCGCTGTTCTACGCCGTATGCGGTTGGAATGCGGTGCTGGAGGCTGTCGAACGGGTTGAGGATTTTTCGTCGAACCTCACCGCGACGATTGTCTTTCACGACGACGGCACGGTCACCCCGTTCGACATGATCCCGCTCGGAGACCCTGCTCACGCGTTGGCCACCGCGGACGATCCAGCGCACGCGATGCACCGCAAAATCCTGCTGCCGCACCTGTCGGCCAAAAGGGTGCGAATCATCGAAGAGTTTGCGGCCGACACCGCAGGCCGGTTATGGGAGGAAAATCTGCACGACGGGCGCATTGAGTGGATGAGCGCCATGGCCAACCGGCTGCCGATGATGGTGGTCGCCAGGCTGCTGGGCCTACCCGACGACGACGTCGACAAACTCATTCGGCTCGGCTACGCCACTACCACGCTGCTGGACGGGATCGTCACACCCGAGCAGCTCGCAGCCGCCGGAGCGGCTGCGATGGAGCTGTCCGCATATGTCTTAGAGCACTTCGAAAACGCAAGCGCCAGCGACGGACACGGTCTGATCGCCGATATGGCCGCCCGCTGCGCGTCGGGCGAGTTGGAGCAAACCCCGGCGCTGGCGATCATGCTGACACTGTTCAGCGCCGCCGGCGAATCGACGGCGTCACTTTTGGGCAGCGCGGCAGGGATTCTCGCTGATCGCACCGAGATCCAACAGCAGCTTCGTGAGAACCCGCAATTGCTGGGAGCTTTCATCGAAGAGGCGTTACGCGTAGAGTCGCCGTTTCGTGGCCACTATCGACATGTGCTGCGCGACACCAACTTAGCCGGGATCGACGTGCCCGCTGATTCTCATCTGCTGCTGATGTGGGGAGCGGCCAACCGCGACCCGGCCCACTTCGAGGCGCCCAACGAATTCCGCCTCGACCGCAGCAGCGTCAAAGATCACGTGACATTCGGCAAGGGCGCGCACTTCTGTGTGGGCGCGGCACTGGCCCGCCTAGAAGCCCGCATCGTGTTGGGCATGCTGCTCGAGCGCACGAACTGGATCGAGGCGGCCGACATCGGGGATTGGTTGCCCAGCATCCTGGTTCGGCGCCGAGAGCGTTTGGAGCTCGCGGTCCGGTGACGGGTCGATCACGACGGACGGGATTGCTCGAGATAGGTTGCCAGCGCGTTGGTTAGCCCCCGCCGGGCTTCGTCGAGGTCGGCGTACGAGCCCAGCTGGCGCTCGGAGACCAGTCCACGCATCGCACCGGGGATCAGCGCGGCCACCTCGCGGACCCGCTGCGGGTCGACACCCAGACCGGCGAAGGCATTCTGGCAGGTTTCCTGCCAGCTCTTACCCCAGGAGAACAGTTCGGCGGCGGTGCGCGGGTAGAGACGTTCCAGCTCGTGGTGATCGCGGGGGAGTGCGGCCCGCAGATTCTCAATCGCGCGGGAATCATCAGAAGCCAGGCCGTGGTAGAGGGTGTCGATGATCGCACCAACCCGCTCACACAGAGGCGCATCCGATTCGACGCCGGCCCACGCCGACAACGTCGCATCCCGACGCTCGGCGGTGCGGTGCAGCACGGCTGCCCAGAACCCGTCCACGTCGCCGAACTGATACTGCACCGCGCCCCAGGTAGCGCCGCTCTCCTTGGCGATTCGGGTCGCCGACACCGCGGCCGGGTCGCCGGAGGCCAGCGAGCGCACCGCGGCGTCCAGCATCGTCTGGCGAGTGGCCTGCCCGCGCTTATTGCTGCGCCGTTGATGCACGTGCGCTTGCGTCATCGCATGGATGGTAGCCCGGCCCGCGTAAATTTCATAGTGCCCACTATGCTTTTCTCGGAGAGCCGACTAAGCTTCCTGGCGTCGCCCTGAAGCGGCAGGAAGGACCAGGAAGGACAAGGGACATGGCTAAACCGCCGTTGTCGATGAAACCGACCGGTTGGTTCCAAGTTGCCTGGTCCGACGAGATCGGCGTCGGCGACGTCCACACCATGAAGTACTTCGACCAGGAGATGGTCGCGTGGCGGTCCGAGTCAGGTCAGCTCACCGTGATGAACGCCTACTGCGAACATCTCGGCGCACACCTGGGTTACGGCGGCACAGTCGTCGGCGAGGTATTGCAGTGCCCATTTCATGGATGGCAGTGGAGCCAGCAGGGCCGCAACGTCTGTATCCCGTATCAGGATCGCCCCAATCGCGGCCGGCGGATCCGCACCTATCCGGTGCTAGAGCGCAACGAGTCCGTGTACATCTGGCACGACGTCGAGGGTCGTCTGCCGTACTTCGACGCGCCGGACGTGTTCGCCGGATTCAATGACGGCAGCAGCGCCGACGACTACTACCCGCAGCAGCGGTTGTACCGGGAGCGCCTGGAACTGCATCCGCAGTACGTGCTGGAAAACGGCGTGGACTTTGCCCATTTCAAGTACGTGCACAACACCCCGATCGTGCCGATCTTCACCCGCCACGACTTCGACGAACCGGTGTCCTTCGTCGACTTCACCATCACCTTCGAAGGTGACGACAACCAGAAGATCGAGGACATCAAAAGCCGTGTGGAGGCCATCAACGGTGGTCTGGGAATCGCGGTGACCAAGAGTTGGGGCATGGTCGACAACCGCACCATCTCCGCGATCACTCCGGTCGACGAGTCCACCTCCGACGTCCGGTTCATGGTCTACATCGGTCGGACGCCGGCCAAAGATTCGGCGCGGGCCGAGACCAAGGCGCGTGAGTTCGGGCAGGAAGTCATCCGGCAGTTCGAGCAGGACGTCCACATCTGGGGGCACCAGCGCTACTCGGACCTGCCCGCGCTGGCTACCGCCGAATACGAGGGGTTCACCGCGATTCGCAAGTGGGCCAAGCAGTTCTATCCCGACGGCATTGGTGGCAGCGCCGCCGACGTGTACGCCACATCCCAGAAAGGCGCAACCGAATGAACGCAACCGCTCGACCGATTCGCGTGTTTCAGGTAGCCACCGGAAACGTCGGCTCGGAGATGATCAAACGGATTGCCGCACAGCCCGATCTGGAGCTCATTGGCGTGCACTGCTACTCGCCGGAGAAGATCGGCAAGGACACCGGTGAGTTGATTGGTCTGGCTCCCAACGGAGTGAAAGCGACCGGCAGCATCGAGGAGATCATCGCGGCCAAGCCGGACGTCCTCACCTTCCATGGCGTATTCCCCGACGAGGACCTTTACGTCAAAGTGCTTGAGGCGGGGATCAACATCGTCACCACCGCGGACTGGATCACCGGGTGGCACCGCGACAAGAATCATCCGCACCCGTCGGGCAAGCCGGTAACCCAGCTTCTGGCCGAGGCGTGTGAAAAGGGCGGTGCCACGTTCTACGGCACCGGGATGAACCCCGGGCTGAATCAGATTCTGGGCGTGGTGTGTTCGGCTGATGTCGCTGAAATCGAGAACGTCACCACCATCGAGTCGGTGGATGTGTCATGCCATCATTCCAAGGACACCTGGATCGAGGTCGGGTATGGCCTGCCGGTCGACGATCCGGAAATCCCGGCGAAGCTCGAGAAGTACACCCGCGTCTTCGCCGACAGCGTGCTGATGATGGCCGACTGTTTCGATCTGCCACTCGACGAGGTCAGGTTCACTTACGAATTGGGCGCCTGCACCAAGGATGTCGACCTGGGCTGGTACACGCTGCCCAAGGGTTCGTTGGGCGGCAACTACATCAAGTACCAGGGGATGGTGGACGGGGTTCCGCGGGTCGAGACGCACCTGGAGTGGCAGATGACCCCACACACCGATCCCAGCTGGAACATCAAGGGTTGCTACATCACTCAGATCAAGGGCGACCCGTGCATCTACAACAAACACATGGTCTTCCCCAAGCCCGGTGTGGACCTGTCCAACCCGGACAACTTCGCGTCCATCGGCATGACCGTGACCGGCATGCCTGCCCTGGCCGCGATCAAGTCGGTCGTCGCGGCGCGGCCAGGCCTGATCACCAGCGCCGACCTGCCGCTGCGCGGGTTCGCCGGGCGGTTCAAGACGTAGGTGCGTCGCCGTCGAACAGACGCTCAGGGTGGTGGTAGTCGTTGGTCCGCGCGCCCCGGTCTAACCCCGGTGGCGGGATCCATTCGGTGGAGCCGTCGAGGAGTTTACGTGTCCGCCAACCCATTTCGATCAGCTTGTGGTGAGCTTTGCAGCTGAAGGTGAGTTTGTCGACATTGGTCGCGCCACCGGTGGCCCAGTCGTCGACATGGTGGACTTCACTCCAATATCCGGGAACGTCGCAGCCCGGATGCGTGCAGCCGCGATCCTTCGCATACAGGACCGCGCGCTGATCCGGTGAGGCGATGCGGCGGGTTCGGCCCAGATACAGTGGGCGGTTGGAGTGTTCGTCGAATACCGCGAGGTAGTGGTAAGCATGGCTGGCCATGCGGATGACGTCGCGCATCGGCAGCAGG
>NZ_DASPSP010000195.1:0-8888 GCF_035623875.1 Mycobacterium sp. | reverse complement strand
GTCCCCGGGCAATATGAACTGAGCCATCTGCGCTCGCTGGAGGCCGAGGCCATCCACATCATTCGCGAGGTGGCCGCCGAGTTCGAGCGTCCGGTCCTGCTGTTCTCCGGCGGCAAGGACTCGATTGTGATGCTGCATCTGGCGCTCAAAGCCTTCCGGCCCGGCCGGCTGCCGTTCCCGGTGATGCACGTCGACACCGGTCACAACTTCGACGAGGTCATAGCCGCCCGCGACGAGCTCGTCGCGCAGAGCGGGGTTCGGTTGGTTGTGGCATCGGTGCAGGACGACATCGATGCGGGCCGGGTGGTCGAGACCATCCCGTCGCGCAACCCGATCCAGACGGTGACGCTGCTGCGCGCGATTCGCGAAAACAAGTTCGACGCGGCGTTCGGCGGCGCCCGGCGTGACGAGGAGAAGGCACGCGCCAAGGAGCGGGTATTCAGCTTCCGCGACGAGTTCGGACAATGGGACCCCAAGGCGCAGCGGCCTGAGCTGTGGAACCTCTACAACGGGCGACACCACAAGGGTGAGCACATCCGGGTGTTCCCGCTGTCGAACTGGACCGAATTCGACATCTGGGCCTACATCGGCGCCGAGAAGATCGCGTTGCCGTCGATCTATTACGCGCACCGCCGCAAGGTGTTCGAGCGCGACGGCATGCTGCTCGCGGTGCACCGTCACATGCAGCCCCGCGCCGACGAGAAGGTGCTCGAGAAGACCGTGCGATTCCGCACCGTCGGCGACGTCACCTGCACCGGCTGCGTGGAATCACCCGCCGCCACCGCCGCCGAGGTCATCGCCGAGACGGCGGTTGCACGGTTGACCGAACGCGGGGCCACCAGAGCAGACGACCGGATTTCTGAGGCCGGGATGGAAGACCGCAAACGGCAGGGGTACTTCTGATGGGTGCATCAACCACATTGCTGCGCATTGCCACGGCCGGCTCCGTCGACGACGGCAAGTCCACCCTGATCGGGCGGCTGCTGTATGACTCCAAGGCCGTGATGGAAGACCAGTGGGCCTCGGTAGAAGCCACCTCGAAGGAACGCGGCCACGACTACACCGACCTGGCGCTGGTCACCGACGGGCTGCGCGCCGAACGCGAGCAAGGCATCACGATCGATGTCGCCTACCGCTACTTCGCTACTCCCAAGCGCAAATTCATCATCGCCGACACCCCCGGTCACACCCAATACACCCGCAACATGGTGACCGGGGCATCGACTGCCCAACTGGCCATCGTGCTGGTCGACGCCCGCCACGGTCTGCTCGAACAGTCCCGTCGGCACACCTTCCTCGCGTCGCTGCTGGGCATCGAGCACATCGTGCTCGCGGTCAACAAGATGGACCTGATCGACTGGGACAAAGAAGCTTTCGAGGCAATTCGCGACGACTTCCACGCCTTCGCGACCCGCCTCGACGTTCACGACGTGCTCGCCATCCCGATGTCAGCGCTGCACGGCGACAATGTGGTGACCAAGTCGGACCGCACCCCGTGGTACGACGGGCCGGCGCTGTTGTCACACCTCGAGGAGGTCTTCATCGCCGGTGACCGCAACCTGGTCGACGTTCGGTTCCCGGTCCAGTACGTCATCCGGCCGCAGACTCGTGAGCACGCCGACCACCGCAGCTACGCCGGCACTGTGGCCAGCGGCGTGATGCGTCCGGGCGACGAGGTGGTCGTGTTGCCGACTGGCAAGCCCAGCCGGATCACCGCCATCGACGGGCCGACCGGACCAGTGGCAGAAGCGTTTCCGCCGATGGCTGTTTCGGTCAGCCTCGTCGACGACATCGACATCTCGCGCGGCGACATGATCGCCCGGCCCACCAATCAGCCGAGGGTCGTCCAGGAGTTCGATGCGACCGTGTGCTGGATGGCGGATGGCTCGGCGCTGGAACCCGGGCGTGACTACCTGATCAAACACACCACCCGAACCACGCGGGTACGGGTCGCCGCGCTGGACTACCGGCTCGATGTCAACACACTGCGCCGCGACAAGACCGCAGAAGCATTGCAGCTCAACGAACTTGGCCGCGTTTCGCTGCGCACCCAGGTGCCGTTGCTGCTCGACGAATACACCCGCAACCCAAGCACCGGGTCGTTCATCCTGATCGATCCCGACACTAACGGCACCGTGGCCGCGGGCATGGTGTTGCGTGAGGTATCGGCACGCTCGGCGAGCCCCAACACGATGCGGCACAAGTCCCTGGTGACCGCCGAGGACCGGATGACGCGCGGTCGCACGCTGTGGTTCACCGGACTGTCCGGTTCCGGCAAGTCGTCGGTGGCGATGCTCGTCGAGCAAAAGCTGCTCGAAAAAGGCATTCCCGCTTATGTTCTCGACGGCGACAACCTGCGGCACGGTTTGAATGCCGACCTGGGCTTTTCCATGACGGACCGCGCGGAGAACCTCCGTCGGCTGGCACACGTGGCGGCGCTGATCGCCGATTCCGGGCACACCGTGCTGGTGCCGGCGATCAGTCCACTGGCCGAGCATCGCGAACTGGCCCGCCGGGTGCATGCTGACACCGGGCTCGACTTTCTCGAGGTGTTCTGCGACACGCCGCTCGAGGATTGCGAGCGCCGAGACCCAAAGGGGCTCTACGCCAAGGCGCGTGCGGGTGAGATCACGCATTTCACCGGCATCGACAGCCCGTACCAGCGGCCAAAGAATCCGGACCTGCGGCTCACGCCGGACCGCAGCTGCGACGAGCTGGCGCAGCAAGTCATCGACTTGATCGAGTCGCGACGTTGACCGACCACTGTGACCACGAGGTGGCGGCACGGCTGGCCACTGAAGCTGGTCAGCTGCTGCTCGCGGTGCGCGACGAGCTGGCCGACGCTACGGAAGCCGAGCGAAAAGCAGCGGGGGACAAGCGGTCCCACGACTACTTGATGGATGCGCTGGCTCGCGAACGCCCAGGCGATGCGGTGCTCTCCGAGGAAGGCGCCGACAACCCGGTACGGTTGCGTTCCGAGCGGGTGTGGATCGTCGACCCGTTGGACGGCACCCGGGAGTTCTCCGAAGTCGGCCGTCAGGACTGGGCCGTCCACGTCGCACTGTGGCAATCGGGTGAGCTCGTCGCCGGCGCGGTTGCGCTGCCGGCGCAGGGCGTCACATTGGCCACGCCCGATCCTGCGCCGCCGCCGGCATCGGTGGAATCGCCTCGAATCGTGGTCTCGCGCACCCGCCCACCGGCGATCGCGCTGCAGGTCCGCGATCACCTGAACGGCAGGCTGGTCGAGATGGGATCGGCCGGCGCGAAGGTTGCCGCGGTGGTTCAGGGTGTGGCCGACGTGTACGTGCACGGCGGTGGACAGTACGAATGGGATTCGGCGGCGCCGGTCGCGGTAGCCCGCGCGGCCGGTTTGCACACGTCGCGTCTTGATGGTTCGCCGCTGGAGTACAACCGGCCCGATCCGCTGCTGCCCGACTTGGTGGTGTGCCGACCCGAATACGCCGACGCGGTGCTGGCGGTGACCGGTTGAGCCACCTTGGCGCTTAACCTTGAATGATTGCCCGACGGTGGGAGGATCCAGTCCATGCGCATGTCGGCCAAGGCGGAGTATGCCGTGCGGGCAATGGTCCAGCTGGCCACCGTCGACGGCGGCGTGCGGGTCAAGACTGAAGACCTGGCGCATGCCCAGGGCATCCCGCCGCAGTTTCTCGTCGACATTTTGTCCGACTTGCGTACCGATCGCCTGGTGCGCAGCCACCGCGGTCGGGACGGTGGGTATGAATTGGCTCGTCCTGGTTCCGAAATCAGCATCGCCGATGTGTTGCGCTCAATTGACGGCCCGCTGGCCAGCGTTCGTGATGTCGGTCTCGGCGACCTACCGTATTCCGGTCCGACCGCCGCGCTGACCGACGTCTGGCGAGCGTTGCGGGCCAGTATGCGCTCGGTGCTGGAGGAAACGACGCTGGCCGACGTCGCGGCCGGCGCCTTGCCGAATCACGTGGGTCGGCTGGCCGACGACTATCGTGACCAGGAAAGCAGGCGCCACGGCCCCCGCAACGCGGGGTAACGCTAGTTGCGTCTGCTCGCTGGGCGAACCGTCAGCCGCCTGAGCCGTAGGGGCGGGTGAGAATCTCCAGGTAATGGCCGCCGGGGTCGCGGAAATAGACCCCGCGGCCGCCGTCTCTGGTGTTGATCTCGCCTGGTCGATGACCGCCCGGGTCGGCCCAGTGCTGCAGCCCGCGGGATTGAATCTTGCCGTAAATCGCGTCGAAGTCATCCTCCGCGACCAAGAAGGCGTAATGCTGCGGTCGGATCTCCTGACCGTCAGGCACATCGGCATAGTCGAGGTTCGCGCCGTGCTCGAGCGTGACGGTCAGGAAGTGCCCGAACGGCACCGGACTCGGCAGCCCGAACAGCTCGGTCAGAAACTCCGCGGACTCCCGCTTATCGCGGGCGGTGACGATGGTGTGGTTGAAAGCGATAGGCATTGCGCTTGCCAGTCAACCACTCTGGGCAGCGCGTCACAATGCCCACAGCGCTACTTCGGCGCGGTCAGCTCCAAGGCGATATTGTCCGGGTCGCGGAACTCCAGGATGTACGACGGCCCGACGTCCTTGACCGGCTCGTGGCCAATGCCAAGATCGTCGAGATGCAATGCCGCAGCGTCTAATTCGGCCTTACTGGCGGCCCTGAATGCGATGTGGTCCAGCCCGCAGCGGTCCTCGTGGAAGCGGTCGGTGGCGACTGGCCGCAGCGCGATCAGCCCGCCGCCCATGTCGTAGATGACACCGCCGAACAGGAATCCCAGCTGGTTGCGGGTCGCCGCGTCGGCGTTCTCGGGGACCTCCAGCAGAACCGGCCAACTGAAGACGCTCTCGTAGAACTGTCGGGAACGCTCGATATCGGTGACGGTGAGCCGCACATGCGCGATGGAATTGGCGGTGATGCCCATCCCAGACATGCTGCCACGTCGGCGACGCGTGAGCACTGACCGGTCTGCATGCCAGAATCGCCGTCGTGCAGATATCGATGACCATGCCGGTCATGGAACCGGACTTGAATGCGGCGGTGCTGCGGGACTGGGCGCGTGCGATCGATGACGGCCCGTTCGCGTCGTTGTGCTGGGGCGAGCGGATCGCCTTCGACAACCCGGAAACCTTGACGCTGATGGGCGCGCTGGCCGCGTGGACCGATCGGGTACGGCTGGTGACGACGGTGATGGTGCCTCAGCTGCACGACCCGGTCATGTTGGCCAAGGCGCTGGCGACGGGGGACATGCTGTGCAGCGGGCGGCTGACCGTGGGCATCGGCGGGGGCGGTCGGCTCGAGGACTATCAGGCAGTCGGCGCGGATCCGGCGACACAGACCATACGTGGCATGGCCGAGCGGGTGGCGGTCATGAAACGAGTGTGGGCCGGCGAGAAGATCACCGAGTCTGTGCTGCCGGTGGGGCCGGCGCCGGTCCAGGCGGGCGGCCCGCCGTTGCTGATCGGAACCATCGGGCCGAAGACCCTCCGCAGCGCTGCGGCCTGGGCCGACGGTTTGGCCGGACACACGATGGACCTCGACGTCGTCAAGCAGAACGAATTGTTCGACGTGGCCCGTGCGGCCTGGGCCAAGGCCGGCAAGCCCACACCCCACCTGGCCACATCGTTCTGGTTCGCGCTCGGCGCCGTCGACGAAGCCCGACCGCAAGTGCACCGGCATCTGCGCCGCTACATGAATTGGATACCGTCCGAGTACATCGACGCGATGGCGCCGACCACCGGATTTGCCGGCAGCGAGCAGGAGCTGGTCGCGGTGCTGCGCAAGTTCGAAGCGGTCGGTACCGACGAAATCCAGCTCATCCCAACGAGTTCTGACCTCGTCCAACTTCGACGCGTGGCCGATTTGGTCAGGGCGATCTAGGCATAGCCGGGCGGATCTGGGTCTGCAGGCGAGATACTGGGCCGGTGTCTGAGCGCAATGTGTTGGGCGGCCCGCTGGAACCATGCGGTAGCGACCCGCTCACCGGCTTCTACCGCGACGGATGTTGTTCAACCGGACCGGAGGATCTGGGCTTGCACACAATCTGCGCCGTCGTGACCGCCGAGTTCCTCGAGCACCAGCGTGCGATAGGCAACGACCTTTCAACGCCCAGGCCGCAGCTCCGGTTTCCCGGTCTCGTGCCCGGGGACCGCTGGTGCGTCACCGCCGGGAACTGGCTTGTGGCGTACCGCGATGGCTGCGCCGCCCCGGTGGTGCTGGCCTGCACTCACGAGCGCACCCTTGGCGTGGTGCCCCTCGAGGCGCTGCGGGCGCACGCCGTCGACGTGCCCGATGACCTCGGCAGCTTGTAGGTGCGTTAGTAGCGCTAGGGTTTCGTGACCTCCACGACGACTGGATTGCTCGATGCGACGACAATTCCGGGAGGCGGGTCGATACAGACAACAAGAGGTGGTCCTCGAGACGGCGTTGGCCGCGATGCTTCAGCTCGGTGCACCGGGTCAAGCGGAGCGCCTGCTGTCGCGACATCGCGCGGCGCCCGCGCCGCAAGTGACCCGCGGCGCGGTGAACTGAGCGAGCGAGGTACGCCGAGACCTTCGACACACGGTGCGTTTTCGTCGTCCAAAGCACGCCGAAGTCCTCCGGTAGGCAGCAAGATGCCAACCATGAAGCACGTGATGACCATGGCGCTGATCGCCACCGCCATGCTGGCCGCGCCGGCAGGCCACGCGGACCCTGATCCCCACAAGCCCGATGTTGGTGCCAACTACTGCCCGGGTGGCGGGACGGTAGACGCGTCGTCCCCTGAGCCCTCGTGCGACGGCGTGCCCTATCCGGACGGCTCGTATTGGCGCGCGATAAAGCACGGCGCGTCCGCCGTGTTGGTGCAGTGCGTTGTGCCCGCTCCCGCGCCAGGTCCCTTCGCCGGTCTTGTGCCGCACGTGACCGGGCCGGTACCGGCGCCGCCTGGCAGCTGCCAGTAGGGGCGCGCAATGACATTCTGAAAGTTTGCCTGCTGCTGAAAGCTCTTGACGTCTAAGCAGTTTCACCGTCCGGCAAACAGAAGCTGATAGCTGCGCTCCAGAACGGTCCAGGCCTCGCGCTCGGCGGCTGAGAATGCGGCGAGCCGTTCACGTCGACATCGTAGGCAGGCTCGTTGAGCCGCGTCGTTGATGGTGGCCTGATCAGCGCCGGGCGGTAACCGCAGGCCCTCGGCGGGGGTGGCGGAAACGCTGAGGTGATCGAGCTCTTCGACAAGTGGATGAGTGGGATCCCACTGCAGCATCAATTCCAGTGCGGACACTTCATGCAGCCGATGCAGGCCCGGCTGCATACGCGCGGTCTCCAGGATCGAGTCGATGGAGGGCCGGTAGGGCGAAGCGGCGCCCAATTCCTGCAACTTAGGCAGGATCTGGCGAGCTTTCAGCACATCACTGCGGTACACGAACCGACGGGTGATCTGTTCTCGCACTGCGGTGAGTCCAGATTTGTCTGCCATCCACTGTGCAAGGGCGGCGGCCCCCGGTTCGGCCAGCTTGCGGCCGTACACAATGCCGTACTCGCCAACACATTCCAGGAGCCGGTCAACCTGCGGGTCCGTGTCGCTGGCATCGTCCTGGCCAGCGAGGATCCCGGCCAGTTCGAAGTCCTCGAGCGTGCCCAATTGTCGCAGTGCCCGTGCGTCGTCCTCGGTGAGGTGGCCAGTGAGGGCGGTTTCGGCCAACAGACCCGACACCGGCAGCACCGAGCCGGCGAGGCGACCGAGTTGACCTTTGAGACGTTCGGCGTGTTTGGCCGCCATTTCGAGCGGGTCGACGGAACTGAATGCGCCCTCGCCGAAGCTGTCGGCGTGCGATATCAGCGCAAGCGTGTCGACACGCGTGGCGCCCATCTTGTTTAGGACGGCCACTTCGTCGGCGCGCGGCGCGCCGTCGGTCAGGAACAACGTGCCATCGGGCCGCTCCAGGCCATGGCTTGACGAAGTGTCAACCAGGGCGCGTTGGGTTGCCGCAGAACTCGTCGAATTCATCGTCGCCAACCCGGGGGTGTCGATAAGTTCGTACTCGCGGAGCAGCCCCGACGGTATGTGGGCGATCACGTAATCAATCTCGGCAACGGGCCGGCCGAACTGGTCAGGGAGTCGATGCTGCACCGGAATCGTCGTCACGCTGTGATCGAGCCCGACCACCTCAACACGGGCCGGCGCGCCGAACCGATACCACGTCACGACTTGGGTGCATTCCGTCTCGTTGGTCGGCGCCACCCGCTGACCGACCAGCGCATTCAGCAGCGTCGACTTGCCGGCGTTAACCCTGCCAACCAACGCCACACGCAGCGGAGTTCCGAGACGGTCACGAAACCGCTTCAGCGCAGGTCCGTGCGTCTGACCCAGGTACTGCGCGACCGCGTCGATGACATCGGCGACGTCGGACACCAGCCGGCGCGAGTCGGATCGATCGACCATGACGTCACCCTCGTTCTGCGCGAAGCGATACACCGATCGTGCAGCGCAACAGTAGTCTCGGTATGAGCATGGCAAATATCAACTGTGCCATGCCTTACGAAGGCGCAGAAACCGCCGCCGGCGCAAATCTCGTCAGCTGAGTATCGATCTCGGCGATCATTTGACTGATGGCTTTTTGCCGGGCCTCGAGTTGCTTGAGCGCGTCGACCCGATCCGCGCGGGACGCCTTCCCCGCGGTTTCTGCGGCGGCGATCACCTGCTGCAGCTGTGACATCGATTCGGTGAGCTGCTGCCTGTGCTCGTTGACAATGACAGGCCGAATCGCATCTGACTTCTCTAGGATGTCCCGCGTGACATCTTTACTCACCGCGTTCATCGTGGCGCCGAGCCACTGCAGCAGGTTTTGTCGGCCCATCTTCAGCGCGCGAAAGCCCAAATTCACGCCCAGCCACGCTCCGCCGATTGCCAGAGTCAATGG
>NZ_DASPSP010000189.1:0-7074 GCF_035623875.1 Mycobacterium sp. | reverse complement strand
CGGTCGGTGAACGGGGCGGCCAGTTGCGCGAGCGCGGTGGCCGACGGCAATCCCTGCAGCGACTCCAGCCAGTGCACCACGGTCAGCCGGTCGGGGTATTTGGCGGCGAGCTCGCGCAGCGCGTCGCCGAAGATCACCGAGCGCTCGTCGCGGTTGGCGTAGAGCAACACCACCTGCCCGCCGCCTTCGGACAGCGCCGATTTGCAGATCGACATGACCGGCGTGATCCCGCTGCCGGCGGCCAGAAGCAGGAAGTCGTCATCAAGCGTCTTGGGTACGAATGTGCCCGACGGCGCCAGCACGTGAACCCGCATGCCGGGACGGGCGTGATCGCACAGCCAGTTCGACGCGTAGCCGTCGGCTGTCCGCTTGACGGTGACGGTCAGCGCGTCGTCGGTGAACGGCGAGCTGCACAGCGAGTAGCAGCGCGCGACCGATCCGGTGCGGTCGGACGGGACCCGCAGCGTCAAAAACTGGCCGGGGGCGTACCGCAGCCGGTCAGCAGGAACGTCCACCCCGTCGGGCACGGCAAACACCAGCGACCGCGCCTCGTCGGTTTCGGCGAGCACATCGGCGACCTCCAGTTCCAAGACGTGGCTGCCAAGTGGTTCGTCGGGAATTGTGTCCGTCACAACCCCGCCCTTCCGTTTGTCATAACTAGAACAGGTTACAGAAAGTTGGATCGGTATCGCTACCAGCCGCAGGAATAGCCTGCTCGACACAAATCGGAACGTGTTCTAGTCTCTGTCTAAGTAAGCCACCTATGGAGGAACCAGTGACGTCCATTGAACAACGTGACGCCCAGTCGGTCCTAGACGGCATCGACGAACTGCTGCCCAAATTGCGGCAGCGGGCGCAGGAGACCGAAGACCTGCGCCGGTTGCCGGACGCCACGGTTAGCGAGCTTCAGGAAATCGGTTTCTTCCGGTTGCTGCAGCCCGAGCAGTGGGGCGGTCTGCAGTGTGACCCCGCGGTGTTCTTCGAGGCGGCTCGCCGGCTGGCGAGTGCGTGCGGTTCCACCGGCTGGGTGAGCTCGATCATCGGCGTGCACAACTGGCACCTGGCGCTGTTCGACCAGCAGGCCCAGGAAGAGGTCTGGGTTGACGACACCAACGTCCGTGTCTCGTCGTCCTACGCCCCGATGGGCGCGGGCATCGTGGTCGACGGCGGCTATCTGGTCAGCGGATCGTGGAACTGGTCGTCGGGTTGCGACCACGCGACGTGGGCTTTCCTCGGCGGCCCGGTCATCAAGGACGGCCGGCCGGTGGACTTCGGCAGCTTCCTGATCCCGCGCAGCGAATACCGCATCGACGACGTCTGGCATGTGGTCGGCTTGCGCGGCACCGGCAGCAACACTGTCGTCGTCAAGGACGTCTTCGTGCCCCGGCACCGGTTCTTGTCCTATAAGGCGATGAACGACGGCACCGCGGGTGGCTATCGGACGAACACCGCTCCGGTTTACAAAATGCCCTGGGGCACGATGCATCCCACGACCATTTCGGCACCGATCGTCGGCATGGCTTACGGCGCGTACGACGCGCACGTGGAGCATCAAGGCAAGCGGGTGCGCGCGGCGTTCGCCGGCGAGAAGACGAAGGACGACCCGTTCGCCAAGGTCCGTATCGCCGAGGCGGCCAGCGATATCGACGCGGCGTGGCGCCAGTTGAGCGGCAACGTCGCCGACGAATACGCGCTGCTGGCTGCAGGCAAGGAGATCCCGTTCGACCTGCGGGCCCGCGCGCGTCGCGACCAGGTGCGTGCCACCGGACGGGCGATCGCTTCGATCGACCGGCTGTTCGAAGCGTCTGGCGCCACCGCGCTCGGCAATGATCAACCGGTGCAACGCTTCTGGCGCGATGCGCACGCGGGGCGGGTGCACGCCGCTAATGACCCCGAGCGGGCCTACCAGATCTTCGGTAACCACGAGTTCGGGCTGCCGCCCGGCGACACGATGGTTTAAGCCGTGACCGCGACAGAGGAGTTGACCTTTGAGTCCACCTCGCGGTTTGTCGAGGTCGACGTGGACGGACCGCTGAAGCTGCACTACCACGAAGCGGGCGTCGGTCATGACCAGACGGTGATCCTGCTGCACGGGGGCGGCCCCGGGGCGGCGAGCTGGACGAACTTCTCGCGCAACGTTCCAGTACTGGCGCAGCGATTTCACGTGCTGGCCGTTGATCAGCCCGGCTACGGTCACTCCGACAAACGCGCCGAACATGGCCAGTTCAATCACTACGCGGCCAGAGCGCTCAAAGGTCTCTTCGACCAACTCGGCCTGAAACGCGTTCCGCTGGTGGGCAATTCATTGGGTGGTGGCACCGCCGTGCGGTTCGCGCTGGACTACCCCGACCACGCCGGACGCCTGGTGCTGATGGGGCCCGGCGGTCTGAGCGTCAACTTGTTTGCGCCCGACCCGACCGAGGGTGTCAAACGGCTGGGGAAGTTCTCCGTCGAGCCCACCCGGGAAAATCTCGAGGCGTTCCTACGGGTGATGGTCTACGACCAGAAGCTGATCACCCCGGAACTTGTCGACGAGCGGTTCGCGTTGGCCAGCACTCCGGAATCACTGGCCGCGACCATCGCGATGGGAAAATCCTTCGCCGGAGCCGATTTCGAACTCGGCATGATGTGGCGCGAGGCCTATCGGCTACGCCAGCCGGTGCTATTGATCTGGGGCCGCGAAGATCGGGTCAACCCGCTGGACGGCGCGCTGGTGGCGCTGAAGACCATCCCGCGAGCGCAACTGCATGTGTTCGGGCAGTGCGGACACTGGGCGCAGGTGGAGAAGTTCGACGAGTTCAACAAGCTGACCGTTGATTTCCTGGGAGGTGCGTAATGAGCATCCGTTCGCTGGGCTACCTGCGCATCGAGGCCACCGATGTGGCGGCGTGGCGGGAATACGGTCTGAAAGTCCTCGGCATGGTCGAGGGCAGCGGAGCGGGCGAGGGCGCGCTGTATCTGCGGATGGACGATTTCCCGGCCCGCTTGGTGATCGTGCCGGGCGAGCACGACCGGCTTTCGGTGGCTGGCTGGGAATGTGCGAACGCCGAAGGCCTGCAAGAGATCCGCAACCGGCTCGACATTGAGGGCACGCCCTACAAGGAGGCGTCCGCCGCCGACCTGGCCGATCGGCGGGTGGACGAGATGATTCAATTCTCCGATCCCTCGGGCAACTGCTTAGAGGTGTTCCACGGTGCCGCGCTGGAGCACCGTCGTGTCGTCAGTCCGTATGGGCATTCGTTCGTCACCGGTGAACAGGGCCTGGGGCATGTGGTGCTGTCCACTCGTGACGACGCCGAGGCCTTACACTTCTATCGCGATGTGCTCGGCTTCAAGCTGCGTGACTCGATGCGGCTGCCACCGCAGTTGGTCGGACGGCCCGCCGACGGGCCACCGGCGTGGCTGCGCTTCTTCGGTTGCAACCCGCGCCATCACAGCCTGGCCTTCATGCCAGCGCCGACACCCAGCGGCATCGTGCACCTGATGGTTGAAGTTGGGGAGGCCGACGACGTGGGCCTGTGCCTGGACCGGGCGTTGCGCCGCAAGGTGCCGATGTCGGCCACGCTGGGCCGCCACGTCAACGACCTGATGTTGTCTTTCTACATGAAGACACCAGGCGGATTCGACGTCGAATTCGGTTGCGAAGGCAGGAAAGTCGACGATCACGATTGGATCGCCCGGGAGAGCACCGCTGTGAGCCTGTGGGGCCACGACTTCAGCGTCGGCTTCCGCGGCTAGTAGGAGAAGATGTCGGAGCAGATCGAGTCACGAACCTTCCGGCAGGTGCTGGGGCAGTTCTGCACGGGTATCACGATCATCACCACGGTGCACGACGACGTCCCAATCGGCTTCGCCTGTCAGTCGTTCGCGGCGCTGTCGCTGGAGCCGCCGCTGGTGCTGTTCTGCCCGACCAAGATCTCGCGGTCATGGAAAGCCATCGAGGCCACCGGGAAGTTCTGCGTGAACGTGTTGACCGAGAGTCAAAAAGACGTGTCGGCGCGGTTCGGCTCCAAGGAGCCGGACAAGTTCGCCGGTATCGACTGGAGCGTCTCACCTTTGGGTTCGCCCGTCATCGACGGATCGTTGGCCTACATCGACTGCACGGTGGCCTCGGTGCACGACGGCGGCGACCATTTCGTGGTGTTCGGTGCGGTCCAGTCGCTTTCGGAAGTGCCCAAGATCAAGCCGCGGCCATTGCTGTTCTACCGCGGCGACTACACCGGCATCGAGCCGGACAAGACCACACCGGCGCAGTGGCGTGATGACCTGGAGGCGTTCCTGACGACGACCACCAAGGACACCTGGCTCTAGCGCTGGCGCTACGCTCGGCGATGAAAAACCTGCTGCGGAAAGCGGGGCTGCATTGGTCCGGTTTGGCTCTGTCGCGTTGTTGACGGCTCTGGCGGTGGCATTGCTGTCCCTGGCCATCTTGGGACCGTGGGGCTGGTGGATTCCCGCGGCGGTGGTCGCGGCCATTGCGGCCACCGGCATCTACGACCTCGTCCAGCGTAAGCACTCGGTGCTGCGGAACTACCCGGTCCTGGGGCATATGCGGTTTCTGCTGGAGGCGCTGCGCCCGGAAATGCAGCAGTACTTCATCGAGCGCAATTTCGACGGCCGCCCTTTCGACCGCGACGTCCGCTCATTGATCTACGAGCGGGCCAAAGGTACTGCGGCCGAATTGGCTTTCGGGACCGAGCGCGATATAGACCAGGTCGGCTACGAATATCTGGTGCATTCGGCGGCCCCGGCCGATCCCCCCGACGAGCCATTTCGGGTGCGAATCGGTGGACCCGACTGCGCGCGACCGTACGACATGGCGCTGCTGAACGTCTCGGCGATGAGCTTCGGCGCGCTTTCGGCCAACGCCCTACGCGCCTTGAACAACGGCGCCCGCAAGGGGCGGTTCGCCCACGACACGGGCGAAGGTGGGCTGACTCCGTATCATCTTGGCGGTGCCGACGTGGTTTGGGAGATCGGCTCGGGCTATTTCGGCGCCCGCGCAGGAGACGGCGCGTTCGATCCGGATCAGTTTGCGGACAAGGCGGCTCACGATCTGGTGAAGTGCATCTCGATCAAGTTGAGCCAAGGCGCCAAGCCCGGCATCGGTGGCGTGCTCCCGGCCGCAAAGGTCAGCCAGGAGATCGCCGGCTACCGAGGAGTTCCGGTCGGCCAGAAGTGTGTCAGCCCGGCGGCACATTCGGCGTTTCACACACCGCGCGAACTGATCATGTTCGTGGCGCGGCTGCGTGAATTGGCTGGCGGGAAACCGGTGGGCTTCAAGCTGTGTGTCGGTTCCCGGGTCGATGTGCTGGCGACCTGCAAGGCGATGCTGGCCGAAGGGGTGACGCCCGACTTCATCATCGTCGACGGCGCCGAAGGCGGAACCGCGGCGGCGCCGTTGGAATACGAAGACAACGTTGGTCTTCCGCTCACCGACGGATTGATGATCGTCCACAACGCCTTGGTGGGAACGGGGCTGCGGGACAGGATACGGATCGGGGCGAGCGGGAAGGTCGCCTCCGGAAACGACATCGTCAAGCGCCTGATCCAGGGCGCGGATTACACCAACTCGGCCCGAGCGATGATGATGGCCCTGGGCTGCATCCAATCTCAGCGGTGTCACACTAACCACTGCCCGGTCGGCGTCGCGACCCAGGATCCGTATCGGGCTCGAGCTCTCGATGTCACCGACAAAAGCGAACGCGTGTACCACTACCAGCGGGCCACCGTCGCCCAGGCGATGCGCCTTATGGCCTCGATGGGCGTCTGCCACCCGTCGATGCTAAACCCGCAAATGCTGCGCAAGCGCGTATCGCCGACCTCACAACGTTCGTATGCGGAGCTTTACGAATGGCTTGCGCCGGCAGCGTTGCTCGACCATGCGCCGCCCACCTGGCGGTCGGATTGGGACGTCGCCGACCCGGACTCCTTCACCCCTGCCGGCACCTGACAGTCCGCGAACCAGGAGGGACTCATGGATGCACGGTTCGGCAGGCGTTCGATGCTCGCGCTCGCCGCGGCGGGTGCCCTTGGGTCGGGTTCAGAACAGCTTGGGACTGGTTGGGGCGAAGGCGGATTCGTGTGGATCGCTTATGACAGCCTCGAAGCAATGGCCCAGGGACGAGGGGTGTACGTACCCGTCTCTGCTTGACGCCGCGCGCATTAATGCCAGCGGGCCTGGTGATCGGCGTGTGTGGGCAGGTAGGCGCCCGGGCCGAAGAACTCGTCGTAGAAGTCGACGTCGAGATGTTGCGCCTGTAGATACATCAGCACGTGCACGGTCGGCACGGTGCCGGGCAGCTTTCCGAAGGCATCGTAGATGTAGGAAGCCTCGACCGTGACGAGCTCCTGAATGCCATCGGGTGGCAGCGCCGAAGCGCGCACCTTCGGTGTATCCGACCACGGCCCTTGGGTATCGGTGTGAAACGGCCCGCCGAGGCCGTACTTTCGCGCAACCAGCTTGTCTACTCCCGCCGCTACCGACGGCACGTGCGGCGGGCTGAGCGTCTCGAAGTATCCGGGCAGCCCGGTGACATTGGGGAAGGGCCAACGCTCGTCGTCGTCGGCGACGAAGCCCAACCCGGGTGCGCTCGGGTCACCGGAGCCACCCAACACCGACAACCGATTGAGCCCGTCGTAGGTCCAGCCGCCGAGACCCATCGCCTGCAACATCAGCACCCCGTTGTTAGCGGCGATTGCCAGTTCCGCGCTCGACTCGGTGAGTGTGTACTGCTCGACGAACGACAGCGGAATCGGGTCGTCGGCATGCGGTAGCGCGGAAAACCGTTCCAGGCCAGGGACGGCGCGGCCGTTGATGTCATCGACGATCGGGTAGCCGTTCGCCGCGAAGAACCACAGGTTTTCCATCAGGTGCTCGGCCAGATCGGCTATCGGAAACGCCAGCAGGCTGCCCGGATGGTTGCCGATCCAGATGTTGTGACCTTCCATATGCGGTTCCGCGCGAGGCAGTTCCAGACGCGCGTCCGAGATGCGCACGTAGGACTCGGCGGTGTGACTGATCCACTCCTGGATGTTGTCGAAATCGCGCGGATGCTCATCGCGGCTGGGCAG
>NZ_DASPSP010000179.1:0-23115 GCF_035623875.1 Mycobacterium sp. | reverse complement strand
AGCAGCCGCTGCGCCAGGTCGAGCTTGAGCTGGTCCAGTTGCGCCTCTTCGGCCTGATTACGGTCGGATTTGCCGGCGAGATCGATGAATTCCGCGGTGACGAACCCCTTGCGCAGAAGCAGAGTCGCCGTGCGGTCGGCGATGGTGACCTGGAAGACGAAACTTTGCAGCAGCCGGCCGCGGTCGGGGCGCGCCAAGGCCAGATCGACCGTGTAGCGGCCGTCGGTCACCGCGCGGGTGACCACTTCGAAGCCGTCGCGTGCCCCCGGCCCCTGGAAGGCGGTGCGAATGACGATCGAGCGCCGCTGCGGCGGTCGATTCGGGGATAACGCCGCAAACGCCCGCTGCATCACCTTCAAGGCATTGGCCACACCCGCCGGTGAGTACGGCCCGGCGTAGCACAGCATGTCGGTGTAGGAGAACTCGAGCAGCTGCCCGCGTTCCTCCACCAGGATCGTCTCGTCCACCTCGCTGACTGTAAGCCCGGGTGGGTACGCGGGCCGCCCAACCATCCGGTTGGTAGTTGGTATATCTTGGCGGCAGAGTCCCCACCCCGCCGGAGGTCATCCATGGGTAGCGCCGTCAAGTATCAGCGCACGCTGTTCGAACCCGAGCATGACTTGTTCCGGGAGTCCTACCGGGCGTTCCTGGACCGCCACGTCGCCCCCTACCACGACGAGTGGGAGAAGGCGAAGATCGTCGACCGCGGGGTCTGGTTGGAGGCCGGTAAGCAGGGCTTCCTGGGCATGGCGGTGCCCGAGCAGTACGGCGGCGGCGGCGACCCCGACTTCCGCTACAACACGATCATCACCGAGGAGACCACTGCGGGCCGCTACAGCGGAATCGGGTTCGGGCTGCACAACGATGTTGTCGCGCCCTATCTGCTGCGGTTGGCCAACGACGAGCAGAAGGAGCGCTGGCTGCCGAAGTTCTGCACCGGCGAGTTGATCACCGCGATCGCCATGACCGAGCCGGGCACCGGCAGCGACTTGCAGGGCATCAAGACCCGCGCGGTCAAGCAAGGTGACCACTACGTGCTCAACGGGTCGAAAACGTTCATCACCAACGGCATCAACTCCGACCTGGTGATCGTGGTGGCCCAGACCGATCCGGACAAGGGCGCGCAAGGCTTTTCGCTGCTGGCCGTCGAACGCGGGATGGAGGGCTTCGAGCGCGGCCGGCATCTGGACAAGATCGGTTTGGACGCCCAGGACACCGCTGAGCTGTCGTTTACCGATGTCAAGGTTCCCGCCGAGAATCTGCTCGGTGACGAGGGCCTGGGTTTTATCTACCTGATGAAAAACCTGCCGCAGGAACGAATTTCGATCGCCATCATGGCGGCCACGGCAATGGAGACCGTGCTGGAGCAGACGCTGCAATACACCAAGGAGCGCAAGGCTTTTGGCAGATCAATCGGTAGTTTTCAGAACAGCCGATTTCTGCTGGCCGAGTTGGCGACCGAGGCCACCGCGGTCCGCATCATGGTCGACGAATACATCCGCTTACACCTCGACGAGAAGTTGACTGCCGAGCAGGCCGCGATGGCGAAGTGGTATTCCACCGAGAAGCAGGTGCACCTGATCGATCGCTGCCTGCAGTTACACGGTGGCTACGGCTACATGCGCGAATACCCAATTGCGCGGGCCTATCTCGATGCGCGGGTGCAGACGATCTACGGCGGCACCACCGAAATCATGAAGGAAATCATCGGCCGCAGCCTCGGCGTCTAACCGAGGCCACCGGGCTGGTAGGCGTCGTGCGCCCGGTGAGCCTGCCCGAGCAGCTCCATCAGCTCGGCTTCCCGCCGGATTTTGCTGCGGTATTTCGTTGGGAGCGCCGTGATCTCGTCTTCTTCGGTGAGCAGCCGAGTGAACAGTTTTTCCTGCTGTTTCATGTCAGCGGCGTTGTCCCGATTGAGGTACTCCGTCGCGTGCCGACGGGCCCCGGCGACGGCGTGCTGCGCGCGTCCGCGTGGCGAGAGCAACGAAGCCAACGTCGTCATGAGCAGGATGACGATGATCAGCGTCAACGACAACGTCGTGCTCAGTTCCCCGACTGGGACCGGGTTGCCGCCGTTGATAAAAGGAACGTTGTTGTCGTGCAACGCCTGCAGCATCAGGTTCACACCGATGAAAGCCAAGATCGTCGCGAGACCGTAGGACAGGTACACCAGCCGGTCGAGCAGACCGTCGATCAGAAAATACAGCTGCCGTAGGCCCAACAACGACAACGCGGTGGCCGAGAACACCAGGTAGACGTTCTGGGACAGCCCGAACAGCGCTGGGATCGAGTCGAATGCGAACAATACGTCCGCCCCGCCGACGGCGATCATGACCAGCAGCATCGGCGTCATCACCCGACGACCGTGCTCGATAGTGAACAACCGGTCGCCGTCATAGTTCTCGGAGGTGTGCACCAACCGTCTAGCGATGCGGATGAGCACCGTATCCGTCTTGCGGCGTTGCGATTCCGAGGTCCTGGCCAGGTTGGCTGCCATGATCAGCAAGACGATCGCGAACAGGTAGAACGCCCAGTCGAAGATCGTGATCAGTGCTGCGCCGATAAAGATGAATCCGGTGCGCGCGGCCAGCGCCAGCAGGATGCCGAATAACAGCACTTTCTGCTGGGCGATCCGCGGTACAGCGAAGCTGCTCACGATGAATAAAAAGACGAACAGATTGTCGATAGAGAGGGCTTCATTGCTCACGTAACAGGCGAAATATTGGACGCCCAAGGATGTCCCGCCAAAGGCCCAAACCCCAACGCCGAACATGATCGCAATTCCGAGGTAGACGGCCGACCACAGCGCCGCTTCGCGCAACGTCGGCGTGTGGGCGCGGCGGACGCTGAGCAGGTAGTCGAACAGGACGAGCCCAGCGATGACGGCAACGATCACGGACCAGACCGGTCCGGAAGCACCCATGTCCGCTCCGTTTCCGATTGCCACATCGCCACGGGGACCACCCCGGTATCCGGCACCGTAACGCAGAATCGGATGAGCGGAATGCGACACCGAGCAATGTTGTGGACATCATTTCGCCGTCGACGTGATATCCCTTCCGTAGGGTCTTCGATATGACACCGCAATCGCCGTCGGCCGGACCACAGTTGTGCCGGCCCGCCGAGCGGTCGAAACTGGCCACAGACTGCGGATGGGGCGGCCGCCGGGAGGTGTGATGGCAGGGCAGCAACGTCGATCGGACACCGTCGTAGGGCGTGCGGCGCTTGGTTTGGTGGCACTGGCGACAGCCTTGGGAGTGTGCACGGCAATGTTGGCGCCCGTCGCGGCGGCATCCCCGCTGGGCGACGCCGACAATGCGATGACCGCGGCGTGGAAGGACGCCGGCGGCGACAATTCGGATCTCGGCGCCAAACAGGGTGAGGCGTACCCCGCCGGCGCAGGATTCGCCCAGGACTTCGTGCACGGCAAGATGTTCTTCACGCCGGCTACCGGCCCCAGGTCGATGATGGGCGCCATCCTGGACAAGTACGAGGCTCTCGGCGGCCCGGCGGCCAGCGACCTGGGCTTTCCCACGATGAACGAAGCACGCGGGCTGGCAGGCCCCGACAGCCGGGTCAGCACCTTCTCGGCCAGCGACAAGCCGCTGATCTACTGGACCGCCGACCACGGCGCGTTCGTCGTCCGCGGGGCGATCAACGCCGCGTGGGACAAACTGGGCAGCTCCGGTGGTGCTCTCGGCGTCCCGGTCAGCGATGAAACCTACGACGGCGAAATCGCCACCCAGGCCTTCAGCAGCGGCCGGGTGTCATGGAACAGGCTGACCAAAGCGTTCACCACCGATCCACCCAATCTGGCGAGCCAGCTCACCGATCTGCAGGTACCCATCGATCCGACCGCGGCGATCAACATGGCGTGGCGGGCAGCAGGCGGCCCCCCGGGCCCGTTGGGCGCCAAACAAGGCGATCAGTATCCGATAGGCGGCGACGGGCTGGCCCAAAACTTCGCCGGCGGCAAGATCTTCTTCAGCCCGGCCACCGGCGCCAACGCCGTCGAGGGTGACATTCTGGCGAAATACGAGTCGCTGGGCGGCCCGGGCGGCGCCCTCGGCTTCCCGATCGCAAACGAGGCTGACGGCGGTCTCAAGCCAGCCAGCCGGGTGTGTGCGTTTGCCGCCAACGACATGCCGGTGATCTTCTGGACGCCCGACCACGGCGCGCTTGTGGTTCGCGGCGCCATTAGGGCCGCATGGGACAAACTCCTCGGACCGACCGGCAAACTGGGTGCACCGGTGGGCGAGCAGACGGTGCATAAGGACGTGATCACGCAGAAGTTCACCGGTGGCCAGATCGCCTGGAATCAGGCGAAGAACACGTTCAGCACCCAACCGGCGAACTTGGCGTCGGCACTGTCGGGCCTGCAGGTACCGGGGCAGAAGACGCCGGCCGGTTCGGCGTCGACCCACGGTGGGCGGAGCGTGCTGAACTGGCATCGGTGGTTGTTGCCGGTCGGCGTCGCTGCGGTGCTGCTGCTGCTGGTCGGGATGGTCGCGCCGGCGGCCGTGAGAAGGCGTCGACGCCGCGCAGCCTGGCGTAAGGCCGAGGCCGCCAAACTTGGCCGTGGTGGCGACACCGGCTATCAGGCCGCCACCGAGTCTGTTTCACAGTGGTCACCGGAGGCCGAGAGCGATCTCGCGTCGTCGAGCTTGTCCGACGACTACCGGGCGGCGCTGCGTCCGCGAACCGTGCGCCTGCCCAACCAGTTGGTCAGGGACTGGACGCCACCAGGGCGTGACGACTTGGTTGGCGAGCCGCCGTCCGACGAAATCGAAAGTCCCGCTGAGTTTTCCGGGTTTGACAAAGACCTAGGCGAACACTTCGACGAAGATCCCGACGCGGTGGATACGGCTCCGACGCGGATCCCAACAGCGAGCGAACTCCGAAGCGGGCGACATGCAGCAGCGGACACCGAAGAGGACACCACTTACTTGGCAGTCGCTGCGCCAATTGCGCCTGGTCAGTTGGCGATTCACCTTCCGATGGACGACCCGTACCAGGTGCCCGACGGATACCCGGTTAAGGCCAACGCCAGTTTTGGCGTCTACTACATGCCCGACAGCGAACTATACGAGGACACGCTGGCCGAAATCTGGTTCGCCACCGAAGAAATCGCGCAGGCCAACGGTTTCACCAAGGCCCAGTAGCGGCCTGGGCCGCTGTAGTCAGATCTTGCGGATCACCGTGACGACTTTGCCGAGCACGGCGGCGTCGTTGCCCGGGATGGGGTCGAAGGCCGGGTTGTGCGGCATCAGCCAAACCTGGCCACCGGTGCGCTTGAAGGTCTTGACGGTGGCCTCCCCGTCGATCATCGCCGCCACGATGTCGCCGTTGTCGGCCACGTTCTGCTGACGGACCACGACCCAGTCGCCGTCGCAAATCGCGGCATCGACCATCGAGTCACCGACCACCTTGAGCAGGAACAGCGCGCCGTCGCCGACGAGTTCGCGCGGCAGCGGGAAGACGTCTTCGACAGCTTCCTCGGCAAGGATCGGGCCGCCGGCCGCGATGCGCCCCAACACGGGGACGAAGGTGGGTTCTGGCAGCGCGTCCGAGCCCGAGACGTCGGTGAGAACCGTCGGCCTCCCGGTGTCGTCGGCGCCGCGAACGTCAACGGCGCGTGGGCGGTTGGGGTCACGGCGGAGATAGCCCTTGCGCTCGAGTGTGCGCAATTGGTGAGCTACCGAGGACGTCGACGTCAGGCCTACCGCGTCCCCGATTTCCCGGATGCTCGGCGGATATCCGCGACTGGTGACCGAGGCGCGGATGACGTCCAGAATCGTGCGCTGTCTCGGTGTGAGCCCCGTATCCGCAGATCGCGCAGTGCGGCCGAGGTCGCCGTCCGGTGTGTCGCTGTCGCTCATACGAACGAATGTAGCCGCATCCAGCGCCGAGATCAAACATGTGTTCGAGGCGTGTCGGGATGTTGCCCCTGTTGCGGCTGCGAAAGTTGTCGGTGGCGTGCCCTATCGTCTGCGGCGTGTGCAACACGTCGATCACATGTTCGGAATTCGAACGCATTATCGATTACACTTCGAACAGGTGATCGACAACTAGCCGAGTGGAGGAACGCACATGATGCCCATCGAGACGATCTCGCCCAGCGCGCCGATCCGTTGCCGGCCCGTCCAGGTGCGTCCGGCAGGCCGCCCTGGCCGGCCCGGTGCCCGGGGTCCGCAGCCGCCCCGACCGGTCGCTGCGCGCCCGCGTTACCGGGGCACCGGAGTATTGATGTCGACGGCGTCACATCGGCCGCGTCCGATTACGCCGGCGACCACGGTGGCGCTGGCCCTGCTCGCGGCGCTGATCACCGTGTGGCTCGGGCTGGTGGCGCACTTCGGTGACATGCTGCGGGCCGGCTCCGACCAGGCGGCGGCCCACATGCCCGACCGGCTCGCCGTGGTCCGGGTCGAGCCAGGGGAGACGCTGCAGCATTTGGCCGCCCGGGTAGCACCCGATGCGCCTACCGGTCAGGTCGCCGCGCGCATCCGCGAACTCAACGACCTCGACTCCGCGACGGTGGCCGCCGGTCAGACGTTGATCGCACCGGTGGGCTGAGGGCTTCACCGTGCACCGCCGAAACATGAATGGCTCGATGGCTGTTGATCGGTGCCGTGACGGCCGCGTACACCGGGCGCGACCTCCGTTGACGCTAGGCCCGCGGGGAGTGCGCAGGTACGCTCGGGGTGGTCTCAGACATCCCGTTGTCGGCGCGGCGAAGGAGCGGTCATGCACTGTCCGTTCTGTCGCCATCCCGATTCCCGGGTGGTCGACTCCCGGGAGACCGACGAGGGTCAGGCAATCCGACGCCGTAGGTCATGCCCGGAGTGCGGACGGCGATTCACCACCGTGGAGACCGCGGTGCTAGCGGTTGTCAAGCGCAGCGGTGTCACCGAACCGTTCAGCCGCGAGAAGGTGATCAGCGGTGTGCGTCGGGCCTGCCAGGGTCGCCAAGTCGACGACGACGCCCTGAATCTGCTGGCCCAGCAGGTCGAAGACGCGGTACGGGCCAACGGGTCACCAGAAGTCCCTAGCCACGAGGTCGGCCTTGCGATTCTCGGTCCGCTGCGAGAACTCGACGAGGTGGCCTATCTGCGATTCGCCTCGGTGTACCGGTCCTTCTCGTCTGCAGACGATTTCGAGCGCGAGATCCAGGCGCTGCGCGCGCACCGCAAGGTGTCCGCATCCGGTTGACCGGTCCGTCCACAGCCTGCCAGTGAGTCAGCCGCCCACGGGTAGTGTCGGGACATGACTCGCGTTCTGCGAACCCAGGTTTGTGTTACCGGTGGCGGTCCCGCGGGCCTGGTTCATGCTTTGTTGCTGGCCCGCGCCGGAATCCAGGTCGTTGTCTTGGAAAAGCACAACGACTTTCTGCGCGACTTCCGCGGCGACACTGTGCATCCGACCACCATGCGGATTATGGACGAGCTGGGATTCATCGATGAATTCCTGCGTCTACCGCACACCAAGATCAACCGCATTGCCCTTGACGGCGACGGTTCAGTTCGGACCTTCGGGAACTTCGATGCGCTCAAATGGCTTGGCTTCAAACAGCCTTACATCGCATTGATGCCGCAGTGGGATTTCCTGGACTTTCTCGCCGAAAAGGCCAGTGCCTATCCGGAATTCACCTTGATCCGCAATGCGGAGGTCAAGGATGTGATTGTCGAGGGCGGCCGGGTCGTCGGGGTGCGCACGCCGGAACTGGAGGTGCGTGCCGAGTTGGTGATCGGCGCCGACGGGCGCGTATCGGCCGTCCGCGCGGCGGCGGGTTTGGAGATCGCCAGCGCGAGCTCGCCGATGGATGTCTTGTGGTTCCGGCTGAAATGGCGCCCGGGCGATCCCCAGGAGCTGTTCGGGATAGTCCGCAAGGGCCTGCTGTTGGCCATGATCTACCGCGGCGACTACTGGCAGGTCGCGCATCTGATGCCGAAGGGACAGAACCCGCGAGACGGTTCATTGGAGGCGTTCAAAGAGCGTCTGGCATCGGCGCTGCCGAGGTTGCGTGACCACGTCAACGATTTGCACTCCTGGGACGAGACCAGCCAGCTCGATGTGCGGGTGGATCGGCTCAAGACGTGGTGGCGTAGCGGTTTGCTGTGCATCGGCGATGCCGCGCATGCCATGTCACCGGCCGGTGGCGTCGGTATCAACCTCGCTGTTGCCGACGCGGTGGCCGCAGCGAACATCCTCTGTGAGCCGCTGCGCGAAGGTCGGTTGACCGATGCCGACCTCGCCAAGGTGCAGCGCCGGCGCGAGCTGCCCACCCGGATCATCCAGGCCGGCCAGGTATTCATCCAGAACCGGGCGGTCGAACCCTTTTTGATCGGCGACCTTTCGCCGATCCGTATTCCGAAATTCGTCGGCCGCGGCCCATTGCAGTTCATCCCACCGATTGTTGTCGGTCGGGGCTTCCGTCCAGAGCATGTACGCACGTCGGACGTACACACCGCCTAATGCGTCGCGGGACTAGGCTGGCGGGGTGGCGCCTGACCTGCACCCCGATCTGCAAGCGCTCGCTCCGCTGCTCGGCACATGGCAGGGTCGTGGGTCCGGGACATACCCCACAATCGAGCCGTTCGACTACCTGGAGGAAGTCGCGTTTTCCCATGTGGGCAAGCCGTTTTTGGTCTACGGCCAAAAAACCAGGGCCGCAACCGATGGGAAGCCGCTGCATGCCGAGACGGGATATCTTCGGGTACCGCGACCCGGTCACGTTGAACTGGTGCTCGCCCACCCAAGCGGCATCACCGAAATCGATCTAGGCACATACGCCGCCGAGGGCACGACGATCGAGCTCGAGATGACCGCGGTAAACATCGGTCTGACACCCACCGCCAAAGAGGTCACCGCCCTGGGCCGGCGCTTCCGACTCGATGGCGACGAACTGTCGTATTCGCTGCAGATGCGCGCTGTCGGACAGCCGTTGCAACACCACCTCACCGCGGTGTTGCACCGCAAGGACTGAACAGTGCGGATGCCGAAACCGCTTTAGCACCAAGCAGGATTGCCGTCAGACGAAGTGCGTGACACCGTCGTCGACTACCCGACCGGCAACCTGGACCCAGCCCTCCGGGCTCCAGGTGGTCTGGATCACCGATCCCTTGCCCTGGGTGATGGTCAAATCGCGGCTGAGGTATTCGGTCATTCGCACGGCAGCGGATCCCGTCGCTTCGTCTTCGACCACACCCAGATTGGCCGCGAAGAACCGGGAGCGCAGTGATCCGGCCGACTCGTCGGTCCATGTCCACAGGTAGTGCGCCACATCGTCGGGGAAGTCGGCGGGGTTGGCGGCTGCGAGGTCATCGAGCGATTCGAGATCGTGAATTGCGAACTCCGGAGCCCATTCCGAGCGGGCGCTGATCGTCGTGACCTCGTCGCGGTAGCTCACCTGGACAATCCCGGCCGGCACCTGCAGCGTCCGGATGGGCGTACCCCTAGCGCGCAACCACCATGACGCTCCGACCGTCGGATGTCCGGCAAATGGCAGTTCGGTGCGCGGGGTGTAGATACGAGCATGCGCAGTGGTAGATCCAGCACTCGGCAAATCGACGAAAATCGTTTCGCTGTAGCCTAATTGAGTCGCCAGGCGCTGGTGCCACTGGAGCTCGACGGTGCTGGCGTCGACGACGCCCAGCGGATTGCCGAAATTCCCAGCTGAGTCGGTGAACACGCGCAACACCGTGACATCGAAGCTCATGCGCGCCGCTTGCCCCCGCAAGCGGGAGGTGCCCCCACCCCATCGCTTCGCTCTGCATCGTCGCCGGCGCGGCCCATACACCGACGATACGGCGTCGCCTTTAAGAGCTGGTCAAGTGGCGCTACGCTCGTCGGACCCCATGGCATTCAACACGGCGACACGGGTGTCGACCGGTCCGGAGACGGTTTGAGCGCCGCCGCCGCTGCGGAGCAGCTCGCGCAGCGCGGTCTGGTCGTACTCGGCGGGCTCGGTGGTGTCGATGAAGCGCTCGACCACCTCGATGAAACGGTCGGGATCGTCGTGGAAGGGGAAATGCCCTGAGCGCTCGAAAATCTCCAAACGGGAACCTGGCATCGCGGCATGCGCCATCCGGGCGTGACTGACGGGCACTACCACATCGTCTGTGCCCCAGATGATTTGCACCGGAACGGACTGAGTCAAATAACATCGGTCGAGCATGGTGACCATCTGACCACGCCAGTCCACCACCGCCCGTAGTGTCCGGGTGAACGCCGCAGAGGCCATCGGCTCCGGTAAGTCGGCCAGCACCCGCAGCACGTCCGGCAGGTCGTGGCCCACTCCGGTTGATCGCAACACCAGGCCGGCCGCGCGTCCGACGAGCTGCAGAGCCGGCAGCACCAGCGGCAGCCGCAGCAGCGCCAGCGCCTCGCTGCCCATCGGCAACGATGCCAGCCGCAACACGATATTGACGTCTTTGGTGACGCCGCCTGCGCCGACCAGGACCAGCCGCTCGACCAGGTGCGGGAACTGGTAAGCGAACTGCATCGCTACCCCGCCACCCAGCGAATGGCCGACCACGGTGACCCGCTCGATGTCGAGCACGGAAAGCAAGTCGCGCATCCCGTTGGCGTACGCCGCGACCGAATAGTCCGCCCGTGGCTTGTCCGACTGACCGTGGCCCAGCAGGTCGACGGCGATGACCGTGAACCGCTGCGCGAGCTTGGCTTGAACGGTCTGCCAGGTAGTGGAGTTGTCACCGATCCCGTGAATCAGCAGGATCGCTGGACCCGAGCCGGCGATCCGGAACGCGCGTCGATACCCGTGCACCGTTCGGAATTGCAGCGACGGCGTGACTTCCCGGACCGGGCGCAGATTGGGCTTCCGCTGGGTCATGTCGCCAACCTCGCTGTCGGGCCCGGGAGGGGCGCTCAGGTCGGATCGTCGTCGTCAAACTTTTTCTCGGCCTGCTGAGCAAGGAATCGCTCGAACTCCGCGCCGAGCTCGTCGCCGCTAGGCAGATCCTCATCCCGCGTCAGCAGAGACCTGTTCTCCTGAGCGGCAATGAAGGCATCGTACTGTCGCTCCAGCGCAGCCACCACTTGAGCGACCTCCGAGCTGGCCTCAACCTGCTCGTCGACCTTGGCCTGGATGTCGACCGCCGCCTCTTCGAGCGCTTTCAGCGGCAGCTGCAGCGATCCGGTCTTGGCGACCTGCTCCAGCAGTGCCTGCGCGGCGGCCGGATAGTCCGTCTGTGCCAAATAGTGCGGGACATGCACGGTGAAGCCGACCACCTCGTGGCCGTGCTGAGCCATCCGGTATTCCAGCAGGTTCGACGCGCTGCCAGGCACCTGGACCTCGGCGATCCACGGTGTGAAGTCGGCGATCAGCTCGCGGTTGTTGGAGTGCGCCGTCATCGTCACCGGCCGCGTGTGCGGAACGGCCATCGGGATCGTGCCCAGGCCGATGGTCTGCCGCACACCCAGGCGCTCGGCCAACAACCGTACCGCGGTGATGAACCGCTCCCACATCAGATCCGGCTCCATGCCGGCCAGCAGCAAAAACGGCGTCCCGACACTGTCATGCATGGCGTAAAGGCTTAGCTGGGGATCGTCGTAGTGGGTGAAGCGATCGGTCTTGAATGTCATCAGTGGGCGCCGCGACCGATAGTCGAGCAGCTCGTCGATCGCGAACGAGGCCACCAGTTCGGTGTCCAGCGTGTGCTTGAGGTGGCCGGCGGCCAGCCGGATCGCATGACCGGCGTCAGAAAAGCCTTCCAAAGCGTGCACCAAAACCGGGCCGCGGCCATCCGACGACGACAACTGCGGCGCCGGGAACTCGAGCTCGTACATGCCGTTCTGCCCGGGCTGGTAACGCTGCTCCCTGTCGGGTGTGTCGGGGGGCTGGTTGTGGCCCATCGCTGTTGCCTCCTTGCACGGCGCGGTGTGCCGCACTTTGTCCAGATAGTGTCTCTCAATTCGGCTGCCCACGGATACCGGACCCGCTGCCGGATCGCGTGCCTGTGTGTTCGGGAACGCGGGCGGTTCCGACCGCATTCCACGCTGATACCCATTTCGCGCAGCGCCGAATTTGCCGAGCGAGCGCTGCTCTGCGTGCCCGCGCTCACCCGATCGGGCATGATCGACAGCGATGCGCATTCTGGCGGCAGCGGTGGGCTCAACGGTCTTGGTCTCGTTACTGGCGGCCTGCGGGCACCAGCCACCTTCTGCAACTGGCACCAGCAAACCCGAACAAGCCGCGGACCACATAGCCGATGCTGCGAACCGGGTCATCGCGGCACCAGTGAATCCTGATCCGCGGGTGGGCGCGATTTTCCTCGGCGGCAGCGACCTGCACACCTGCACCGGCTCGGTGTTGCACTCGGCGGCGGGCAATCTGGTGCTGACCGCCGCGCATTGCCTGGGCGGCGGTGGCCCAGCGACCTTCGTCCCCGGTTTCGCCGGCAAAGCCACGCCTGACGAGGTGTGGACGTTGGGTGCGCTGTACCTGGATCCGCGGTGGGTGGCCAACAAGGATCCGCGGGCCGACTACGCGATCGCCCGGGTCGGCCGCGCCGACGGCGGATCGGTCGAAGCCCAGGTCGGTTCGGCGCTGTCGCTGGGTTCTGCACCGGCGAAAGGCAGCCGGGTCAACGTGGTCGCCTACCGTGTCGGCGTCGGCGGCATGCCCATCGGCTGTCAGGCCAGCACGGGAATCAGCGACGGTGGCTATCCGGAGCTGCCGTGCGCAGGCCTGGTCGAGGGCACCAGCGGCGCGCCCTGGATCAGCGGCTCGACGGTCACCGGGGTGATCGGCGGCCCGCAAGGCGGCGGGTGCGCGGAGAATCTGTCCTTCTCGTCACCGTTCGACCAGCACATCACCGATCTTTTGGCGCGCGCTGAGGCCGGTGGCCCCGGCGACGTGCCGCCGGCTGCCTTCGACGACGAGTGTTGAGATTCAGCTGAACTGATTGAGCGCGCGCACCTTGTTCATCACATCCAGCGCCGCGACCTTGTAGGCCTCGGAGAACGTCGGGTAGTTGAACACCGCGTCGACCAGGTATTCGACGGTGCCCTCGCAGCCCATCACGGCCTGCCCGATGTGCACCATCTCGGTGGCGTTGCTGCCGAAAATGTGTACCCCGAGCAACTTCAGGTCCTCGGTGGAGACCAGCAGCTTGAGCATCCCGTAGGAATCACCGGCGATCTGACCGCGGGCCAGTTCGCGATAGCGGGCGACGCCCACCTCATACGGCACTGAGTCCTTGGTGAGAGCAACCTCGGTGGCGCCGACGTAGGAAATCTCCGGGATCGAGTAGATGCCGATCGGCTGCAGTGCGGTCAGGCCGCGCACCGACTCGCCGAACGCGTGGCAGGTGGCTACCCGGCCCTGGTCCATCGAGGTCGAGGCGAGCGCGGGAAAGCCAATGACGTCGCCGACGGCGTAGATGTGGTCGACCTTGGTCCGGAAGTCCTCGTCGACGAAAATCCGTCCACGGTTGTCGGCTTCTAAGCCCGCGTTCTCGAGGTCGAGGTGCTCGGTTTGGCCTTGGCGTCCCGCCGAATACATCACCGTTTCGGCGGGAATCTTCTTGCCGCTGGCAAGGCTGGTGACGGTGCCTTGCTCGCCGACCCGGACGGTGGTGACCTCTTCGCCGAATCGGAACGTGACCGCGAGGTCGCGCAGGTGGAAACGCAACGCCTCGATGATCTCGGGATCGCAGAAATCCAGCATGGCGTCGCGCTTTTCAACAATGGTGACCTTGGTGCCCAGCGCGGCGAACATCGACGCGTACTCGACGCCGATCACGCCCGCGCCGACCACGACCATCGAAGCTGGGATCGATTTGAGGTCGAGGATGCCGTCGGAGTCGAGCACCCGCTGCTCGTCGAATTCCACCCCCTCGGGACGGGCCGGTTTGGTGCCGGTGGCGATGATGATGCGTTCGCCGCTGACCGTGGTGCGTTCACCGCGGGAATGGTCTTCGACCAGCAGGGTGTGTTCGTCGCGAAACCGGCCCTGCCCGGGAATGAGATCGACCCGGTTACGCATCAGCTGGTTGCGCACCACGTCGGCTTGCTTGCCGATGACATGCTGAGTTCGCGACAGCAGGTCGGCCGGTGTGATCTTGTCCTTGACCCGATAGCTCGCGCCGTACAGCTCGCGCTGGTTCATCCCGGTCAGGTACAGCACCGCCTCGCGCAGCGTCTTCGACGGGATCGTGCCGGTGTTGACGCAGACCCCGCCCAGCATCTGCCGCTGCTCGACGACCGCGACCGATTTGCCCAGCTTGGCCGCCGCGATGGCAGCCTTCTGCCCGCCGGGACCTGACCCGATGACGACCATCTCGTATTCCAGCATCGAACCCATGAAGAAACATCTACGCCGGTTCTCGGCCGCGTGCACGCCGAGCAAGGCGACATACGTGTGAACAATCCGTTCACGTGTTGTCCCCAGCTGCGAGTTTGTGCACAGCGCACCCTCGGCGCGGTCCGCGCCGCCGGCGGGCTGACAGTGCTGGTTGCCAGCGTGTGCGCCATGACCAAGCAGCGACCTGACTTTGAACTGAATCGCCCCGGCGCGGTGATCGCCGCACTCCCGGCCGTGCTGGGCTTCGTGCCGGAGAAATCGCTGGTGCTGATTTCGATCGACGACGGCGAACTGGGGTCGGTGATGCGGGTCGACCTCGCTGAGGCGCTGGTTGACCGGATCGGCCCTCTCGCGGAGGTTGCCGCCGCCGCCGGCCCGGAGGCGGCCATCGCGGTCATCGTCGACGCCGACGGTGCCGGCTGCCCGATGTGCAACGAGCAGTACCGCGACCTGTGCGCGACGCTCACCGAGGAGCTGTCACAGCGCGACATCGTGCTGTGGGCCGCACACGTGGTGGACCGGGTGGCCGCCGGGGGGCGCTGGCACTGCGTGGACGGCTGCGGCGCGGGCGGCGTTATCGATGACCCGTCCGCGTCGCCGCTGGCGGTGGCGGCAGTGCTCGACGGCCGTCGCCTATATGCGCGGCGCGCTGATCTGCAGGCCGTCATCGCGGTCGACGACCGGGCCCGAAGCGCGGCGCTGGCCGATCTGACCGCCGCACAGGTCGCCTCGCGTGACGCCGCACACCGTGCTGATCCGGCTGCCTGCGTCCGCCGTGACATCGAGGACGCCATGGCCGCGGCGGTCCGTGTTGGAAAGGGACAACAGCTCTCCGATGCAGAGCTCGCAGGCCTGGCCTGCGCGCTGGGCGATGTGGAGGTACGTGACACGCTGTACGCCCTGGCGGTCGGCCAAACCGCGGGGGAGGCCGAGTCGCTGTGGGCACTGCTGTCGCGCAGACTGCCAACGCCGTGGCGGGTGGAGGCACTGGTGCTGCTCGCGTTCAGCGCCTATGTCCGCGGCGACGGCCCCCTGGCCGGGGTGTCGCTGGAGGCCGCGCTGCACTGCCAACCCGGCCACCGGATGGCAGGCATGCTCGATCAGGCCCTGCAATCGGGCCTACGGCCTGAGCACATTCGCGAACTGGCTGTCACCGGTTACCGGCTGGCCAAGCGCCTCGGTGTGTGCCTGCCGCCTCGTCGGGCGTTCGGCCGACGAGCCGTCTGAGGCTTAGACCTTTTCGACCTTGACGGCGTGCGCCATCTCGTGCGGCAGGCTCACGTTCTCGTGGCCCGGTATCACGATCGTCACGCCGCCGGCCGGGTTGGTCTCGACGGTCACACGGGCGTTGGGAACGACGCCGGCGTCCTTGAGACGGGTGATCAGGTCGATGTCGCCCTGCACGTGTTCGGTGAGCTGACGCACCACGACCGCGACGGGTGATCCGGCCGGCAACTCCGTCAACCGCACCAGATTGGGCTCCTGGTCGCCGAACCCGGGCCCGACACCCAAATCCAACAGCCCGGGAATCGGGTTGCCGAACGGCGACGTGGTCGGGTTATTGAGGACTTGCACAAGCCGACGCTCGACGTCTTCGCTCATCACGTGCTCCCACCGGCAAGCCTCGGCGTGCACTTCCTCCCAGGGCAATCCGATGACATCGACCAGCAGCCGCTCCGCGAGCCGGTGCTTGCGCATCACGGAGATGGCCAGTGCGCGGCCCTTGTCGGTCAGCTCGAGGTGGCGGTCGCCGGCCACGTGCAGCAGCCCGTCGCGCTCCATCCGCGACACGGTTTGGCTGACCGTGGGTCCGCTCTGGTCGAGCCGCTCGGCGATCCGGGCACGCAGCGGAGTCACGCCCTCTTCCTCGAGATCGTAAATGGTCCGCAGGTACATCTCGGTGGTGTCAACCAGGTCGTTCATTCCGCACCCTCCATTGCCGCTGAGTCTACTTGTCCAGCTGCGTGAATGGTCTGCCAACACTCCCCGCACGGCAGTATGCCCGCCGCTGGCGCGACGGGCATACTGATTCGTGCTGATCTGGGCCGTGTCAGCTTGCGTAGGACCGCAGTCGGTCGGCCCGCTCGCCGTTGCGAAGCTTGGCCATAACCTCGCGCTCGATTTGGCGAACCCGTTCGCGAGATAGACCGAACAGCTTGCCGATCTGGTCAAGCGTGCGGGGCTGCCCATCGTCGAGGCCGAAGCGCAACCGGATCACGTGATGCTCGCGCTCGTCGAGCGTGGCGAGCACCGTGCGGATGTCGGTGTGCAGCAGTTCGGCGATCACCGCGTTCTCCGCGGACATCGCTTCGGCGTCCTCGATGAAGTCACCCAGCGGCGCCTCTTCCTCGGTACCGACCGGCATATCGAGGCTCACCGGGTCGCGGCTGTGCTCGAGCAGGTCGTTGATCTTCTCGATCGGAATGCCCGACTCGGCAGCGAGTTCCTCGTCAGTGGCTTCACGGCCGAGGTTCTGGTGCATCTCGCGCTTGATTCGTGCCAGCTTGTTCACCTGCTCGACCAAGTGAACCGGCAGCCGGATGGTCCGGCTCTGGTCGGCCATCCCCCTGGTGATCGCCTGCCGGATCCACCAGGTCGCGTAGGTCGAAAACTTGAATCCCTTTGTGTAGTCGAACTTTTCCATCGCGCGGATTAGACCCAGATTGCCCTCCTGGATGAGGTCCAGCAGCGGCATTCCCCGGCCTGTGTAGCGCTTCGCCAACGACACGACCAACCGTAGGTTGGCTTCCAGCAGGTGGCTCCGTGCTGCTTGGCCGTCGCGGACTACGGTCGCCAACTCGCGTTTGCGGTTCTCGCCGAGCCGCTTGCGGGTCTCGAGCAGGTGCTGGGCGTACAGGCCGGCCTCGATGCGCTTGGCGAGTTCGACCTCGTCGGCTGCATTGAGCAACGCCGTTTTGCCGATCCCGTTCAGATACACGCGCACCAGGTCCGCGGCTGGGCTCTGAGCATCCAGATCGCTGTCAACCCGGCTTGTGGTGGCATTTGCCATGGCGGCCTCCTGATAGGCGTGAGCAGTCATCGGGTACAACGACCAGCGTGGGTGATGAGTTCCCACTCGGCGGCCGTCTCACACCTGTTGACGTGCGCGAATGTCCGCTTGTTCTAAGAATGTGCTGAGAACCCGGTGCAGCACCGGGTTATTCGGAACCGTCGAATTCCGTGTTCGGCGATTCCGGTTGCGGCGCTGGGCGAGTGTGTTGCTCGAGTGCCGGACGTTCGGCGGTGGGGAACAGCGGGGTGCGCCGCGCGACCCCGTCGAATCGCCGAGGTTCGTCAGCGCGGAGCGGCGGTCGGTCGTTGGCGATCAGCACCGCCATCCACGGCAACGGCACCGATGCGGCAATGATCAGAAGCGAGATCAGACCGTTGTGCCACATGCCATATGCGACGGCAGCCAGAATCAGCGCCGGAATCCGGAAGGCCATCAGCGTCAGATATTTCCGAACCCGCTGGCGGTGCTGCACCTCGTATGAAGGCGCTGCGGCGGTGATGAGTACGGGCCGACCGTCGTCGTCGAAACCCAGCTCAGTGCCGCGCTTCATTTCTCTACTGTTCCACATTTCGGCGACCCCGTCGAAGGTGGTTCCGGCACAATATGAGACATGCAGACCCAGACGATCGAGCGCACCGAGACCGACGAACGCGTCGACGACGGGACCGATAGCGATACTCCCAAGTACTTCCACTACGTCAAGAAGGACAAGATCGCTGAAAGCGCCGTGATGGGCACGCACGTCGTGGCGCTGTGCGGTGAGGTGTTCCCGGTGACCAAGGCGGCCAAGCCGGGTTCTCCGGTGTGCCCGGACTGCAAGCGGATCTACGAGACGCTCAAGAAGAGCTGACCCGATCGGCGCTGACGTGAGGCGGTTCGTCCGCTAGGCCGTCGGTGTCGTCGGCGCCTTCAGCCTTGGTGCGTGATATCAGCCACCGCCGCAGCCTGTGGGCATGGGTGCGCGGGGCCGGCCACTCCTCTTGGATGGCGGCGTTGAACTCCGCGCCCAGCATGATGGCGAAGCCCGCGAAAAACGCGAACAGCAGGAACGCGATCGGTGTGGCAAGTGCGCCGTAGGTGTAGCCGGTGCCGGTGATCCACCACAGGTAGATGCGCAGCCCCAGCGTCGCGATCACGAAGGCCACACTGGCCAGTGCCGCACCGAAGATCAGCCGGTGCGACGGCAGCGGTTCGGGCAACGCGACGCGATACAGGATCACCACGGTGATGATCAGGCCGGTGAGCAACGCCGGGTAGTAGCCGTAAGCCAGCACATCCTGCAGACCGTCGGGGATGAGTTGGGCGAGCTTGCGCGGGCCGCGCACCATCAGCGGGGCGGTGACGATCAAAAAGAGCAGCATCACCACGTACAACAGCAGCGCGAACAGCCGCTGGCGCACGGGATGGCGCAGCGGGGTCTGATCGTGGGCCTCGACCACCGAATCGACGAACGCGGAAATTGCCGAGGATCCTGCCCACAGTGAAATCAAAAAGCCCAACGACACCACTTCGCCACGGGCGCCCCGGTCGATGTCGGCGATCGTCGGCTCGATGATCTCGTGGACCACGCTCGGCGAGAAAACCTTGTTCGACATGGACACCAGGCGTTGTTCGATCACCGACATGGTGTCCGGCCCGAACAGCGGCGCCACGTAGGCGAGGCTGCCCAGCATTCCCAACAACAGCGGGGGCAGCGACAGCGCCGACCAGAACGCCGCCTGCGCCGACTCGGAGAAGATCGAGTCGTCCCAACTCTTTGACAGCGCCCGCCGAGTGATGCGCCAGATGTGATGGCGCGACGGCTTCACGGCTCGGTCGCTCATGACCGTTCAGGATTCCTGACGAACGGCGCTGCCGCCAGGAACGCAGGTGGCGAGTCGCGGCTCAGGACTCCAGCGGGATCGCGCTGACTTCCAAGACGGCCGACAGGTCCGCCAGCTTCGCCTCGTGCTCGTTGGCGTGATGCTGGCAGAAGAGAAGCTCCGCGCCAGAGGGCAGCGTGGCGCGCACTCGAGCGGCAGCACCGCATCGATCGCACCGATCGGCCCTGGTTAGCTCTGGACTGGTCAGGGTCGCGTTCATGGCTACTCCTTCTGGCCTTAACTCACTGTCTCAGATGACAACGCGTTTGGCCGTCTTCACCGCGGGTTTACCCGCTGTGTCGTTTGTCACGCCTCTCCGTTTGGCGCTCCGGGCAAAATGGCGGTATGAGCCCCCGTCCGGCGGTGCTGGTGCACCTATGTCCCGCCGGCGATTGGGTGTCCGCCAGGACCCCGGGCGAGTTGCGACCTGAGTCGCTTACCAGCGCCGGGTTCGTACACTTGTCAACGCCTGACCAGGTACACCTGCCGGCCAGCCGTCTCTACCGCGGTCGTGACGACCTGATGTTGCTGTACATCGATCCGGCCCGGTTGGATGCACCCATTCGTTGGGAACCGGGCGTTGCAACGGATCCGGAGTCGATGCTGTTCCCGCATTTGTACGGGGCACTGCCGGTTGACGCTGTGATCAGTGTCACCAGCTACCTGCCCGAGGCTGACGGCACCTTCCCGCCGGTCGGTGAGTCGGCTTCCGAGTAGGCGTCGGCTTCGATCTCCACCAGTAGCTCGGGCGCTATCAGCGCGGCCACCTCGACCATGGTGGCCGCGGGGCGAATGTCGCCGAAAACCTCGGAATGGACTGCCGCAACCTCACGCCATCGGGAAATGTCGGTCACGTAGATGCGAGTGCGGACCACATCGCTGAGCGTCGCGCCCGCCTGATTGAGCGCGACCTCGATGCGGCGCAACGCTTCTCGGGCCTGGGCGCCGACGTCATCGGCCGGTCCCGGGCCGGTTGTCCCGGCCACCACGATGTGCGGGCCGATCCGGACCGCCCGGGAATAGCCGACGGCCGACTCGAAATCGGATCCGGACGAGACAAGAATGCGGCTGGCTGACATTCGGCCAAGGTAGGCCAGCGGCATCGCAGGCGCAGCCAAATTTCGTCTAGTGCAGCGGGCTGCCCGTCACCCAATCTGGTAAGAGCCAGGTGACATGTAGAAGAAGTGGCCGCTGCTCGAGTCGGTGCACCTCACCGCCGAGGGCTCGGCGGTGCAACTGAAGGTGGCGGAGGTCAATGTCTGCCCGTCGCCGAGGACTTGCTCGCCCTGCACGTGCACCGTGTCGTTATGGCAGTCCATCGTGACGCCGTTGTGGCCCCGCGCGAAGCGGTCACCCCACGCGGAGTGCTGGGCGCATGGTGGTGGCGGCGTGGAGATCGTGTAGGCGCGGTTCCCGATCTCGCGGGCCGCGCCGCCGCTGCTCAGGTTGCAGGAGACGTTTCCTGCGGAGTTCTGGAATTGATACGACTGCCCCGGCGCGGGCGCGGGCGGTGGGGGCGCCGGGTTTGGGGGACCGCCGGCGTATGCGGTTGCCGGGAATGCAATCACGGTGACGGCCGAGGCGATCGACATCGCCTGAATTGCTGTCATTTTCATGGTATTTGCTCGCATTCTGTTGGGACACTTGCCCTTTGATGAGCGCGGCCGGAATTGCGCGAGTGTGCCAGCAAGATCCGTTGCGACGGGCAGCTTCTGCTGGTTCGACCGGACAACTCCGCCAGCCCTCTCCGAGACCAATGTCGGTGCGAAAAATGGGCGCGACCTTGCGGGGTGGATTATTCTCCGGCCAATTGACGGGTTTGGAATAAACATCGCATATTCATCGAGCTTGCCCAAAAAATCAGCATCCGGACTCGACGCGCGTATTGTGCCGTCGTTCCACGGATTAGACGCCCCTAAATGCAGACGATCTTGTCGCTCAGTCCAGGTAGTCGCGCACTAGCGACCGGTTAGCCTCTGCTCTACCAGCGTTTTTGCCGCTCACCGGCGAGCTGTAGAGTGCGAATATCTTGCGGCCCAACCACTTCGTTAGGCCAAAGCCTCTACGAATAGCCCGAGGAGGGCGGACGCGAGAAGCAGAAACAGATACCCCATGAATGGGTATGAAACACGGCGAACAACCTTCACCAACATCCCCGCCTCACAAGACTTTCGCGGCAAACGGTTCATGCTTTTGATGGTTCGCCGCCCAACCGGCATTCAGTAGAGGTCTTGATCTTGTGGGGCCACAAAGCTCCGTTGTGCCCATCACTGCCGGATGCTTTGGTGGCTGATCGGCATCCCCGCGAGTGAACCGCCCCCCGATGGATCAGGAGGTTAGCGCGCGCCTCGTCTCTGCGAGGCAGTTTTCAGACGCCAGTACCACAAAGGACCGCCAGAACGTTGACGGCGCTACCCGGTTTTCGTCCACGACCGCGGCACCACGCGCGTGCGTCTTGATCGCAAGTTGTGTGTGGTCCGGATCTAGACCGGGTTAGTCGGGAGGGAATCGACGTTTAGCTTGCTGGTTGGTTGGGTACCCGCGAGCGGTGGGGTCACCGCGGGATGGGTCTCCCTCGGCTCTCTTGGTTGGAGATGAAGCGATGAGGGCAGACAGACTGGACTCCGAACGCATCGGCGCCATGACCGAGGGCACCATCTGGGACAGGCGCCGCCACGGGGAACACGACACGTCAGTGAAGATCCTTCGAACTGTCCGCAGCCGGATCGGACTGCGCCTCCTCGTGCGCGGGTTGAAAACGGGTCGGGAGTGGGCCGTGAACCCCGACACCCTGCTTAGCTCCTATGATCCGCAGATTATGAAAATAATGCCCCCGCCATAGGACGGGCGCCTCCGCGGTCGACGGGAAAAACGACTCAGAACTCCGCTACTCGCTCGAGAAACGGCACACGGTGGGATACTTGCCGAGTAACGGCAAGGGCGCCGCTACCGGTCCGCACCAATCTCGGTGGTCGCAGCTCCCCCAGCCAGTGCGGTTCCCGAAAGGTCACGAGATGAAAGCACTCGGGATTGCGGCGGCAACCGCCATAGCTCTCGCGCCGTTCTCGGTGGTAGCAACCACGCCCGATGTGGCACAGGCGGCTCCATGTGCCGGCGTTTTTGCAAACCCCACATCGTGCCAGAACTGTCTGCTTTTCGTGCAGGAGTATCACACTGCGAACGTGTGCGACAAAGCCGCGCCGTCGCGCCCAGCCCAGGCACCCCCGAGCGTGATGCCGGCGCAGACTCCGGAGGCTCCGCCCGAGCCCGCTCTGCCGAGCGTGATGCCGGTGCAGACTCCGGAGGCTCCGCCGGAGCCCGTTCTGCCTGAGCCCGCGCCGGCGAGCGTGACGCCGGTGCAGACCCTACAGGTTGTTCCGCCAAGTCCCCCGTCCCCGAGCACGATTCCGGTGGCCACTCACGAGCCCACCCAGCGCACCCAACGCTGGTGGCCGGTGACGCTGGGCTACGGAGTGTTGGCGATAGCCGTGGCCCTCGCCGCCTATGGATTGCGGATCTGACCGCTAACTCCTAGCGGTCGGCACGGCGCTGAACGCAAATCCGCTCGTCAAGGGAAAACTATGGAGTGTCGCTCAGTCCAGGTAGTCGCGCACTACGGGCCGGTCAACGCTGTGCTCTGACCTGCAAAAACGAGGTCAGTGATGTGCGTTGTGGTGAAAAATATCCTTGACTGAGCTAGCTCTTCAAAACCGAAATGTAGGAGGACACGACCACATGCCCACAGCCACCAGCACGCAACCCGTTCCGCTGCCCGTCGGCGCCGTGTTCAGTGGAGCGGGAAGGAAATCGTCATCGCTGGTGTCTGAATAGTTGATCGGGTCGGCCCCAATTCCTTCCCCCAACCGTGCGGCCGGCCCGATCCGCAATCAAGTGGAACCAGATCGTCGTAGTCCGCG
>NZ_DASPSP010000164.1:0-2740 GCF_035623875.1 Mycobacterium sp. | reverse complement strand
AAGTACGACGGCAGCCAGAACATCATCTCCAATGCGTCGTGTACGACGAACTGCCTTGCGCCGCTAGCCAAAGTGCTGCACGACGAGTTCGGCATCGTCAAGGGTCTGATGACCACCATCCACGCTTACACCCAAGACCAGAACCTGCAGGATGGGCCGCACAAGGATCTGCGTCGCGCCCGCGCCGCGGCGCTCAACATCGTCCCGACGTCCACCGGCGCCGCCAAGGCAATCGGTGTGGTGCTGCCCGAGCTGAAGGGCAAGCTGGACGGCTACGCGCTGCGGGTGCCGATCCCGACCGGTTCGGTCACCGATCTGACCGCCGAGCTGTCGAAATCGGCCAGCGCCGAAGAGATCAATTCGGCGTTCAAGGCCGCGGCGGAGGGCAAGCTCAAAGGGATTCTCAAGTATTACGACGCACCGATCGTGTCCAGCGACATTGTCACTGACCCGCACAGCTCGATCTTTGATGCCGGGCTCACCAAAGTGCTCGACAACCAGGCCAAAGTGGTGTCCTGGTACGACAACGAATGGGGCTATTCCAACCGCCTCGTCGATCTGGTCGCGCTGGTCGGCAAGTCGCTCTAACCGTGAGCATCCCCACCCTTCAAGACCTTCTCGCACAAGGCGTTTCGGGTCGCGGTGTGTTGGTGCGCTCCGACCTGAACGTGCCGCTCGACGACGGCGTGATCACCGATCCCGGCCGTATCATCGCCTCGGTGCCAACGCTCAAGGCGCTGGTCGACGCCGGCGCCAAAGTGGTGGTAACCGCGCATCTGGGACGGCCCAAAGGTGAACCCGAGCTGAAACTGTCGTTGGCGCCCGTCGCTGCCGCGCTCGGTGAGCACCTGGGTCAGGATGTGGAGTTGGCCGACGACGTCGTCGGCCGTGATGCGCGGGCCCGCGCGCAGCGTCTGGCCGACGGGGATGTCCTACTGCTGGAAAACATCCGCTTCGACCCGCGGGAAACCAGCAAGGACGACGGGGAGCGGATGGCGCTGGCCCGAGAACTCGCCGAATTGGTCAGCGGCCCAAGCGGATCGACGGGTGCTTTCGTGTCCGACGGGTTCGGGGTGGTGCACCGTAAGCAGGCCTCGGTGTATGACGTCGCCACCCTGCTGCCGCACTACGCTGGCAAGCTGGTCGCTGACGAGGTCAGCGTGCTCGAGCGGTTGACCAGTTCGACGCGGCGGCCCTATGCCGTGGTGCTCGGAGGTTCGAAGGTTTCCGACAAGCTCGGCGTCATCGAGCAACTGGCCACCAAGGCGGACAGTATCGTCATCGGCGGCGGCATGTGCTTCACATTCCTTGCCGCGCACGGTCTTTCGGTTGGCAAGTCGTTGCTGCAGACCGAGATGATCGACACCTGCCGCCGATTGCTCGACGAATACGCGGACGTGCTGCGCCTACCGGTGGACATCGTGGTGGCCGACGAGTTCGTGGCCGATTCGCCGCCGCAGGTTGTCGCCGCCGATGCGATCCCGGACGGCAAGATCGGGTTGGACATCGGGCCGGGATCGGTGACCCGTTTCAGCACGCTGCTGTCCAACGCCGAGACCATCTTCTGGAACGGCCCGATGGGGGTCTTCGAGTTCCCGGCGTTCGCCGCCGGCACCAAGGGCGTCGCGGAGGTGATCGCCAAGGCGACTGCCAAGGGCGCGTTCAGCGTGGTCGGTGGCGGCGACTCCGCCGCCGCGGTGCGCGCGTTGGGCCTGCCCGAGGACGGGTTCTCGCACATCTCCACCGGCGGTGGGGCGTCACTGGAATACCTTGAGGGCAAGACGTTGCCCGGTCTAGAAGTGTTGAGTACCTGAGCTAAGGACGCCGATGAGCCGTAAGCCGCTGATAGCCGGCAACTGGAAGATGAACCTCAACCACTTCGAGGCGATCGCGCTGGTGCAGAAGATCGCGTTCTCGCTGCCGGACAAGTATTTCGACAAGGTCGACGTCGCGGTGATTCCGCCGTTCACCGATTTACGCAGCGTGCAGACCCTGGTCGACGGCGACAAGTTGCGGCTGACCTACGGCGCCCAGGATGTGTCGCAGCACGACTCCGGCGCCTACACCGGTGAGATCAGCGGGGCTTTTCTGGCCAAGCTGGGCTGCAGCTACGTCGTCGTCGGTCACTCCGAGCGACGCACCTACCACGACGAGAACGACGCGTTGGTGGCCGCCAAGGCCGCCGCCGCGCTCAAGCACGAGCTGACCCCGATCATCTGCATCGGGGAGCACCTGGAAGTCCGGGAAGCCGGTGAGCACGTCGCCCACTGTCAGGAACAGTTACGTGGATCGGTGGCCGGGCTGTCAGCCCCGCAGATCGCCAAGGTCGTCATCGCCTACGAGCCGGTGTGGGCGATCGGCACTGGGCGGGTGGCTAGCGCCGCCGATGCTCAGGAGGTGTGCGCGGCTATCCGCAAGGAGCTGGGCGCGCTGGCCTCAGCGCACATCGCCGATACCGTCCGGGTGCTCTACGGCGGCTCGGTGAACGTCAAGAACATCGGCGACATCGTCGCGCAGGAGGACGTCGACGGCGCCCTGGTCGGCGGCGCGTCGCTGGACGGCGAGCAGTTCGCGACGCTGTCCGCTATCGCCGCCGGGGGTCCATTGCCGTGACCGGTGGGGCAGACGGGGCTGCTGGGGCGTTTCGAGTTGACGGCCCGCCGGATGGCATTTAGCTTAACGAAACCTGATAGAAATACAGGGCCGTTAAGTTTTGGTGGTTAGGCAGCTCTACCAACGT
>NZ_DASPSP010000160.1:0-2743 GCF_035623875.1 Mycobacterium sp. | reverse complement strand
CAGCGCCAAGCGGTTCTGGAAACTGACCGGAGGCAACGCGCTGTTTCTGCGGCAACTGCTCAAGGACCAGATCGCCGCCGGCGCGATACGGCAGGTCGCCGGGGTGTGGATGTGGGACGAGCGCGTCGCGGTGTCGGACAGCATCGCCGCCTTGGTCGGACGGCAATTGAGCTGGCTCGCCCCCGATGTGGCGCTGGTCGTCGATACGTTGTCGCAGTACGAGCCGCTCGCGGTCGACGTGCTCTGCGACCTGGTGCACCGCCGCGATCTCGAAGCGGCCGAACAGATGAACCTGGTCACTGTGGAACGCAGCGGCTCCAAGCTCATGGCCCAACTGGCCCATCCGCTGTTCGGTGAGCTTCGGCGCGCCGCGGCCAGCGAGATGTATCTGTCGCGAATCCGCGGCAAGCTGGCACAACGGCTGGCCAAGGACGCCGACGCCGACATGCACGCGACGGTGCGCCGGGCGCTGCTCGCCCTCGAATCAGACCTTCCCCCCGACCCGCACCTATTCCTAGAGGCGGCGCGGTCCGCGATGACGCTGCTCGACCTGGACCTGTCCGACCGATTCGCCACCGCCGCGGCCGATGCGGGGGCTAGCGAGGCCGTCGGCCTGCGTGCGATAGGCCTGGCCGGGCGCGGGCACGGCGGGCAGGCCGAGGCGATCCTGGCCGGGATCGGCGTGGACGACCCCGACGGACATCACTGGGCGACTGTGCGGGCAGCGAACCTGATCTGGAATCTCGGCCAACCCCGGGAGGCATCGGCCATTCTCGAGAGCCTGGCATCGACGCGGGAATCCGCGGCGCAGAAAGCCGAGCGCGCCGCGATCGAATCGTGCGTAGACGCGGTGATGGCCCGCTGCGAAGCCGCCGCGGAAAAGGCGCGGGCGGCGCTGCGTTCCTCGACACTTCCTGATTTTCACGCGATGTTGGCGTCCATCGCGTTGACGATTGCGGCTGGCGCGTTGGGCAGGCTCGATGAGGTCTCCGACGTCGTGGCCGAGGCCATCGACCGCGCGATCACGTCGTTTCAGGCGTCGCCGATGAGGTTCTGGTACGGCGCCGTCTACGCGCGTGCCTGCCGGTTGACCGGACGCATCGACGAATGCGTGCGATCAGCCAGGCAGCTATCCGAGTCGGCACGTGACGTGCCCGGTCTCGCGTATGCGAACCTTGCTTTCTTGCTGGGCTACGCCGAGCTGGCGCAGGGGAATATCCCCGCCGCGGTGAAACTTCTGCACGAGGCGCTGGCCGGGGCGGAGAAGCACAGCGTCACCACCGGTTTGCGAGCAGCGAGCTGCTTCGCGTTGGCCAAAGCCCACGCCAAACTGGGTCAACCGGATGCCGCAGACGCCGCGATCACCGAAGCGCGGCAATGCGTGCCGGCCGACTACCTGTTCATGCAGACCGCTCTGGCGGTGGCCAGCGGCTGGGCGTTAGCCGCCAGCGGGTACCTGACCGACGCTATCTCGAAAGTCCGTGCTGCCGGCGAGGATGCGCGCAAGCGCAATCAGCCGACGCATGAACTGGCCTGCGTGCAAGTGGCGGCTCTATGGGGCGACACGTCAGGCGCGACACGCGCGCGTGAATTGGCCGATGAATTATCGCTTCCCCTTGCTGATGTCGTTGCACGGCATACGGAATCGTTGCGGGCCGACGACGGGGAGGGTCTGCTGGTGGCATCGGCCGACTACCGGGCACTCGGCGATCGGGCCGCTGCCGCCGACGTCGCCGCTCAGGCGGCCGTGGCTTTCAGCCGCAACCAGCAGCGCAAGCGCAGCCTGCATGCCGCAGCGTTGGCGCAAAAGCTGGCCAACGACTGCGGCGGGCTATGCACGCCAGCGCTGCGAAGTCCCATCGGCCAACCGTTGACGGACCGTCAACGCGAGATCACCGAACTTGTCGCCGCAGGGTTATCGAACAAGGAGATCGCCGAACGGCTCGTCACATCGGTGCGCACTGTTGAGGGGCACGTGTATCGCGCGTACCAGCGCCTGGGAGCCGGGTCGCGTGAGGAGCTGGTCGAGATATTGCGAGCCGGCCAGGCTGGCCCATAATCTGTCTATTTCTCTTGCCATGCAGGCGTACTCGATGTACGCGGCGCGACGAGCGTAGTGGGGCCGCGACGGCGGCCGCACTGCTGCCGCGGTGCCGAGCAACGCGCTTGTGTTGGAGTCGTTCGGAGTCGACCGCTGGCGGTTTCGTCACGAGTTGCTGCGCGAGGTCGCAGTCGGCCCTCCAGAAGGCCGATGACAACGACGAGCACTTTTACGACGCTGAACTACTGCGGATTCGCGCCCACACGCACGTCGATCCGGACACACAGGCAGCGAGCTGACCCGCTGCGCCGAAGCCGCGGCGGGGGTGGAGTAAGGCATGCGAGCAAACTCGAGTAGTGAACTACTCGTTCCTATCCGCTGTGAGCGCTCCACACTTGGCTTATAGCGCCTTGCGGGGCACCGACGCCTGAAGACCCACAGTCCGACGTGCCCATGCCCCTCGAGACGTAGGTGCAAGATGTTCGGTTTGCAGACAACTGATCCAGGTGTTGGCCGGCAGGGCCAGCGCCGGTCTCACGTCACCTTTCTCACGGCCACATGTGGGCTTCACAGCGGCACGCGCGCCGCGGTCAGGGTTCGGACCGGATCGACCATCAGGCGCGGGCAACGGACCCAAGAGAGATGACACCGATGTCGAGCCTCCGTTGGTCACGGCGTATAGGCAAACACGACGGCGTCATG
>NZ_DASPSP010000157.1:0-8767 GCF_035623875.1 Mycobacterium sp. | reverse complement strand
AGCAGCCTGGGATCGCTGGGGCCGAGATTGCTTGCGGCGCTGGCGGTCGCGTCGTAGCCGTTGCCCGCGGCAGACGGCCGGGGCTGGAAATACTGGGGCAACGGGTTGCCGGCGGGATCGGTAAACGGCTGACCAAGCAGGCTCGAACCGACGACCTGATTGCCGCGACTGATCAGCGAGCCCTCAGCCTGGTGCTTGAAGGCGAGCTGTCCGATGCCGTAAACGGCCAGCGGGTAGGCGACGCCGAGCACCAAGCTGGCCAGCACGGTGAGCATGATCGCCGGGAGCAGTTGAGTACGCAGCATCAGTGGATTCCTATCGGCGCGACGATGGTGATATCGATTAGCTTGATCAGCACGAACGGGGTGATCAGTCCGCCGACCCCGAAGAACAGGACGTTTCGGCGCAGCATCGCGGTGGCGCCCATCGCTTTGACTCGAACACCCCGCAGCGCCAGCGGGATCATCAGCACGATGATGATCGCGTTGAAGATCACCGCGGACAGAATCGCGGTGTGCGGGTTATGCAGGTTGAGGATGTCGATCGCGGCCAACTCCGGAAAGACGGAATGGACCATCGCCGGAATCGCAATGAAATATTTCGCGACGTCGTTGCAGACCGAGAAGGTTGTCAGCGAACCGCGGGTGATCAGTAGCTGTTTGCCTACCTCGACGATCTCCATGAGTTTGGTCGGGTCGCTGTCCAGGTCAACAAGATTGCCGGCCTCTTTGGCAGCCTGCGTGCCGCTGTTCATGGCCACCCCGACATCGGCCAGAGCCAGGGCCGGTGCGTCGTTGGTTCCATCGCCGGTCATCGCGACCAGGTCGCCACCGGCCTGCTCGGCGCGAATGCGGTCCATCTTGTCTTCCGGGGTGGCCTCTGCGATGAATTCGTCGACGCTGGCCTCCGCGGCGATGGCCGCGGCGGTCGCCGGATTGTCGCCGGTAACCATCACGGTGCGGATTCCGAAGGGCCGCATGGCACCGAGGCGTTCCGAAATGCCAGGCTTCACAGTGTCTTTCAGATGAATGACCCCCAGCACCGCGTTCTCGTCCGCAACCGCCAGCGGGGTGCCGCCACTGGTGGCGATGCGCGCCACTACGCCATCCATATCTGGCGGCACGGCGCCGCCGTTGGCCCGTACCCACTCGCTCACCGCGCCAACAGCGCCTTTGCGAATCTTGCGGTGCGGCAAGTCGATACCGGACATCTTGGTTTTGGCGCTGAAACTGACCAGGTTTGCCCCGGCGATGTCGCTGGGTTGGCAGCCGTAGTGGTGCTGGGCGAACTCCACAATCGAGCGGCCCTCGGGTGTTTCATCAGCCAACGACGAGAGATGCGCTGCTTCGGCCAAGGTGTGTTCGTCGGTGTCGCCGACCGGGACGAACTCGGTGGCCATCCGGTTGCCGAAGGTGATGGTGCCGGTTTTATCCAACAACAACGTGGTTACGTCACCGGCGGCTTCGACCGCCCGGCCCGACATGGCCAGCACGTTGTGGCGGATCATGCGATCCATGCCGGCGATGCCGATCGCCGAAATCAGTGCACCGATGGTGGTGGGAGACAGCAACACCAGCAGCGCGACCAGCAACACGATCGGCTGCTTGACGCCCGAGAAGATCGCAACCAACTGAAACGTGCTGACAGCGACGAGAAAAATGAAGGTCAGGCTGACCAGCACGACGGTCAGGGCCAGCTCGTTTTGCGTTCGTTGCCGGTTAGCGCCCTCCACCAACCCGATCATGCGATCCAAAAACGTTTGCCCGGGCGGGGAAGTGATGGACACGACGATGCGGTCCGAGAGCACCACCGTACCGCCGGTGACCGCGGAGAGATCGCCCCCCGACTCCCGCACCACGGGTGCTGACTCACCGGTGATAGCCGATTCGTCGACCATGGCCATTCCTTCGATGACCTCACCGTCGCCGGGAATCGCCTGCCCGGCCTCGACGACGCATCGGTCGCCGACTTTCAGTTCCTGCGAAGGAGTGTCGCGTGTAGCACCGTCAGGCTGCAAAACGTGGGCGACGGTTTCCCGCCGGGCCCGGCGCAGCGCGTCGGCGTGCGCCTTGCCGCGGCCCTCAGCCATCGCGTCGGCGAAATTACCGAACAGCACGGTGAACCACAAGAACAGCACGACCAGGCCGGTGAAGAGATTATCTGCGCCAGTGGATTTGGGCGCGTCGCGCACCAATAGCAGTGTGGTCCAGATGCTGCCGATATAGACGACGAACATCACCGGCTTGTGCACCATCAGCCGGGGATCGAGTTTCAATACCGCGTCGATGATGGCCTTGCGGACTATACGGGGATCGAGAATCGACAACTCGCGCAGGCGCCGCGTTTCGCGGCCCATGTGCCGACCGGGCGGGACAGCCGTCTGCGTCGGCATCGATCAGACTCCGAAGTGTCCGGAGAAGTGCTCGGCCATCGGCCCGAGCGCCAGCACCGGAAAGTAGGTGAGACCCACCAGAATCACGACGATCGCGGCGAGCAGCGCAGTGAACAGCGGCGTGTCGGTTCGCAGCGTTCCGGCGGTGACTGTGTAAGTGCGTTTGCGCGCGAGCGAGCCGGCCAGTGCCAGCGCGGGAATGATCTCGAAGAACCGGCCGACCCACATGGCCAGACCCAACGTCGAGTTGTACCACAGGGTATTGCCGGCCAGCCCGGCGAACGCCGACCCGTTGTTGTGCGCGGCCGACGTGAAAGCATAGACGGCTTCGGTCACGGCGTGTGGCCCCGTCGTGGAGATTTGGTGGGCGGCCGACGGCAACAGCAATGAGATTCCGGCGAAGCTCAACACCGTGACCGGCAATACCAGGATGTAGATCGCCGCCAAGGTCATGTCCCCGGCCAGCAAGCGCTTACCGAGATACATCGGCGTTCGTCCGACCATGAGCCCGGCGATGAACGCGGTGATCATCACAAAAATCAACATCCCGTATAGACCGGTGCCGGTGCCGCCGGGAATGACCTCCCCGAGCATCATGTCGGCCAACGCCAGGCCACCGCCCAACGGTGTGTAGCTCTCCACAGCGGAGTTCACGCCGCCGGTTGACGTGGAAGTCATCGTGACGGCGTTCAATGCCGAACCGGTCGCTCCAAGCCGAAGATCCTTGCCTTCCAGGTTCCCGCCGGGGTTGGTGGAGGTGGGGTACTGGGCGACGCCGAGCTGCGCGAGATGGGAATTGCCGTGGGCTTCCAGGGCCGCCACGACCACCACCGACGCCGCGTACAACGCGGCCATGGCAACGAGCACCACCGTCGCTTGGCGCATGGAGCCGACCAGGCGGCCATAGGCCCACGGAAAGGCGAACGGAATCGCCGCGGCTAGCCAGATGGTGAGCACGTTGATCACGGCGTTCGGATTCTGGAATGGGTGAGCCATATTGGCGCCGAAGTAGCCGCCGCCGTTGTCGCCGATCATTTCGATGGGCACCATGCTCGCAACCGGACCACCGGGAATCCCTTGCTGGGCCGTGGCCGAGACCGAGGAGATCACACGTGTGGCATGGAAGTTGTCGATCACACCCGCCGCGAGCAGGACGATAGCGAACACGAAACTCAGCGGAACCAGCACCCGCACCAGAGAGCGCACCGCGTCGACCCAGAAGTTTCCCAATGTTGTTGTTTGCGTGCGGATCACACCACGGATGAATGCCGCCGCCAGCGCCATCCCGGTGGCCGCTGACAAAAACTGGTGCACCACTAGCGCAAACATTTGGCTGAACTGACTCAACGTCGATTCACCAGCGTAGTTTTGCCAGTCGGTGTTGGTCACAAAGCTGACCGCGGTGTTGAATGCCAGCGGCGGACTGACTCCACGGAAGTGATCGGGATTGCCCGGCAGCCAGTGTTGTATGCGAAAGACTAGGTAGTTGAGCAGTACACCGACGATGGTCAGTGCCACCGCCGAGCCGACGAACGCGATCCAGCGCTGCTCACCGCGGGGGTCGATGCGCAGCAACCGGTAGGCCAGCCGTTCAACCGGAAGGAATATGCGATCGCCGGGCGCATTCTCATTCCGGTAGACCTTGGCGAGGTAACCGCCCAATAGCGGGGTGCTGATGAACAGCAGCGCGAATACCGCCGCGATCTGTGCCCAACTCGCCGCGGCCATCTACACGTCCCCGCGCCGGATCAGACCGTAGACAAGGTATGCACCCAGCAAGACTGCGACCAGAATCGCTGTCACATCGTCAAACGTCATGGCGTCTCAAACTCGGTCCGTGGTCCGCCCCTCACGACCCGGCTCTGAAAGCACAGGTTCTTCGGATCCCGACAACTGATCGCATCCGAAGGCAAATCCGACGGCAAGCGCAGCCAGGCCGACCAGCAGCGCAACGAAAGCTATGTCCAGCACGCCGACCTCCGACAATTGTGAACGGCGAGTGAGATGACGGTACGACGACTCGGCTTATAAAACTTTGGATCTACGGTATCTTTGCGGGCCGCGTTGCGCAGCCCATCAGTGGCCGCGCTCCGCCAGCGCCCGCATGAAAAATGTCAGGTTGGCCGGTCGTTCGGCCAGTCGACGCATGAAATACCCGTACCACTGGGTGCCGAACGGCACATACACCCGTACCCGGTTGCCGGCGGACACCAGCCGCAACTGCTCGCCGTCGCGGATGCCGTACAGCATCTGGTATTCGAAATCACCTGTACCGCGTCCGTATTCGCCCGCCAATGTGGGCACTGCGTCGATGACCACGGGGTCGTGCGAGGCCACCATCGGATACCCCGAGCCTGCCATCAGCACCCGCAGGCAGCGCAGGTATGAGTCGGTGACCGCAGCGGTGTCCCGATAGGCCACCGATGCCGGTTCGTCGTAGGCGCCCTTGCACAGCCGCACCCTCACCCCGGACGCGGCGAACTGTTCGCAGTCGCCGTGGGTGCGCCGCAGGTAAGCCTGCAAAACCACGCCCAGCCAAGGGAAATCAGCCTGCAGCTTGGTGGCGATCCACAGCGTCGAATCCGTGCTGGTGTGGTCTTCGGCGTCCACGGCCACCCACGCGCCGACCTGCTCGGCCCGCTCGCAGATGGTGTGCGCGTTCTCCAAAGCGATCTTCTCGCCGTCGCGATCCAGCGCCTGCCCTAACGCCGACAGCTTGAGGGATACCTCCAACGGGCGCACACCGTCATGCGTGCCATCCGGCCGTCGGCCCAACGCGGCGAGAAGCCGAAGATAAGCACGCACGGTGGCATTCGCGCCGTCGATGTCAGTGACATCCTCGCCGAGGTAGTCGATGCTGACGAGCCGGCCCGAATCCCTAAGGACTGCAACACTGTCCAACGCCCGATCAAGCGACGCGCCCGGAACGAACCGGTGCACCACCTTGCGGGTGACCGGCAACCGCTCGGCCGTCCGACGCAACCCGTCGGAGTGGCTGGCCGCCAGGATCGCCGGCCGCAGGGTCTTGGCGAACAGGCCCGACATCACTGCCGCGCCATGTGCGGATAGTTGTGATCGGTCGCCGGGACGAACGTCTCCTTGATCGAGCGTGCCGACGTCCAGCGCAACAGGTTCAGCGCCGATCCGGCCTTGTCGTTGGTGCCCGACCCGCGGGAGCCACCGAACGGCTGGCGGCCCACCACCGCACCGGTCGGCTTGTCGTTGACGTAGAAGTTGCCGGCCGCGAACCGCAGCCGGTTCTGCGCGGCCAGCACGGCGCCGCGGTCGTCGGCGATCACCGCACCGGTCAACGCATACCGCGAACCGGAGTCGATGACGTCGAGGATCTGCTCGTACTGGTCGTCGGGGTAGACGTGCACGGACAGCAGCGGACCGAAGTACTCAGTGGCGAATGCCTCGTCGGTCGGGTCATCGGACAGCAGCACCGTCGGGCGCACGAAATAGCCTTCGCTGTCGTCGTATTCGCCGCCGACCGCGATCGTGACACCGGCCGCGCCTTTCGCGCGTTCGATCGCGTCCACATTCTTGACAAAGGCGCGCTCGTCGATCAACGCACCACCGAAGTTGGAGAAGTCGGTGATGTCGCCGAACGGCAGTTCGGCCGCGGCAGCGAGGAAGTCGTCGCCCATCTGCTGCCAGACCGAGTGGGCGATGAAAGCCCGCGACGCCGCCGAGCACTTCTGGCCCTGGTAGTCGAACGCGCCGCGAATCAGCGCGGTGCGCAGCACATCCGGCTGCGCCGAGGCGTGCGCGAGCACGAAGTCCTTGCCGCCGGTCTCACCGACCAGACGCGGGTAGCTGTGGTAACGCTCGATGTTGGCGCCGACCTCGCGCCACAGCCGCTGGAAAGTCCCGGTCGATCCGGTGAAGTGGATCCCGGCCAGCCGCGGATCTGCCAGCGCCACATCAGAAACCGCGTACCCGTCACCCGCGACCAGGTTGATCACACCGGGCGGTAACCCGGCCGCCTCCAGCAGTTGCATGGTCAGGTACGCGGCGAATGTCTGCGTGACCGACGGCTTCCACACCACGGTGTTACCCATCAGCGCCGGCGCGGTGGGCAGATTCCCGGCGATCGCTGAAAAGTTGAACGGCGTTATGGCGTAGACGAATCCGTCCAACGGCCGGTAGTCGGTGCGATTCCACTCCCCGCGCACGCTCAGCGGCTGCTGCGCCAAGATCTGGCGCGCAAAGGCGACGTTGAACCGCCAGAAATCGACCAGCTCGCAGGGGGCGTCGATCTCGGCCTGGTAGGCGGTTTTGGATTGACCGAGCATGGTCGCGGCCGCGATCGTCTCGCGCCACGGCCCGGCAAGCAGATCGGCGGCCCGCAGAAAGATCGCGGCGCGTTCGTCGAATGGGGTCGCCGCCCAGTGTGCTCGGGCACCCATTGCCGCTTCGACGGCAGCGGTGGCATCGGCGTGGTCGGCATTGGTCAGCGTGCCCAGCGTCGCCGCATGCCGATGCGGCTGCACGACGTCGATCCGCTCACCGTCGCCCATGCGATGCGCGCCGCCGATCACGTGCGGCAGGTCGATCTGGTCATCGGCCAGCGCGGTCAGCGCGGCTCGCAGCCCGCTGCGCTCGGGCGAATTCGGTGCGTAGTCGTGGACCGGCTCGTTGGCGGGCAGGGGAACTTCGGTGATCGCGTCCATGCCCTCAGGATGCCCGTCGGCGACCCGCCCAAGCTTGGCTGATCGGACAAGATAGACCCGCGTTTCTAGTAGGATCAGACAATATGCGAATGCCGGGCGTCGGACTGGGTCAGCTGCTATTGGCCCTGGACACCACCGTGGCGAGCCTGGTCGAGGCTCCCCGCGGGCTGGACCTGCCGGTGGCCTCAGCGGCGCTGATAGACAGCGACGATGTGCGGTTGGGCCTAGGACGCGGCGCGGACTCGGCGGACGTGTTCTTTCTGGTCGGCGTCGCCGACCAAGAGGGCCAGGACTGGCTGGACAAGCAAGACAGCGGCCCGGCCGATCGCGCGGCGGTGGCGATCTTCGCCAAGAAACCCTCCGACGCCCTCGTCGCGCGGGCCGTCGCAGCCGGGACGGCGGTGGTGGCTGTGGAGCCGCAGGCTCGCTGGGAGCGGCTGTACCGATTGGTAAATCACGTCCTCGAGCACCACCTACCGTCCTTGGGGGATCCGCCCGATCCGCGCTCCGACTCCGGCACCGACTTGTTCGGCCTGGCCCAGTCGCTCGCCGACCGCATTCACGGCATGGTCAGCATCGAGGACGAGCAGTCGCACGTGTTGGCGTATTCGGCATCCAACGACGAAGCCGACGAGTTGCGGCGACTATCGATCCTGGGTCGTGCCGGACCACCCGAGCATCTCGAGTGGATCGGCCAATGGGGGATTTTCAATGCGCTGCGGGCCAGCGGCGACGTGGTCCGGGTCGCCGAGCGCCCCGAGTTGGGCCTACGGCCCCGGTTGGCCGTGGGTATTCATCAGCCGGCCCGGGACGCCCGCCGGGCGCCGGTCTTCGCCGGCACCATTTGGGTGCAGCAAGGCTCCCGACCGCTGGCGGACGACGCCGAGGATGTGCTGCGCGGAGCCGCTGTGCTGGCGGCCCGCATCATGTCGCAGCTAGCAGCCAGGCCATCGATGCACGCGCTGCGGGCCCAGGAGCTACTGGGCCTGACCGACGGCGGATCGGTCGATGTGGACACCATCGCTCAAGAACTCGGGATCGCGGCCGACGGCAACGCCGCTCTGATCGGTTTCTACACGCCCGACCGTCACGCCCGGCTTGCTGACGTGCTGGCGTTGAGCGCCAATGCTTTTCGGACCGATGCACAGGTGGCATCGTGCGGTTCGCGAGTATATGTGGTGCTGCCACATACCACGAAGCGGTCATCACTCACCTCCTGGATTCGCGGTACCATCAGCGCGTTGCGCAGCGAATTAGGACTGCAGTTGCGGGCCGTCATCGCCACGCCGGTCAACGGTCTGGCCGGCCTGGCCGCGATGCGCGCGGAGGTGGACCGGGTGCTGGATAGCGCTGAGCGCCATCCGGATTCGTTCGCCTCTGTGACATCGCTGGCCGAGGCACGGACAACCGTGCTGATCGATGAGATCGTCACGATGGTCGCCGCCGACGAGCGGCTCGTCGACCCTCGGGTGTATGACCTGCAAGCCCGCGATCCGATGCTGGTCGAGACGCTGCGAGCCTATCTGGACAGTTTCGGTGACGTCGCCGCCGCGGCGCAGCAGCTGCACGTCCATCCCAACACCGTGCGCTACCGGGCCCGCCGGATAGAAAAGCTGCTATCGACCTCGCTGGCGAATCCCGATGTGCGGCTGCTTCTTTCGCTGGGTCTACGGGCTACCGAGCGATCCGGCTAGAGGTC
>NZ_DASPSP010000156.1:0-5338 GCF_035623875.1 Mycobacterium sp. | reverse complement strand
GTCGGATCTGTGGACCGACTTTCCCTCATGGGCAGGTTCGCGCCCGCAATCTCGAGCCGGGATCGCCGCACCGGTGATTACTGGCGATGCATCAAGATCGCGCTGGGCTTCCTCGTTCGGGCCCAGCGCACGACTGACTGCACCGACCGGGAACGTGGCGGATTCGGAAGGTCGCTCAGCAGCCGCGAGCAACGCATCGACGTAACCGGACACGTCGCAAGCGGATTCATCAAAAGCGTCGAGAACCAGATCACCGAGCCGACGTAGCCGACAAGTGGGAACACCGATGCTCACCATTGATGGCGCCCGCATGTCGGGCAGCGGCACCATCGTTCGCTATGCGGTGGCGCTGGCGGCGCTGTGCGGCGAGCCCGTCCGCATTATCAATGCGCGGCAGAAACGCAGCAAGCCTGGGCTGCGACCCCAGCATGTGACGGGTGTGCGTGCGTGCGCGCAGCTCTGTGGGGCCGCAGTAGAGGGTGTCGAAGTCGGTAGCCGCACAGTGGACTTCATCCCCGGGTCGGATATCGGGGGCGGGAACTTCGAATGGGACATCGGCACCGCGGGCTCGGCCACCATGTTGGCGTTGAGTGTGCTGCCGGTGGCGTGCTTTGCCGCCGCGCCCGTACATGCGCGCATCACCGGCGGGTTATTTCAAGACTTCGCCCCGTCGCCGTTTCACATGCATCGAGTGCTCGCTCCGCTACTGAACGCGATGGGGGTGACCGTGTCACTGGACGTCGTCCGCCCCGGGTATGTGCCCGGAGGCGGCGGGGTCGTGGAGATGACGGTGGTACCCAAGCGTGCCGGCCTTGACCCGGTGGTGCTCAGCGCCGCTGGTGCGGTCTCCGACGTGGCTGGCATTGCCCTGTCTAGTCATCTGACCGAACAACGGGTGAGCGAGCGTATGGCATCGACGTGCGAGGCGCAGATTGTCGGCGCGGGCATGACCTGCGCCATCGAGCGCATGGACGATGACACCGCGGCGCAGGCGGGCGCGTGCCTGGCGATTTGGGCGAAGGGCAACACCGGAAGCCGATTCGGCGCCGACCGGGCGGGAAAGCCTGGCCGATCGTCGGAGCGGATTGGCCGCTTTGCCGCGACGACGTTCCTCGACGACGTGCGCAGCGGGGCGACGGTGGACCGTCACCTGGCCGATCAGCTGGTGTTGTTTTGCGGGTTAGCCCATGGCAACTCGAGCTACATCGTGCCGCGCAGCAGTGCGCACCTCAACAGCAACCTGTGGCTCATCGCCCAGTTCGGCGCCCATGTGGCGACCGACACCAGACGCGTGCAGATTCACGGGATAGGCCTGACCCGGTGAGCGATTTCATCACGCATGAGCGACTGGTTGCTGCAGTAGCTTGTCGGTGTGCAAGCAGGCGATCGCGGCAGCGAGTGTCGGCGCAATCGAGCACACCTGGATCAAGGTGCCCGCGGTCTTGACCGCAACGGTGTCGGTGACCAGCACGCGGCGCAGATCAAGATCATGCAGCCGGCTGACGGCGGCATGAACCAAAAGCCCATGGGTCGCGGCCACGACAATGTCCCGTGCAGCGCTGACCGCTGAGCCACTTTCGCGTTGCTTGCGCACCACCACAACGAGTCCACGCAGCACCGCCGCATACCGTTCGGCCAGTTTGACCGCGCCTAAATCGGGAGCGACGACCGCCGCCCCGTGCGGCAGGTCGGTGGCGAGCTCACCCGACGGGGCATCAACGGCGCTCAGTGTTTCGACCAGGATTCGACACTGTGCTTCCAGGGTGGGTGTGTGGGGGTCGACGACGACGAGCCGGTCGGCCCCGCGGCAGCGATCGCGTCGGCGACCACTGTCACGCCGAGAGCCTGTCCCGGTGCGGTGCGTCGATCCTGGCGGGCGTAGCCGAAATACGGGACGACCGCCGCCACCCTGGCGGCGCGGGTCCGGCGGCAGGCGTCCAGCAGCAGCAATTCGACGAGGTGCTCGTTGACCGGTGGCGCCGTCGGTTGGATCACGTAAACATCGGCGCCGCACACATTTTCGACGATGGGACGCACTTCGCCGTCGGGGTATCGCTCCAAAGTGCAGCCATCGGAGTCGACACCCAGATAATTCGCGACCGCACTGGCCAGGCCTGGGTTGGCACTACCGGAGACGATTGGGTTCCCTCGGCGAAGGGAGAACCATGCGGCGTACCAGTCCATACGGCATTATCTTGACGCCCAGCGTCATGTTGGTGGCCGCCGGTGCCCATCGTGGCGCGGTGATCGGCGTGCTCAACCGTGGGTGCATGATTACTTCTCCTGCGTGTCGTCGGGCGAGCCGCGTTGGCCGCTGTGGCGCAGGACAAGCTGTTCGGTGGCGGCGGCCCGCCGCGGGGCGACGATCGCCGCGGCGGGCCGCGGCGTCGGCACGGTCTGCCCGAGCAGCTGATAGACGGCGGCGCCGTCCACGGTTTCGTGCTCCAACAGCAGGGCCACCAGGCTGTGCAGCTCGCTACGGTGGGCGTGCAACAAAGCGGTGGCGCGCTGTTCGGCCTCGCGCAGCAGGTTGGCGACCTCGGTATCGATGGCCGCCTGGGTGGCTTCGGCGAACGGCCGGCTGGACAGCCCGGGCCCGCCGGCGCCGAGAAACACCGAGCCGCCCTGTGGGTAGCCGACCGGGCCGACCATGGCCGACAGGCCGAACTCGCGCACCATCTTCGTCGCCAACTCGGTGGCCTGGGCGAGGTCGTTGGCCGCCCCGGAGGAGCCCTGCCCAAGCTCAACTAGCTCGGCCGCGCGCCCACCGAGGCGCACGTCCAGGGTCTGCCGCAGGTAGTCCTCGCCATACAGGTGACGCTCGATCAGCGGCAGCTGCTCAGTCGCGCCGAGGGCCTGCCCGCCCGGCAAGATCGTCACCTTGGCGACCGGATCGGCGCGCGGTGAGAGCGCAGCCACCAGGGCGTGGCCGGCCTCGTGGACCGCAACCGCGTGTTTTTCCTCCGGCAGCAGCGCGTTGGAGCCCTCGCGCCGTCCCAACAGAATGCGGTCGCGGGCGGCGTCGAAGTCGGCGGCGGTGAGCACCTCACGGTCGTTGCGCACGGCGACGATGGCGGCCTCGTTGGCCAGGTTGGCCAGATCCGCCCCGGAAAACCCTGGGGTGCCCCGCGCGACCACGTCGAGGTCCACGTCGTCGGCCAGCCGCTTGTGCTGGCAGTGCACCGACAAGATGGCGACCCGCTCTGCCAGGGTCGGCAGCGGGATGACAACCTGGCGATCGAACCGGCCCGGGCGCAGCAGCGCAGTGTCGAGCACCTCGGGCCGGTTGGTGGCGGCCAGTACCACGATGCCCTCCGACGGGTCGAACCCGTCCATCTCCGAGAGCAGCTGGTTGAGGGTCTGTTCGCGTTCGTCGTTGGCCACCAGCGCGCCCGTGCCGGAGCGGCGGCTGCCGATCGCGTCGATCTCGTCGACGAACACGATCGACGGCGCGCGCTTGCGGGCCGCGGCGAACAGATCACGTACCCGGGCCGCGCCGACCCCGACGAACATCTCCACGAAACTCGACCCGGCCACCGAGAAGAATGGCACACTGGCCTCCCCGGCCACGGCCCGGGCGATCAGTGTCTTGCCGGTGCCAGGCGGGCCGACCATCAGCACGCCCCGCGGGGCCGTCGCCCCTGCCCGGCGATAGCGCTCGGGCTGGCGCAGAAACGAGACCACCTCGGCGATCTCGGACTTGACACCCTCGTAGCCGGCGACATCGGCGAAGGTCGTGTCCGGCCGTTCGGAGTCGAACACCTTCGCCTTCGAGCTGGTCACGCCCAGCGCCCCCTGCATCGAGGCCGCGGCGCCCTGAGAGATCCGCCGCCACAACCAGATAATCAGCACGAACGGCGCCAAGATCAGCACCCCCGTCAACAACTGCGCACCCCAGGAGGGTGACTGCTTGGGCATCGACGCCGAGACCGCAACCTGCGCCTTCTCCAGCCGGTCCAATAGCGTGCTGCCGGCCTGGGTGGGCACCACCGTGGTGAAGTTATGCCCGTTGGTCAGGGTGCCGCTGGCCTGCCCGTCGGTGACCAGGGTGACGGACTTGACCTGGTGGGAATCCACATCGGCGAGGAACTCCGAGTAGCTCATGTTCATCGTGGGCGGAGCCTGAGTCGCCTGCCATTTGGGTACCAGGATCCACAACGCGACGGTCACCGCGATCGCCAGCAGCCACAGCCAATGCCGCCAGCGCGGCGGGGGCGAAGGCGCGCTTGGAGCCGGGCGCCCGCCCCCGGAGGGAGGGGACACCGCGTTCTTGGTCATAACGCTATTCCTCCGCGTCGGTTGCAGGGCTTTGGAAAGGTGTGCCCCCTAATCAGTTACCGCGGCCCGCCCGAATCACCCAACACCAGCCGCGCCATCCGGTCGCATGGCACGGTTATCTAGCGTGGTCGGCGGCCCATGAAAAGGATTCCCTACCGCCCACCGTGGCGTAGGGGCTGAAAGGCACAGATCGCAGGGACCTTCGCCTCCTATCCGACACTGTAAAACCGTACCGCCGTCGGCGCCTACACCTTCGCATTGGCGAGCGTTCGCCGGTGCCGGCTATCTCGGCGCTCCGGCATCTCCGTTCGCCAGCCGATGTGCGCGCAGGGCATTGCCGGTTACGGCGTCCAAGGTGACCCAGTCGTCGGTCTCAACCAGCCCGGTCGATTGGTATGCGGCGCGGATGGCATACGGTTCGGCGCCCTGTGATGTCTCGCTCACGGCGCGGGCGGCCCGGGCAGCGCCGTCCCAGTCGGCGATTGACGGCGTGTCGCCCGGGGCGTATCTGCGATGTAGCTCCGCGATGTCGGTGATCGCCTCGGCCGCCGCGCCGTCGCTGTATCTGACGACGCCCCAGGGCGGACTGATCAGCAGTTTAGTCACCCAGATGTGCATGACATCGTCAGCAACATCAGCCGTTCAAACCGTCAGCCAACCGAGGTCGAGTACCAAAAGGCTGTCTTCTGGTGACAAGTAGCCGTCGGGCCCGGCCAGCAAGTCGTTGCACAACTGCACGAACGAGGCCAGCGGGCGTGCGGAAGTCGCCGGAAAATCGGTGATCTGCTCGTCGCCGTTGATGTATGAAATGGCTTTCATGGCACACCCTTTGCCCGATCCGGGCTGGTGGGATCCCCTGGCGAGTCGCAACGGATGGGTGATGCGGTCAAGCTCCATTTGAGTTGCTTCCTAAGGGTTTTCGAGCTCTGCGGCCTCGAGTCGGAGATGGTCATCTTATGACAAGTGAAGCCGCGAACGACCGCGACACGACGGACAACCGTCAGCTTGGGAAAACCAGACGCAGAGGAAAATTACAGCTCATCCGAGAAATCAGCCGTGA
>NZ_DASPSP010000133.1:0-13026 GCF_035623875.1 Mycobacterium sp. | reverse complement strand
CGCGGCATCGCCGATGTTGGCCTGGGCCACATCCAGCAAGCTGTTGATCTTGGCCGCCGCCGCCACGAACCGGGCATGGGCAGCCTGAAACGCCGCCGCAGACTCCCCGGCGTGGAACGCCTGCGCCGACATCGCTTCCTGCTCGGCCTGACCAATCGTCGAGCGCATCAACCCCGCCTTAGCACCAAACGCCGACTGCGACGCCACCAACTGCGGAATATGGGCATCCAACATACTCATGACTGAAATCCTTTCGCTAATGGACTACCGTTGCCACACAAGAACACTCAGCCGTGTTCCCCCTCCCCCTCCGGTGCCTCGGGACCCCACGTGCCTGGCACCATCGGCATACTTGGTCCCCCACCAAACCCATTGCCGCTCAGCGTGGCCAATCCGGCGGCCGCAGCGGTGGTGTCTTTATGCACTGTCCCGACAAACCCCAACGACCCCGCGTCGCGATCCGACGCCAGCACTGAGGCCTGCTCGGGTTCAGGTCTGGGGCTGAGATCGCTGTCTATATCCGCGAACTCGTCGGCGTAATCTCGCAACTCGGCCCGTCGACGCCGCCGTGCCCGCACCTTATCTCGACTCACCGCACCGACCGCGGCGGCCGCCGGAAGGTAGCGAGACGGCGCCTTGGCGCCCTTGCGATCAATCAACGTCGGTCCGGGCCCGGCGTCGGGACTGATACCGCCCACCATGTAGGCGAAGCCGGTGGCGGGTGTGGCCGCTGGGACGGCGCCAGCCGCCGCAGCGCCTGCCGCCGATGTCGACCCGGCGGTCGTGGCGGCCCCGGCGCCGGTCGACGCCAAGCTGGCAGCGGGCATCCCCGCACCCTGTTCAACGGGGATTCCAGGCCCCCCGAGCGCCGCGGGCACAGCCACCGGCCCAGCCAACGACGCCGCCGCGTTGAGAGCCAGACCAACTATGAGCGAGATCCACGCCGGGGAACTCAGCAGCAGCGACCAAGTCGTCCAACCGACGGGCTCGGTGAACGCCTGATAGCCGATGAAGAACAACAGCGGGAACCACGCGCTCGGGTTCGCGAAGATGGCGTTGATCGTGTGACCGGGGTTCCGGATTAGCGCGACCAGTTGGTTGAACAGGTCGGTCAGGAAGTTTCCCGATGACGGCGGGTCGGCGGCGGCCGCCATCACGCTGTTGGTTTTCACCACAGGCGGCGCTGACGTGGTGCGGGGCGCCGATGCCAACGCCGACCCGGAGACCGCCTGATACGTGGCCATCGTCGTGGCTGCCTGGATCCACATCCGCACATAGTCGGCTTCGTTGAGCGCGATCGGAATCGTGTTGATGCCAAAGAAGTTCGTCGCGATCAACACGCCGTGGATGACGTGATTGGCGGCCAACTCCGGAAGCGTCGGCATCGCGGCCAACGCGGTCGTGTAGGCGGCCGCCGCGATTTCCTGCTGAGCAGCCACCCCTGCGCTGTTGGCGCCGGCTTCGGTCAGCCACGCGAGATATGGGGCGTGCGCGCTTACATATTCCTCAGCGCTGGGACCTTCCCACGCGCCGGCCTGTACCGCGCCCAACACCGTGGTGAGTTCGCCCGCAGCCGAGACATATTCAGCACTCAGGGAGGTCCACGCCCCAGCGGCCGCCAAAAGCGACCCTGGTCCAGGACCACCGCTGAGAAGTGCCGAATGCACCTCCGGCGGCGAAGCCATCCACACCGGCGCGGTCATCGTCAGCCGCGAGCCAGGTATGTCGCCGCAGCCGCCGCATCACCGGCTGCATAACTCGCGCCGGACTCACCGACACCCACCCCAGCTCGGCCGAGCTCCTGCACGCCTTGCGCCGCTAGTGCGGTGTGTTCAGTGCCCTGGGCGCTGAACCCCGCCGCGGTCTGCAGCGACACCGGATCGGCCGCCGACGGAACCACGCCCGTGATCAAGGGGGCCGCGTCCGCATGCGCGGCGGCCAAGCGTGCGGTGATCGCCTCCACGGCGGCGCTAGCGGAGGCCAAACCCTCCGGAACAACTCGAAGCGTCATGGCAGATACTCCTTTCGAGGAAACTCACCGACCATCGACGGCCACACTTTCGTCGACGAGCGGATTGACCAACTGCACATACGTCGGGGTGTCGCTGTCGCCCAGCAGAATTGCGCGACCGGCGGGCAACCGATCGAAGCGCTGGCCGCGGACCTTTCCGCCGTCCGCCGGATTGCCGGACAACATCAAGGTCGTTGCCTGCAGGTCGTTTAACCGGCGCAGCAACGGGCTGGTCATCAGCGCATGCGCGGCGCCGGTTGCGCGTGCGGTGACGATCACCCGCAGGCCCAGGTCGCTGGCCTGTGCCAGCAATCCGATCAGCGGGGTCCAGGGCCGCTGCCCGACGAACGGACCGGTCATCGCCGGAGTGTCCGGTATCTGATCGACGTCGTCGATGAGCAGGTAGTGCGTGTGGCCCTGGTACGACCAGCCGGTCAGCTGGCTTGCCGACAGCCCTGCCGGTGGTTGCCGCTTTTCGATGAGCGCCGACAAACCGAGGATCGCCGGGATCACCCGGTCGATGTTGGCGGTGTATTCGTTGTCGGGAAACAGCGGCTCATCGACGAGATGCAACCGGCGATCCAGCACCGTGAACGCGACGCGGTCGGGAGTGGAGTTGTCCCGGATGGTGCGGATGATGTGCCTCAGCAGCGTGGTCTTACCGGACTTGGTGTCGCCCAGCACCATCAGCAGCGGATTCTCGGCGAGGTCGAGTTGGACTGCGGCCAAGTCTTCTTCGCGCTGACCGATGACGATGCGGTCGGCGCCCCGGTATAGCGCACCGACCTCAGCGGGCGCCAAGTTCGTCGGCAGCAACCGCACCGGAGGCGCCGTGACGCCGGGATGGCGGGCGTTGATCGCGGCGACCTGGTCCAGCTCGGGTTCCGCGAAGAGGAAGTGCTCCGCGGCCATGGTCAGACCACGACCCGGTTGGTTGGCGGGCACCGCCTCGGCCGGACGGTGCAGTGCACCGACCACCCGGACGTTGCTGTCGCGCGCGTCATGCAGCTTCAGCTCCAGCCGCAGCCCGAGGCCGTCGCGCATGGCCAGCGGCACCTCCAGCCAGCTGGGAGTGGTGACGACAACGTGGATGCCGTAGCCAAGTCCGACGTTGACGAGTTCGGTCACCTTGGCCAGCAACGGGTTTCGGGTGTTGAACTGGTCGGTGTTATCCCGGCTGAAGGCATAGAGATTGTCGATGACCAGGAACACCTGGCCCAATCCGTCACCCGGCCCTCGCTTATCCCGGAACAACTCCCGCTGCTGACGCGACCGCAGCAGCTGCTCGAGCTCCCCAAACGTGCGGCGGATGCGTCCCGGTTCCAGCGCCGAGGCCACGCTGCCGACATGCGCCAACTCCTCGAGCGCCCGCAGCTGACCGCCGCCGTAGTCCAGGCAGTAGAAGCTCACCTCGCTGGGGGCGTGCAGGCTCGCCGCTGAAAGGATAAAAGTTTGCAGGGCAGTCGATTTCCCTGACTTTGCGCCACCATGGATCACCAGGTTGCCAGACGACGACCTCGCGTCGAACACCAGCGGGTCGCGGCGCATCTCGAACGGCTTGTCGATTTCGCCCAGCGGCCAACGCCAGTCGCCCCGCGGCAGCGCTACGCGGGCCAGTACCGTGCTCAGCGGGATCGCGTCATCGAGCGGCGGCAGCCACAGCTCCGGTGCACGTGGACCATAGCGCGCCAGCTGATCACCAATGGTGGCGATCAACTTGCGTGGCGGGCCGACCGGTTCTTCGTGACCGTTCGTCGTGATGACCGTGCTCTGATCGGGCTCCACCCGGCCGGCGATGAACAATTTTGGTTCGGGAACGGAATGCACCACAATCGTTTTCGTTGCCTGAGGCGGATCGTAGATGCCGTCAACGTAAGTGCTGCGGAATTTGATCGGCGCGGCACCCGGAGCAGGCACCAGGAAGCCCACACCCTTGTGTTCCTTGCCGGACTCGATGTGGTAAGCGTCCTCCACACCGATGATCGACCGTGACACGGCCGGGCTGGCTACCTTCAGACCGATGCGGTAGGAGGTGTTCTTGTCGATGTCCTTGATCTTTCCGACATCCAATGTCTGCGACGCGAACAAGATGTGGATGCGGAACGAGCGGCCCTTGCGTGCCACGTAGTCGAACAGCTCCGCGTATTCGGGGTGGTCGGCGAGCATCAGGGTGAACTCGTCGGCGACCACGAACAGGGTCGGGATCGGCGCCAGATCATGTCCGGCGGCGATGGCGTTTTCGTATTCGGTCACCGAGTTGAACGCGCTGCCCTGCACTTTGCGTCCGGCCTCACGCAGCATCACTTCCCGGCGCGCGACCTCACCGCGCAGCGTGTCGGCGAACCTATCGGCCAACGACTTCTTCTCGGCCATGTTCGAGATCACCGCGACGACCTGCGGGAAGTTGCGGAAAATGTCGGCACCGGCCTCGCCCTTGAAGTCGGCGTAGATCACGATCAGCCGGTCAGCGGAGTGAGTCGTCAACAGCGACAACAGGATCGACATCAGCGTCTGCGACTTGCCCGCACCGGTCATGCCGATCATCAAGCCGTGCGGGCCCATCCCGCCCTCGGCTTCGTCTTTGAGGTCGAAGATCAGCGGCTCGCCGGTCGCGGTGACACCGATCGGGACCCGCAGCTCGTCGTCGCGGTGTCGTGATGCCCACATCGTCGGGACGTCCAAGCGGGACGCGTCCGGGATTCCCAGCAGCGTAGTGAAAGTGGCGCCGCGGGTCGCCGTCGAGCGCAGTCCGCTGTGCGTCGGGTTGGAGTCCCATCGGGACAGTCGGCGCGCGAGGTGGGCGGCGTCGTCGGCGCCGAGCTGGTCGACGCTGTCGATGTAGCGCTGCCAGCCGCCGGTCTGCCAGCGGTCGATGGCGCCGTCGGCGATCCGCAGGATCGGCCGTTCGGGATCCGAATATTGTTCGCGATGCGGTGCCTTGGCCGATCGGTGCACAACGGTGACCCCGGCCCGACCGACCGCCAGGGGCGAGGCGTTCAGGTCGTACTCCGGATCGTCGACCACGATCAGTAGGTGCCGCAGCGCATCGGCCGACCCGCCGGTGAATACCGGGCGGTCGGCCAGCGCCGGGCCAACCAGCGCGGCCAGCTCGTCGGGCTTGCTGGACAGGTAGCGGGCCGGGCCGACGCCGTCGAGTTCGCCGGGAACATCGACGTGCGGCAACCACTTGAGCCACGACCATTCCGGCGTTTCGAGATTCGAAGCGGCCACGGCGACGCCGAGCACCGTCGGGTCGTGCCAGGTCACCGCCTGAGCGATCCAGGCCCGCAGCGCCGCCCGTACCTCGTCGTCATCTCCGAGCACGGTGATTCGGGAAACCTTGGTCATGTCGATACCGGTCGGAACGTCGCGGACAGTGCGCTGGGTGTCCAGCAAGCTGCGTAATGCGCTGTGCGACACCGGTTCCAGGTCGATCTCGTCGGCAGTGTCATTGACCCGCAATGCGGTGTCCAGCGCTGCTGAGTGCAGCCCGGCCCGCACCACCAGAAAGTCAGCGTCCTGGGGGTCGCGTTCCCATTGCCGGCGTGAGCCGGGTATCGCAGCCAGATCCGCCGGCTCGGGGTGCGACCATTCGGCCGCGGCCCGTTGGTCGGCGGCCTGCGCCCGGATGTTGTCTCGAACCACCGACAGGTAGCGCAAGTAATCGGCCCGCTCGGCGTCGACTTCCTCGGTGCGGTTTTTGTTGTCGTTGCCGCGGTAGAACGCGGTAGCGGCCAGCAGCAGCACGAACGGGAAGAACAGCGTCTGTGGGGAGATCAGCCGGATGCCGGTCGCGACCAATGCGACGATCATGCCGACGATCAGGAGCACGATCACCACCGGCAGGGCCCGCCGCAGCATCGACGGTGGAATCACCCGGGGCAGTTCCGGAGGCGCTTCGATGCTGATGGTGCCCTTGCGGGTGGCCGGTGGTGGTAGCCGCCGGCGGGCCTCGAAGATCAATCGGCTCATCGGTTCTCCCCCTGCGCTGCGGTACGGCCGGGTCGGGAATCTGGCGCCAGACCGTCATGGGCGAGTAGCGCATCGGCGCGCGACAGCGTCGGGCCGGGTGCGAACAACGCCAGCACCGACCAGGGAATCGGAGTCGGCGGCGGGCTCAAGCCAAGGGCCTCAGTGGTTTTGGCGGGGCCGTTGGCCCCACCCTCGTTGTCGATGCCGTATCGGACGCCGGTGTCGGAGACCCAGAACAGCGACCCGGCGGCTGGTGACTCCGCGTTGTCGGCGACGGTCGCGGTGAAGTACCCGGCCCCGGGGGCTATCGCGACTCGGCTTGCTGTGCCGCCGATGCCGGCGCTGACCAGATCTTCGGTGTGCAGCGCCTCCGGCACCGGAAGCGCCGAACCGGTCAGCAAGGTAAGCGAATTCGTGGTCGCGCCGGCTGGCTTGCTCCAGTGTGCGCAAGTGACCGGATCGTGGACCGCGTCGACCAAGCTGATCCGCTGATCCGGATAGCGGCTCGCGTCCAGCGCTCGGGACACCGGCAGCTTGGCGATTTGATCGGCACCCAGCCGTGGCGGCTGATCCAGCCCGTAGGAGTTGGCGTTGCGCAGTATCGCGGCCAATACCGGCGAGATCGGCTGCAAGCCGTCGGCCAGCACCGCGTAATAGAGAAGGCCGTTGGCTGAGGCGCCGTCCAACACGTGGGCTTCGACGACCGCGCCGACCGGTACGGGCACCGGCAGGCCGAACCGCGGCGGGCTTCCCGCGTCGAGGATGGCAGGCGCGGACAGCGGTGGCGCCTCGGGGATCGCGTTGAACAGGCCGGCGTCGATGGGCCGCGGCGCAGTTATGTCGCTGCCAAAGCCCAGCGCGCTGGTGACGGCGCGGTCGGCCAGGTCGATCCGGCTGCGGCGGCCATCCCACAGCAGCCAGGTGCTGGTGGTGTTGCGTACCAGCACCGCGTGCCCTGAGCCCAGCGCCGCGGCCCGGGTGCCACTGCTGTCGGGTGCTCCGGCAATCACCGTCACCCCGGTGGCCGGACCCGTAATGGAATCGCACACCGTCCAGTCGGCGTTCTTGCCGGTGTTTTGCACCATCCGCTCGGGCGCGCCCGGGATACCGATCAGGTTGCCCCGTGGGAACTTGTCCAGCTCAGTGCTTTTCACGGTGGTGGGGTTGACCGGCCGACCGACGATCAGCCGGGCCGACGTCAGGTTCAGGACGGGGTGCAGCTGATCGCCGACCCGCACGTACAACGCGGCAGTCGACCGGTCGGCCAGCACCGGGTTGTTAGCCGCCGACCCATTCGGACGGATCAGCGAGAACACGAAGCAGCCCACCAGCGCGGTGATCAGCATCAGCACGCCCATCAGCACCGCACGCGTCTGGGTGCGCAACGGGTCGACCAGCATCCGGGTGTCGTGCAGGGCGACACCGGAGGCGATCCGGCGCATCACAAACCGCCAGCCACTCACCTGGTGGCGCGTGACGAAGCCGCGGCGATAGACCACCTTGTCGGGATTGTCGTTGACCGGGGTACGCGACGCGAAAGATCGCCGGTCGTCGTCAGGTTCGCGGCCGGTCATGCGGGCATGTCCAGGCGTAGACCCTCTAGCAGCCCTGGCACCGTGTTGGCGACGTCTGCGGCGGTGATCGTCACGAGCTCCTCATCGGTGAATTCACCGGTCTGTGCGTGTTCGCTGTGGTCCAACCGGAATTCCCGTTCCTCTTCCGACTTTTCGACCACGTTGCGGACGAATCGTCCGTTGCCCGCGATATCCAGGCCGCGGCGTTCTACCCCCGCAGTATCGGGTTTGGTGATGCTGGCCAGCTGACCGAACAACGCTTCTAGGTCGTCGAGCGCGGGCTGTTCGAATGCGCTGTCGCGCCGTTTTGCCATGAAGTTCGCGATCTCGATCAGCTCGGCCGGCTGGTACGACGGGAAGTCGATGGTGCGAGTGAACCGCGACCGCAGACCTTGGTTGGTGTCCAGGAACCGATCCAGGTCGGCGCGGTAGCCGGCGATGATGACCACCAGCCGATCGCGGTCGTTCTCCATCCGGGCCAGCAATGTGTCGATGGCCACCAGACCGAAGTCGTTCTTCGCGCCGGTGGCAACCAGGGCATACGCCTCGTCGAGGAACAGCACGCCGTCCAATGCACTGTCGATGATCGCGTTGGTCTTGGCCTCGGTCTCCCCGATGTGCTGGCCGATCAGATCGGCGCGGTGCACCTCTTTGATGTTCTCCTTCTTCAATAGGCCGAGGCCGCAATAGATTTTCGCGACGACGCGGGCGATGGTGGTCTTGCCGGTTCCCGGCGGGCCGGTGAAGACGAGGTGGTGGGTACGCTGCGCTACCTCCAGGCCCCGCTCCTTGCGCACCAATTCCATTGCGACCGCGCTCTTGAGCCGTGCAACCTGGTCTTTGACTTTTTCCAGGCCAATGAACTCACCGAGCTCGCGCTCTGCCTCGGTCAGCAGTACGGCTTTCCGTTCCTGAGCGCCGGGGTCGACGAAATCGCCTGGCTTGGGCTCAGTTTCGGGGTCCCACGGGTCGATGCGCGCGTCGATGCGGTCCGCGGTAGTCGGCACGATCCCGAAGCTGGAATCCGTCAGCGCCTCTTCGACTTGGGCGTTCTCCGGGTTGGCGGCATAGAGGTCTTGCAGCACCTCGCGGGCGGTGTCCTCGTCCCCGTCGGCGCGCAGCGCCAGCGCCCTGGCCAGCGCGCCGTCAACAGCGGCCACGGCGACCGGGCCGTCGGGTTCCTCGAGATAAGCCAACGCCGCAGCGAACATTCCCAGCCGGGCCAGCGCGATCCCCAGCGCGATTTTGACGGCGTGCGCGAAATGCTCGTCGAGGCCGGGGTCGTTGACGATCGGCGATAACAGCTTGACCACGTCCGCCCAGCGCTCGGCCCGGTAGTGGATGGTGGCCGTCACCCAGCGAGCCTCCCGCGAGTTCGGCCGACGGTGGCTGACCTCGATGGCCAGTTTGTGCGCGTCGGCGTATTGACCCTCGGCTGCCAACGCCGCGGCGTAAGCGAGGTGAAAGTCGTCGGGTTCGGTCGCGCGGAAACGCAAATAGAGGCCGGTGTCGTAGTGAAACCCCAACGCGCCCGGCGCGAGTTCGACTTGGCGCTGCAATAGCCCCGCGGTCACCGCGGTGCGCGAACCCGCTTCCAGAACACGGGTAGACGCGTCGCCGGCGGCGGCTAGCCCGACCCAGGCGTCGCACTGGTCGTGGGCGATCCGGGTGAGCGCGGTGAACCCGGATCGGGCGGCAGCCAAGTCTGCTGGACGTCTGCGGTCATAGACGGTCAGCCCCAGCGCCCGACAGCAGGTCGCGAATCGGCTGATGACATCGTCGTCCACCCGGGCAATCGTCGGCCGTGTTGCGACCGTGCCGGTGTCAGCGGTTTCCACGCCTCCGTCTCCCCTTTTGAACATAGTGTTGCCTAAGCTAACCTCGGGCCGAAGTTAGCATTGCATAAGCTAAGAGTTGAGACTAGGGATCGTGTCGATTCGTCGGCTCGGTTTGCGACGGCGCGGGAAGCCAGCCGCCGCAGTTCAGCCCGCATTACGGCCCCTCGCGGCAGCCGGCGGGACGCAGAGGTCTCCGCCGGCGCCGGCATGGTCACGAAGCTGCTTAATGAAAACGGTTGTCATTGCGAGCAGACTCTACGCCATGAAGTTCTCATCGTTTGACCGCCCTGACCAAGGTGATGCGGGCGACCATCGGCCCGGCCTCGACGTCCGGTCCGGGGATCGGTCGGCCCACCTCGCGTAGGTAATCGGCCAACGGGGTCGCCTCCGCGGTCCAGCCGTGCTCACCGAACCACAGGTCGGCGGGAGCGTGCCGCTCGTTGTAGACCAGTTGGAAGAACACCCGCTGGTCGCTCTCGGCGGCGGCCGCCCGCTCTTCCTCGACGGCGGCCGCGAAGGCGTCAGCCGGCATCGGCGCACCATCTTCCACGGCGGCGTGACTGCCCTGGGCGGCCAGCGCATCGATTCCGCTGAACAACTTCTCTTCGGCAGCGGCCGGAAGATAGATCAACAGACCTTCGGCAATCCACGCCGAGGGCTTGGCAGCATCGAAGCCGCTGTCCCGCAGTGCTTGCGGCCAGTCCTCACGCAGGTCGATGGCGACTTCACGGCGCTCGGCGTTGGGTTTGGCCCCGTGTTCGGCGAGCACCTCACGCTTGAAATCGAGAACCTGCGGACGGTCCAGTTCGAAGATCGTCGTCTGGTCGGGCCAGGACAGGCGGTAGGCGCGGGAGTCCAACCCAGCCGCCAGGATGACGACCTGGCGGACGCCCGCCTCTGCGGCCTGCCGGAAGTAGGTGTCGAAGTACTTGGTGCGGGCACCTTGGAAGTTGACGAAATGCTCACCCCAATCGGGTGTTCTCAGTCGGTGTTCGGGGGCCTTGCCGTCCAGCACGTCGGCCGCGGTGCCGCCCACTGCCCGACAAAACAGCTCGGCGAACGGGTCGACGGCCAACGGGTCTGACTTCTGCGCCTCCAATGCTCGAGCGGTCGCCACGTTTAACGCGGTCGAACCGACACTTGTTGTGATGTCCCAGTTGTCGTTATCAGTACGCACAGCAGCTGACCCTACGCCCGCCTAGCAGCACGCTTTATCGCCTGCGCGCTGCCGACGGCGATAGCGGCCAACCCGTCGGAATGGCCGCGAAGAGACACCGAATACTCCTTCTGAGACTGTCGCCGGCTACCCGCCGGTCGAGGCACGACGGCATTCAATACGACGTTGTGTCGTAGAACAAGACCCCGTCCCGGTAGGGGGTATTCACAGGTCGACAACCTCGCCATAAGAGTCGACCGCCCAGCAGGGGTCGGCGGCGACACCGCGAGCCAGGCGCAGATACGGGCTTGCAGGCAACTCACAGCAATAAATACGGACGGCAACCTCCGCCGAAATCCCATTGGGCATTCTCACGTCACTGATCGGTGAACGGTTCTTCATCCTGGTGCTGTCTGAGGTCCGGCGTCAGTGGGCGTAGCGATGGAGGTGGAGCGGCTGTCATTCGAGTACGCGAAAGGCGGACCCGGTCTAGATGACATTTCATTGTCGTTGCAGGTCGGTCAGGTGTGCTGCCTGCTGGGCCCCAACGGCGCCGCCAAGACCACCCTGCTGCGCTGCCTGCTAGGGCTGCTGGCGCCGCAGTCTGGAACATTGCGGCTCGCGGGTACGTCAATGGAACGGCTGTCCCGGCGCGAGCTTGCGCGCCAGGTCGCCTACGTCCCGCAGGCCAGCAGCACCCCGTTCCCGTTTTCCACGCTCGACATCGCAATGACCGGGCGCACCCCGCACATGCGGACGATGACCTCGCCGTCGGCGGCGGATCAGTGTGCCGCGGCTGCGGTGCTCGACGAGTTGGGCATCGGCGCGCTGGCCGATCGTCCGTTCTCAGTGCTTTCTGGTGGTGAACGACGGCTGGCGTTGATGCACGTGCGGTGGTCCAAGACGCGCCGATGCTGCTGCTCGACGAGCCCACCGCCGGGCTGGATTTCAGCAACGAAGCGCGCGTCCTCGAAGCGGTTGCCGGATTGGTCCAGTCCGGCCGAACCGTGCTGATGACGAGCAGTCAGGCACTGTAAGCCCTGTCTTACTTGGCGAAATTTAAGGACTGGCGGGATGTCGGTGTCGTTCGATGAGCAGACGCGCCATACTCTGGGCACGGTGCGCGGCCTCTGGTTCGCCTTCGGTGGCGGAGATGATGGCTCCCTTCATCAAGATGTGGAAGGACCGGGCGAACTCGTCGGTGTTTAGAAGTCCGGCAGCGAGCGCTCGCTGGCGAATGACGGCGCGGAGATTCGCCAGGTAGGCGATGCTGGCCTGGCCAGTGGGGTGGACGGGTCCCATTTCAAGCAGGACCTTGATGAATGAGCAGCCGTCGTAGTCCTTGTGCTGCTGGAACCAGTCGTGCAGAACATCGAAGATGGCCAGCAGTTGTTCTTCGGGGGTCTTACCGCGCTTGCGTGACTGTGCCTCGATGAGTTCGTAGGTCCACAATTCTTCACGGCGCTGCAGGACGGCCAACACGAGATCGTCTTTGGTCGGGAAGTGACGATACAACGTGGCCTTGGCCACCGCGGCGCGCGCGATCACTTCATCCATGCCTACCGCACGGATGCCGCGGTGAGTGAACAAGTCATAGGCGGTGCGAACGATTCGCTCACGTGCCGAGGGCACAGCCACATTGCCCGAGGCATTAGGCGTCACCACCACAACAGCCTACCTCGTGGTCCTACGAGATCAGACAGACTGGTTCGTCTGTCTAATAAGGTTCTGTGCCTGACCAGGTCGTGATGATCTGGCGTATTCCAAAGGCAAGTCATCGTCACGAAGACATCCCTGTAGAAGATGAATGAGACAGACTAGTCTGTCTTATACTATAAATAGGTATTGGCCTTCAAGACAGCAGGGCAAGTCAACGTTGGCGATGTCAAGTGCGAATGATCATCAGCAGGACCGGCGATCGTCCCAGTGGTGGCGCTAACTCATCTGGCGAACAACATCGGCCGTCGATGGCATTGTCTGGCCTGTCATTTCATGTGGACAAGGAGCAGTCATGGGTGACACATTTCATGACCCCGTCGACCATGTGAGGACAACGCGGCTGCACGCGGGCGAGTCGCTGATCGACCCGCGGAGCTGGCCGGGTCATCTGTTAATTGTCATAGGCGTGGTCGCAATCTTCAGGTGTCTGGCCACATTCGGCGCCGGGCACAGCGATCGAGGTGTGATCGCCGCCGCGATAGCAATCGTCGCCGTGACGTCCGGTGTCTTGTGGTTGGTGGTGGAGCACCGGCGGGTCTGCCGCGTAGAGGACCGCTGGCATGAACATCACCCTGGTGTGCAACGGCAGCGCCCAGCCAGCTAGCGGCGCGCCATCTACACCAGCGGCCGGCCGGCCTTGATCCGCCGGTCCAGATCCCACAGCAGCACGTTGAACGGGAAGCGCCGGACAAACCGGGGCAGCATGTTGTTCACCGTCCTCAACACGGCGATCAGTCGGTCGAAGCGCCGCTGCTT
>NZ_DASPSP010000254.1:0-9702 GCF_035623875.1 Mycobacterium sp. | reverse complement strand
GTTTTCCGGTTGGGCGAGACGGTCGGCAATCACCGACAGCGTTTGCACGTTGTGGCCGTATCCGAGGTGGCTGCTGCGCACTTCGACGTTTTCCGTCTCCGGAGCAGGCAAGCTGGTGCAGCACTGCCAGGCCACGATGCCGTCGGTTTTGCTGTAGATGCAGGTAGTCGGCACGGTCAATGGTTGGGCGCGGCGCATCAGCGCGGATTCGGAGACAGCCTCGGTAGCATCGGCGCCGCGGTTGACCAGCCGCCAGACCTTCCACGCTGTGCTGGCCCGATGGTTGCCGCGGAACGGCGATCCCAGCGTGATCACCGACCGCACATCGTCGGGGAAGGCGCGCGCCAGTTCCCGGGCGTAGATTCCGCCGGCGCTCCAACCGACGATGCTCACTTTGCGCCCATCGGTCCGTTCTCGTATCCGGCGCAGCCGCGCCGGCAGTGTCTCCTTCATGCTGGCGCGATACCCCACGTTGTAGCCCAAACCCCAGTCGTAGACCCGATAGCCCAAGCGGCGCAAGACATCACGCAGCAGCTGAGTCGAGAATGGGCCGGCCAGAAATCCGGGGATCACCAGAACGGCATGACCGTCGCCGCGGGGCCACTCGGCTATGCGTCGGGCCGCGCTGCGCGCGGTGAGGTACTCGAAGGCCGTGCGCCACTCCAGCACACGCAGCAGATGGCCGGGCGCGGCCGCGTTGACGGCGTCGGCAAGCCAGCCTGGTTCCTCAGCAATGGGTTCAGGAATATTAGGAATAGAAGCCATCCAAGGTCTCCTTGTTTTGCTCGGCGACCACGCTGCGTTTCACCTTCAGCGACGGTGTCAGCTCGCCGCGCTCGACGGAGAGTTCATGGTCCAGCAAGGCCCACTTCTTGATGGTCTCCCATCGATTCAGGCTGGCGTTGAGCTTCTTGACGTGCTCGTCGACCATCTCGTGCACCTCGGCAGATTTGGTCAGCTCCGCGTAGGACGCCTTGGCCAGGCCATGCTCTTTGGCCCAGCCGCCGATCGCGTCGGCGTCGAGGGTGACCAAGGCGACGGCGAAGTTGCGTCCCTCCCCGAACACCATGAACTGACTGGCGTATGGGCACAACGTCGCAAATTTCGCCTCGATGGCCGGCGGCGCGACGTACTTGCCGCCGGAGGTTTTGAACAGTTCCTTGATCCGGCCGGTGATCTTGAGGAACCCGTCGTCACCGATGCTGCCCTGATCTCCGGTGGACAGCCAGCCGTCGTCGCTGAGCGCCTCGCCGGTGGCTTTGTCCAGGTGGTGATAGCCGGCCATCACGCATTTACTGCGGAATTGCACCTCCCCGGCGTCGCTGATCCGGACCTCGGTGCCCTCGAACGGCAGGCCTACGGTGCCGAGGTTGTAGTTGTCGGGGCGGTTGATGAAGCCCGCGCCGGCGGACTCGGTCAGCCCGTAGCCTTCCAGGATCAGCAGCCCGGCCGCGTCGAACCATTCGGCGATGTCGCGGTTGAGCGGCGCGGAACCGGACACGAAGAACCGGATCCGCCCGCCGAACACGTCGCGCACCTTAGCGAACACCAACCGGTCGAACAGCCGGTGCGGCAGTTGCAAAGCCAACGGGACGGATTGGCCGGCGCGGCGTCGCTGGGCGACCTGACGGCCCACCGCGAATGCAGTGTCGAACAGGCGTGCTTTGATGCCGCCTTGGTTCTGCTGGGTGGTGACGACGCGGGAGTACGCCTTCTCGAAGATGCGCGGCGCGGCTCCCATGAACGTCGGTTTGACCACCGCGGTGTTTTCCACGATCTTGTCGACGCGGCCGTCGATCGCGCTGGCGAAGCCGCACGCCAGTTGAGTGGAGATCAGCACCTTGCCGAAGGCATGCGCGAGCGGCAGCCACAGCAGTTGCAGGTCGTCCTCGCCGAGCAGACCCATGTCGGAGATCGCGGCGCCGGTGTACACCCACGCCTCGTGGCGCAGCCGCACCCCTTTGGGTTTGCCCGTCGTCCCCGAGGTGTAAATCAGCGTTGCCAGCCGGTCGCCGGTGATCTCCTCTGCAGTCCTGCGCACACTGGACGGATGCTCGGCCATGTACTTCGCGCCCATCGCCGCGAGGTCATCCAGGGTGATCGCCCAGTCGCCGTCGGCAGCGCCGTCGAACACCACCACCTTGGCGAGGTTGGGTAGCTCGCTACGGCGCTCGGTGAGCTTGGCCAACTGCTTGTCGTCTTCGGCGAAGACAATCCGCGACTCGGAGTCGGCGAGGATGTAGGCGGTGTCTTCGGCGTTGGTACTCGGGTAAACGGTGGTGGTGGCCGCGCCGGCACACATGATCGCCAAGTCGGCCAAGATCCACTCGAACCGCGTGGTTGACGCGATTCCGATCCGGTCTTCGGGTGCGACACCCAGCGCCAGCAGTCCGGCTGCCAGGGCTTCCACCCGCTCGGCCGCCTGCTTCCAGGTGACCGAAACCCACTTACCGTTCTCGGGGTATCGGAACGCTTCCCGATCTGCTGACGCCTCGACGCGGTTCAGGAACAGCATCGCCAAGTTAGGCGCCTGCGTGGCGGTCGGGGTAAGGCTCGTCTGGCTCATGGAACTTCCTTTTGTGCTCTCAGCAACCTCGCACTATCTGTCGCATGGCGACCGGCTGCGCCCGGCTACGCCGCGCTTGCGATCGCCATGAATCGATCTTGCTGGGAGTGCCCGCCGCTGGATGGCCAAAACGTAAATTTGCCGCACTTTTGCCTGTCGCGTGTTGCCGACGACCGTCACGGTTGGTCGGGCTCGACGATTCCGGTGGTTTTGGCCAACCAGTTCGGTGCGAGCACCGATAGGCCGGTGGCCGCTGCGGTGGCACCGGCCACTCCGGTCCACGCGACCGGCCCCAGTGGCGTGCATCCAAAGAAGTGGCTGACGCCAGGAGTCTGGACGATGGCGACCAAAACCGCGGAGCTGCCCAGTGCGGTCGCCACGACCAGTGGGCTGTGCCGCCGCGTCAGCAACGTTTGGGCCAGCTGCGTTGTCACCAGCGCAGTCAATCCCATTGTTGCCGTGCGTCTTTCGGTGCCCGGAGTCCAGCGCCCGATAGCCCAGGCCGCCGTTGCACCGGCGGCCGTGACAGCGCCACGGGTGACGATCTGCCGCATCAGTGGAGCGTCCAGTGAAGGTGTCGGCGCGGTGAGCACCGATCGTTGGTAGGCCCGCCGGGCCTCGTCGGCCTCTTCCTCGGTGTCGTATTCGTCGGCTTCGGGTTCATCGAACTGCGGGGTGACGGCGACCGCGAGCGCGGGGAACATATCGGTCAGCAAGTTCACCAGCAGCAATTGACGGGTTCCCACCGGCGCCCGCCCGGTGCCGAGTGCCGTGCCGATGATAGTGAACAGCACCTCGCCCACATTGCCGCCGACCAGGATCGTCACCGCATCGCGGACACCGGCCCACATACTGCGGCCCTCGACCAACGCATCGAGCAGCACACCCAGGTCGTCCTCAGTCAACACGATGTCGGCGGCGCCGCGGGCGGCCGAAGAACCTCGACCGCTCACCCCGATGCCCACGTCGGCCATCCGGATCGCGGCGGCGTCGTTGGCCCCGTCGCCGACCATCGCCGTCACTCGCCCGCAACGCTGCAGCGCCCCGACGATCTGGACTTTTTGCTCGGGGCTGACCCGGGCGAAGACCTGGACATCGGCGGCGAGTTTGGCGCGGGCGTCCTCGTCAAGGCCGACCAGCTCGGCGCCGGTGACCACCCGCACGTCCGCCGGCAGGCCCAGTTGGTGCGCGATGGCCCGCGCGGTGACCGGGTGGTCGCCGGTGATCAGCACGACGTTGCGGTCGGCATCGTGCAGCGCTTCGATCAGTGGGCGCGCCGATGGCCGTGCGGTATCCGCCAAACCGACGTAGCCGATCAGCTCCAGATCGTGCGCGGCGGCGTCGACGGCGTCGGCATCGGTGTCTTCGTCGTCTTCGGTCTCGTGTTCCCAGCTGCGCTGTGCCACCGCCAGTACCCGTAAGCCCTGCTGGGCAAGGCTGTGCACCAACGACTCCGCATGGTCTTGATCGGCCGCCGGATCGGCGAACCGGCAGCGCGGCAGCACGACCTCAGGAGCGCCCTTCAGCAGCAGCAACGGGGCTTTTGGATCCGTGCTCAGTGTGCCGATCGCCGCGGCGAAGCCGCGACTGGACTCAAACGGCACCTCCGCGATGATGCTCCACTCCGAATCACCTTCGCTGGCAAGTGAATCCGCCGCTTTGAGGATCGCCTCGTCGGTGGCATGGGCGTGCCCCTGCCTTTCGTGCGGCTGGGTGGATGCGCGCGCGGCGGCCCGCAAGACCCGGGCGGCCTGTGGGTCGGTGGCGTCGGGGAACGGGCCTCGCGGCTTGGTTTCGGCCGGTACCGAACGCACCAGGCGCAGACGGTTCTCGGTGAGCGTGCCGGTTTTGTCGAAACACACGGTGTCGACTCGACCCAACGCTTCGATGGTGCGGGGTGCGCGGACCAGAACGCCGCGCGCCGACAGCCGCTGGGCGGCGGCGAGCTGGGACAGGGTCGCCACCAACGGCAGCCCTTCCGGGACGGCAGCTACCGCGATTGCGACGCCGTCGGCGACCGCCTGACGCAGCGACGCACGGCGCAGCAACGCCAAACCGGTGACAGCGGCGCCACCGGCGAGCGTCAGTGGAAGGACCCTGGCGGTCAGCTCGCGTAGCCGTGCCTGCACCCCTGCCGCCGATTCGACATCGGCGACCGCCGAAATCGCACGATGCGCAGCGGTGCCCACACCGGTAGCGACCACGATCGCCCGGGCATGCCCTGCGATGATCGTGCTGCCTTCGAAAACCATGCTGGCCCGGTCGGTATCGGTAGCGCCGACGGGTTCTACCTGCTTGTCCACCGGCAGCGACTCGCCAGTGAGCAAGGACTCGTCGACTTCAAGGTCCTCGGCCACCAACAGCCGGGCATCGGCCGGTACCACGTCCGGAGCGACCAGGTCGATGACGTCGCCTGGACGCAACGATCGCGCGCTGACAGTAACCGTGCGTTCGGCATGCCGAGCTGCCTCCAACCGGCGTCGTGTCGTCGCTACCACCGGGACAACGACGCGGCGCGCGAGTTGGTCCTGTTCGGCGAACAGCTCGGCGGCCGCGGCGTCGGCCCGCAGCCGTTGCGCCCCGCCGGTTAGCGCGTTGACCGTCATCACGCCGGCAACTAAGAGGGCATCGATGTTGCTGCCGACGATCGCGGACGCCGCCGCTCCTACCGCCAGGATCGGGGTCAGCGGGTCGGCGAGTTCGTGCCGCGTCGCGTCGAGTAGCCGTCCCACCTGATTCAACGGCCGTCGTAGCGGCGCCATCAGCGGTTCGTAGTACAGGTCGTCGAGAACGCGTCGCCATGGCGCCGTGCCGACCTCGACGGCCAAGGGCTGGGTGCGACCGGCGAGCCGCGAATAGACGATCTCGGGGTCCAGGGCGTGCCAGGCGGTCAACGGCTGCGGGGTGGGATCGGGTTGCCGCAGCACCTTGCTGGCCGAGTATGCGCCCGATGCCAAGGCGCTGGCGGCGGCCGCGTTGACCGGATTGAGCCAGCGTCGCAGGCTAAGCGGGTTGGTGGCACGGCCAGGTTCACCAGTGACCAGTAACAGCCCGGCCAGAGTGGTGCCGCCCTTGGCAAGGTTCACCGATGATACGGAGGTCCGCCGCGCCGCCGGGAGCGCCGAGAGGATCCGCACGGCGGCAGCCAGGTCGGTACCGGTGATGATGTCCGCAGTCCACGGCGTTGCCGCGAGGGGATCGTCGAGAGCCACTGCCACGTCGGCGATGGCCAGCGCCGCCAAGGTGTCCGTAGATGCGAAATCCCGGTGCAGGGCGGTGATCAGCAACACCGGTCCGCGGTCCGCTCGCAGCTCGCGTACGACGTTTAGTAGCGGAGTGCCGGCCGGATGACTGGCGGCGACACTGGCGGCCAGATCCTGAGTGCCGGCCACATGCCGCAACACCACCCGGGCTCCGGTCCGGTGCGCGATCTGCAGCAGCGGCACCGCAAAGGGGTCCACCTCCCAGCCCACCTCGACACTGCCCACCTTTTCGCCATCGACCACCAAATCGGCGCTTTCGAGACCCTGGGCCGGCGCCGCCGAAGGTCCCTGCACCGGAATCCATCGCAGGCGCGCCCCGGTGGCGGGCAACTCGTCGGGGTCGGGGTCAGGTGGCTGCTCAGCGTGTAGCAGCGCGTCGGCGACCTCGTAAACTCGGTCCTCGTCCCAACCGGGCACGTCGCCCTGCGCCTTCAGCACGGCACGGTTGTCGCCGCGCAGCGCCGCGCCGTCGATGACGACGACCTTCACCCGATCCAGGCGACGCAGCGCACCTGGGTCGAGGACCAGCTGCCCGGCGTCGGCGAGGCCGCGACCAAGTATCGAGGCGAACGCCTGCCGGCCCATATGGGCGGCTCGCGGCACACCGGCCAGCACGGCGTCGCCCGCGTCCTCGGCGCCGCCGCCGGCCAGCAACGCGCCGGCCGCGGCGATCAGGGAACCGTTCGCAGCCTGATCGGCGTATTCCTCGATCGGCCCGGCCATCGCACCCTTGGCGGTGTCCATTGCGGAGTCGATCACGCCACCGACCACGACATGCGACGCCTCACCGGCTTCTGCGCCGGCCCAGTTGTGTCGCGGAGCCTGCGAACGCGCCCCGGCCGACGAGATGACCGGGACCACCGGAGCTTGCGGCCGCTTAGGCGAGGCCAGCTCCGGCTCGCGATCGCTCCACCGGCGACGATGGGCGGCCGCCTCGGAGATCTGCAGGCTACGTTGGGCGAGATCCAGCACCGGTGTACCGACCGCCTGGGTGAGTCCGTTCGTTATCGCCGTGGTAGCCGCGAGCGCGAGGTCGGTACCCACACGACCCAACCGCGACTCCAGGACGGACACCATGCGCGGTTGATGATTGAGGATGGCCGCCGCGCCTCGCGCGGCTCGCGGCGCGACGGGCAATTTGACGACCCAGCCGGTAACTGCGGCACCGATCGCAACCACATTCATGGCCGCTGCGGTCAGCGGCACCAGGATCGCCAACGGGTCACCCGGGTCGGCGAATGGCGCCGTTCGGATTTGCGGCTCCGGCCCTGCGGCGGCCAAGTCGGCTGCCGCGGACGCCACCACGCCGCGCACCCGGTCCAAGACGGCGTTGCTGTCGACGCCATCCTCGAGTTCGATCACCAGTCGGCCCAACGAGCCCTCGACATGGGCGCTGGCCACACCGGGAACCTCACGGACCGGCTCTTCGACGATGGACGCATGATCGTGCCAGCGCGGGAACGGCAACAACGGATCCAGGTCCAGGTGCACCCGCTGTCCGCTTTGCCAGCGCACGGTCGCCGCGGCGCCGTCGGGGGTGACGTTAGACGAACTGCCCGTCCCGAGCACTCGGGCGGTCGAGTGATTAACCGAACTCACTACCGGACCGGCCAGCGCCTGCATTGTGCCCGCGGCAGTTGCCACGCCGTTCACTCCGGCCTGCAACATTCCCACTGTTGCACCGGTCAGACCGCCGACAACGGCGCCTACACCCGGAACCCTCATCGATCACCCTTCACAACGTCTACCGTGTCGATCAGTTCGCCCCGGCCCGGACAGCCGTTTCGCCGCGCTCCGGGAAAAGGATCGCCAGCTGAAGTCGCGATCGGGTATCGAGCAACCCTGGATTGCCGTGGTGGCGTCATTGTTTGAGCGTACGTGTTGCGGCTGCGCCCGACCGCGCGTAACCGTTAGCGTCAACCCCAGCCGTCGAAGAAGTCGCACCTGCCACGTCTTAGCGTGGCGATCCGCCGGATTGGGATCAACCTAGCCCCGATTTGTCAGGCCCATGCCGCTCGGTTGCAGTCGGCGCGCATCTACGTGCACCCGCTGACGTGGATTCGCTGGCCGACGCCAACGCAGACATTAGCCGGCGGCGGCGGTGGTGGTGGCGGCGGAAAATCCTGCGGCAGCGGCGCATAGTCGGCCGGCGGCGGGACATAGGTGTTGACCGTGTCGGCAACGTTGGTGCACCCGCTCACTGAAACACGCCTGCCGACGCTCGCGCACACGTCGGCGTTGGCCACGCCAGAGGGCTGCACGACGGAATACATTTCAGGGATCGACGTGACAGCCATCATCGCTATCCCCGCGGCAATCCAAGACCGCTTCCACCAGGTCATCGCGGTCTCCTTCCGGTCACGGGCGGGGGTTCTTTTGGCTGATACGTCAACTGAGGGCCGCAGTATATTCCCTTGCACGCAACGATGCGGCCTGAGTTCGTACGACAGATTGCTCGGCGTTAAGTCCTGTGGCCGCATCGCTCACGGAGTTGGGCCGGCCTGCCCAACTAATGGAGTCCACTGACAACGCTCCCTGACGTCAGTCAGTGGTTGACGGATGCCCTCAAGGTCAGCTTGCTCTTGCGGATTGGCGTTGAAGTAGTTCTGCACGTCGCCGCCGATCTGATCTTTGGGCTGATCCTGGAGGCCGGTGTAGAACCCGTTCACATCCGGGTGAGTGAACAGGTAGGTCGAGAGCGCCGTCGCAACACCAGCCGCAACACCGGCTACGTCCGCAGCTGTGCAGTTCGGTGGCCGAGGCGGCGGATCAGCGGCGGCCTTTCCGGCGGTAGCAGATAGCAGCGTGCCGGTAACTGCGCCAGCGCCGATCACGCCGACTACCACCCGACGCGCAATGAATTCTGAGAGGTACACAACTGACTCCTTCGTGCCGTAATCGACCTGGCCGTAACCGATCGCGGTCTCAAGCTAAGTCTCAAGCTAAGCAGATACGGCCGGATTGATCCGAAAGCTGACTGACTTCGCGTCGACGGACCCGACGGCAAGGTCAGCTTGCCGGGCCTCTCTCAGCGTCGCCGGCGGCTATCGGGGACTCAGATCACCGGGTTGGCGGCAGACCAAACACCGAAAACAACGCCGGATCAAGAAAGACGACGATTCCGGCGATCCCCGCGGCGCCGGCGGTGAGCACATGTATCGAATGCGCCCGCAGAACGTTGTCCGCAGCCCGACGGTACTCGGCGACGGCGGGCTGCCCGTTGGCGGCCGTCGGGACGAGCAGCACGTCGCCTGGTGCGGTGAAGGCGCGCCGGGCGAGGAAGCGTGTTACCGCGTCGCGCCCGGTGAACCAGATCGGCAGTGGCGGCATCTCAAGCCTGACGTCGGTTTGCAGCAGCTCGGTAAGCGCCGCAAGATCGGCGTTTTCGAAGGCCGCGCAGTAGCGGTCGAGTAATTCGCTGCGATCGGCGTCGTCCGGCTCGGCTGCATCCTCTTCGCTGGGCGCGACTTCAGCGAGGTGGGCGCGCGCACGTTGCAGTGCGCTGTTGACCGCCGCCGGCGTGGTTTCCAGCAGTTCTGCGACCTCGGCGGCGCTGAACTGCACCACGTCGCGCAGGATCAGCACCGCGCGTTGACGCGCCGGGAGTTCCTGTAGCGCCGTGGCGACCGCCAGTCGCACGCTGTGCCGCGCGGTGAACACGGTCTCGGGTGTCAACGCGTCCGGCAGCGGCTCGAGCCAGTGATGGCTGCCGCCGGTCGCGTCAAGGTCGGCGTCCGGGTCCTCCGACCCGGCGCCCAGCCCCGCGGGCAACACCCGGCGGGCCCGGTTCTCCAGCGCGCGCAGGCATGCGGTGGTGGCGATCCGGTACAACCACGTCCGCAGCGCGGCGCGTTCCTCGAACGCTGGGTAGCC
>NZ_DASPSP010000124.1:0-9341 GCF_035623875.1 Mycobacterium sp. | reverse complement strand
GGTGCGGGGAGTCGTGGGCGGGGCGTACGAAAGCGGCGACATGATCTGGCGCGGAAGGGCCACCGAAGTTCTGGTCCAACTGCTGGTCCGACGCGGATCCAGTGGCGACCAATGCGAAGCGCAGGCCGCGATCGACCGACTGGCCACGGTACCCACAGATCCCGGCTTCGTGCTCCACGAACTCCCGCTGTTGCGCTCGCGGGCGCTGCTCGCGCGCGCGCGTGGCGACGAAGACAGCTACCGGGACTTCTCGGAACAACACCGCGCCAAAGCGTCAGCCGCCGGCTTCGATGCGCTGATAATTAATGTCGACGCTAATTTGACTGCAGCTCAACACACTTCGGCGGATCAGTAATGGCAGGGCTGGGCGAGCGTGCTGTCGTTCTCGGGGCGAGCATGGGTGGGCTGCTGGCCGCGCGGGTCCTGGCCGATTTCTTTGAAACCGTCACAGTTCTCGAACGGGATGTGTTACCTGACGATCCCGCTGTCCGACGAGGGGTACCCCAGGGTCGTCACCTTCACGTTCTGCTGGCCCGCGGAGCTCAGATCTTGGATGAGCTCTTCCCCGGGTTTCTCAGTGAACTGGTAGCCGACGGTGCGCCCGTTTGGGACGACGGAGAGCTGTCCAAGCTGCACTTGTCTTTCGGCGGCCACGACATACTCCGCTCGGGCAAGGTGGCGAAGGAGCCCAAGGCACTGGCGATCCATATGCCGAGCAGGCCGTTTCTGGAATGCCATGTCCGGCGGCGCCTCCAGGCGATGCACAACGTGACGATCCTCAGCGGCCACGAGGTAACCGAGGTGACCGCGACTCCGGATCGCACGCGCGTCACGGGAGTGCAGGTGGTCGATCGCGACGGTACGGAACGAGAGTTGACGGCCGATGTCGTCATGGACGCGATGGGGCGCGGCGCGCATACCCCGGCGTTGCTGGAGAGACTCGGCTTCGGCCGACCGGTCGAGGACCACGTCGTCATGCACACGAACTACGTCAGCCAACTGCTGCGAATCCCGCACGGCACGCTGACCGAGATGCTGGTCGACATCGGCCCCGCGCCGGACAGGCCGGCCGGAATGTTCCTGAGTGGCTATGAGAACGACACCTGGATGTTCACGGTCTTCGGGATGGCGGGGCACCAGCCGCCTCCCGACCTGGCTGGCATGCTGTCATTCGCCCAGGATTACTGCCCCGACCACCTGATCGCCGCGATGCGGGCCGCTGAACCGGTCAGCGAGGTGGCACATCACCACATGCCGTCCAGCCAGTGGCGACGCTACGACAAGATGCCCGAACTACCCGATGGTCTGCTGGTATGTGGCGATGCCATCTGCAGTGTCAACCCCGTCTACGGGCAAGGAATGACGTTGGCCGCGCTGGAGGCTGCCGCGCTGCGGGAATGTCTGCGTGGTGGCGGTACTGATCTGCCCAGGCGATACTTCCGCGCCTCGGCGAAACCGATTGGCGTGGCCTGGCAGATGGTCGCGAGCTCCGATCTGGCCTTCCCGGAGGTGGCAGGGCGACGGTCGAGATGGATGTGCGTTGCCACCCGGCTCGTCGACTGGGCGATGGCAGCCTCCGAGTCCGATCTCGGTGTCGCCGTGCGTTTCTTCAGAGTCAACAGCCTGATCGACTCGCCGATTCGCCTGCTGCACCCGGCGTTTCTCTACCGGGTGGCCGCAGTAAACCTGCGCCGACGGCGACGCGATGGGCATGTCCGCCCTATCGCCACCGCACCGCTGGGCTGACTGCCCGCTAGGGTAGATCGCCGTGGCCGAGACCGCGCCGTTGCGTGTGCAACTGATCGCCCAGACCGAGTTCTTCGCGCCGCCGGACGTGCCGTGGGGCACCGACGCCGACGGCGGCCAAGCGCTGGTCGAATTCGCCGGTCGGGCGTGCTATCAGAGCTGGTCCAAGCCCAATCCCAAGACCGCGACCAATGCCGGCTATCTGCAACACATCATCGATGTCGGGCATTTCTCGGTGCTCGAGCACGCGAGTGTTTCGTTTTACATCACCGGCATCTCGCGATCGTGCACGCACGAGCTGATCCGGCACCGGCATTTCTCCTACTCGCAGCTGTCGCAGCGCTACGTGCCGGAAAAGGAATCCCAGGTCGTCGTGCCGCCGGGGATGGAAGACGATGCCGAATTGCAGCAGATCCTTGCCGAGGCCGCCGACGCCAGCCGCGCCACCTACACCGAGTTGCTGAGCAGGCTAGAGGCGAAGTTCGCCGATCAACCGAACGCGGTTTTACGCCGTAAACAGGCTCGTCAGGCCGCCCGCGCCGTGTTGCCCAACGCCACTGAGACCCGCATCGTGGTCACCGGCAACTACCGAGCCTGGCGGCACTTCATCGCAGTGCGGGCCAGCGAGCACGCCGATGTGGAGATCCGGCGGCTGGCGATCGCGTGTCTGCGCCAGCTCGTCGACATCGCGCCCGCGGTTTTCGGCGATTTCCAGATCGCCACGCTGGCCGACGGCACCGAGGTGGCGACGAGTCCGCTAGCCACCGAGGCCTGAGCCGGCGTAGCCGTCGCTGCTGCCTAAAAAGGCTGGCGCCGCCAGGTAACCTGGGTCCGTGAGCACCAGCGGATTCGACGTCTATACACGCTTGGGCACGCTGTTGACCGCCATGGTGACGCCGTTCGGACCCGACGGCTCCCTCGATATCCCGGCCGCGGTGCGATTGGCGAATCACCTCGTCGACGCCGGCTGCGACGGGTTGGTGATATCGGGCACCACCGGCGAGTCGCCGACCACGACCGATGCCGAGAAGCTCGCACTGCTGCGGGCGGTGCTGGAGGCGGTCGGAGACCGGGCCCGGATCATCGCCGGCGCGGGCACCTACGACACCGCGCACAGCATCCAGTTGGCCAGGGCGTGCGCCGCCGAGGGCGCGCACGGACTGCTGGTGGTGACGCCGTACTACTCGAAGCCGCCACAGGCCGGACTGATCGCGCACTTCACCGCGGTCGCCGACGCAACCCCGCTGCCGGTGCTGCTCTACGACATCCCGCCCCGCTCGGTGGTACCGATCGAGTCCGATACGCTTCGTGCGCTGGCGGCGCACCCGAATATCGTCGGGGTCAAAGACGCCAAGGGTGATCTGCACGCCGGTGCGCAGCTGATGGCCGAAACCGGTCTGGTGTACTACTCCGGCGACGACGCCTTGAACCTGCCCTGGCTGGCGATGGGCGCAACCGGATTCATCAGCGTGATCTCCCATCTGGCGGCAGGTCAGCTCCGGGACTTGCTGTCCGCCTTTGCCTCCGGAGATGTCACCACTGCCCGAAAGATCAACGTCGCGATCAGCCCGCTGTGCAATGCCATGAGCCGCCTCGGCGGGGTGACATTGTCCAAGGCGGGGTTGCGCCTACAGGGCATTGAGGTCGGCGACCCGCGGCTGCCGCAGGTGGCCGCGACTGCCGAGCAGATTGACGCACTCGCTGTCGACATGCGTGCGGCCTCGGTGCTCAGGTAAGCCTGAAAGTGGCTCATCAGTGGATGTAGACCTTCGGCCGCCGGGTCCGCTGACCACTGGCAGTCTGCGGATCACCGCGTTGGGCGGGATCAGCGAAATCGGCCGCAACATGACGGTTTTCGAGCATTTGGGCCGATTGTTGATCATCGACTGCGGGGTGATGTTTCCCACCCACGACGAGCCGGGCGTCGACCTCATCCTGCCCGATCTGCGTCATATCGAGGACCGGCTCGACGAGGTCGAGGCGCTGGTGCTGACCCACGCGCACGAGGACCACATCGGGGCGGTCCCGTTTCTGCTCAAGCTGCGTCCCGACATTCCGGTCGTCGGCTCGAAGTTCACCCTGGCGTTGGTCGCTGCGAAATGCCGTGAGCACCGGCTCAAACCGGTGTTCGTGGAGGTGGCGGAAGGACAGCTCAGCACGCACGGCGTGTTCGAATGCGAGTACTTCGCAGTCAACCACTCCATTCCCGACGCGCTGGCTATCGCCGTGCGCACCGCCGCCGGAACCGTCTTGCACACCGGCGACATCAAGCTCGACCAGCTGCCGTTGGACGGGCGTCCCACCGACCTGCCGGGCATGTCCCGGCTCGGCGACGCCGGCGTGGACCTGTTCTTGTGCGACTCGACCAACGCCGAGATTCCCGGTGTCGGGCCGTCGGAAAGCGAGGTCGGGCCGACCCTGCACCGGCTGATCCGGGGTGCGCATGGCCGCGTCATCGTTGCGTGTTTCGCCTCGAACGTGGATCGGGTGCAACAGATCATCGACGCCGCGGTGGCGTTGGGCCGGCGGGTGTCGTTCGTCGGGCGGTCGATGGTGCGCAACATGGGTATCGCCCGGGAGCTGGGTTTTCTGAGGGTGGCTGATTCCGACCTGATCGACATCGGTGCCGCGGAGATGATGCCGCCCGACCAGATTGTTTTGATCAGCACCGGAACTCAGGGTGAGCCCATGTCGGCGCTGTCGCGGATGTCCCGTGGCGAACACCGCAGTATCACGCTGACCGCCGAGGACCTCATCATCCTTTCGTCGTCGCTGATACCGGGCAACGAGGAAGCCGTGTATGGTGTCATCGACGCGTTGGCCAAGATCGGAGCCCGCGTCGTCACCAACCAGCAAGTCCGCGTGCATGTTTCGGGTCACGCCTATGCCGGTGAGCTGTTGTTCCTATACAACGGGATCCGGCCGCGTAACGTCATGCCGGTGCACGGCACCTGGCGGATGCTGCGGGCAAACGCCAAGCTTGCCGCCAGCACCGGAGTGCCCGAATCCTCGATCGTCTTGGCGGAGAACGGGGTCAGCGTCGACCTGGTTGGCGGCAAGGTCGCCATCGCCGGCGCGGTGCCGGTGGGCAAGATGTTCGTCGAGGGGCTCATCACCGGTGACGTCGGCGATATCACGTTGGGCGAACGGCTCATCCTGTCGTCGGGCTTCGTCGCGGTGACGGTGGTGATGCGGCGTGGGACCGGGCGTCCGGCGGCCGCGCCGCATCTGTATTCGCGCGGCTTTTCCGAAGATCCCAAGGCGTTGGAGCCAGCCGTCCGCAAGGTCGAGGCAGAGTTGGAATCGTTGGTGGCCGAAAACGTCACCGACCCGATCCGGATTGCGCAGGCGGTTCGCCGCACGGTCGGCAAGTGGGTGGGGGAGACCTATCGTCGGCAGCCGATGATCGTGCCGACCGTCATCGAAATCTGAACCCGCGTCACCCAACTCCCCGCGGCAGCAGCGCCCGGACTGCGCGGCTCCTCCTGATCGCGCTGTGCGCAGCTGCTTGAACGCCCGGCCGAAAAACTGGTAGCTAAGCCTTTTCGGCGTACGCCGACCACTCAACCTGTGATGCGGTCAGGTCGCGACCGGTCGGCTCGACGTAACGCTGCACGATCTGCTCGGCTCCGAGCTGCTCCACCAGCCGCCAGCCGTGTCCCCCCAGAAAGGCCGCAACCTCGTCGGGCTGCAAGCCGAAGCGCCACAGCTGTTGCCGCTGCCGAAACCTGCGGTACAACTGCTTGGCGCCGTAGAAGTTGACGCCATCGATGAAATCGCGCCGGACGTAGGTGAACACCAGACGGCTGCCTGACGCCGCCGGCCGCAGGCTTTCGAGTGTGGCGTCCACGGCGTCGGCGGTGAGGTACTGGGTCACCGCTTCCCAGATGAAGAAGGTGCGGTAGTCGGTGCGGTAACCGTGCTCGGCCAACACGGTGAGCACGTCGTCGCGCTCAAAGTCCAACGACACCAACCGAACCGAGCTCGGTATCTTGCCCACGACCCGTCGCACGGCTGCCGCCTTGCGTTGGATGTTGACCGGTTGGTCGACCTCGAAGATCGGGATGTGGGTTTGTCGCGCCAACAGGTAAGCGCGGGTGTCCAATCCGGCGCCCAGTACGACCACCGCGTCGATATCGCCGAGTGCTTCTGTGATCTTGTCGGCGATGTAGCGCTTCCGACAGGCGAAGTTGGTCCACAGCCCAGGGCCGCTTCGTTCCGTCGCGGCGACCAGGAGGCGTCGCAGTAGCGTGGGCCGTGTTGCTGCGACCAGCCATCGCGTCGACGCCGGCAAAAACCGAGCTGCCAGGTCGTCGTCCACCAGCCGCCGATCCGGCGGCTCGTGTTGTTCGATGGCGACCAGCACCATCGGGCCAAAAGCGGTCTGCGCCGCGGGATTCCGTGGCATCGCGCTACTTGTTCAAAAAGCCCGCATCGACCGGCAACGTGACGCCGGTGATATATCGAGCTTGGTCCGACACCAGCCATGCCACCGCGTTGGCGATGTCTTCGGCTTGCAGGACCTCCACCGGCATGGCATTGCCCATGGCTCCCGGCGTATCCGTCGCGGCGGCCATCTTGGCCAACCATTCCCGGGTGAACTCATTGTTGATCATCGGCGTCTCGACGCCCGAAGGATGAATCGAATTGACCCGGATATTCTGTCTCGCAAGCAAATTCGCGTATATCCGCATCAATCCGACCACCCCGTGCTTTGCGGCGGCATAGCCGACGGAACCGGCGTCCGGGCTGCCGACGCCGGCCAGCCCGGCCGACGAACTGATCAGCACGATCGATCCGCCGGTGTCTTGCTTGACCATGGTCGGTATCGCGACCTTGATGGTGTTGTAGACGCCGGTGAGGTTGACGTCGATGACGTCATGCCAGCCGTCGTCGCCGGATTGCATTGGAGCGATACCGGCGTTGGCCACGACGATGTCGAGGCGGCCAAACTCGTCCAGGCCCGCTTGCAGGGCGGAAGACAGCGACGTCCGGTCGCGGACGTCGCCCTGCTTGGCCACGATGCGAGAGCCGGTGTCTTCGACCAATTTAACGGTGGCCGCCAGGTCGTCTCGGGTGGCCAGTGGATACTGGACGCTGGCAATCTGCTCGCAGAGGTCGACGGCGATGATGCTCGCGCCGTCGGTGGCCAGTCGCACGGCGTGCGCGCGTCCCTGGCCGCGCGCTGCGCCGGTGATGAAGGCAACCTTCCCTTTTAGCGGCCCTCCGGGCGACAGACCCATCAGGGGCGCAACTGTCCCTTGCTGGGATCGCCCGCCGGAACGGGTTGCAACATCTTGATGTCCGGCGCGCCGGCCAGATGCTCGCCCGCCGCGCTGAACATCTTGCCGATTGCCGGCGCGGTGCTGTGGGTCTTGAGCGCCTCTTCGTCGGCCCATTGCTCGACGAAAACGAAGGTCTCGCCGGTTTGGTGCAGCGAGTACAGCTGACAGCCCGGCTCGTCGTGCACGTCCTTGACCGCGCTGGTGAGGATCTCGCGAACGGCGTCGACGGACTCGGGTTTGACGGTCATGGTCGCGACAACGACGACGGGCATGCAGGCCTCCTGGACTGTTTCGGGTGCTTGGCAGTGGATGGCTAGGTGACGGCTGTCACCCTACTGCGCTGGTGCAGCGACTAAGCGGCCGGTCGGGTCGCAAGACGAGGCTAACCAGTGTGGCGGATGGTGCAGATGGTGCATTTGCGTTTAGGCTTGCCTGCATGGCTAGCAAGACTGTCGCCCGGTCCGGCGCTCGAACGAGCAGGTCAAAGGCTGCTTCGCGGGGCGGATCCCGGTCGGCGCAGCCCCGGCCGAAGCCTGCTAGAAGGCCGGTCAGGGCGCCGCGTAGGCCCGCCAGACGCCGCAATCACTCGCTGGTCACCCGCGCCGGGCTGACCTGCGGGCGGGCCGTACGCGCGACGTGGCTGATGGTGGCCAAGGGGACCGGCACCACGGCGCGGTCGGTCGGCCGGGCTCGCGACCTCGATCCGGGGCACCGCCGAGACGGGATTGCCCTGGCCCTGCTGGGACTTGCGGTCGTCGTCGCCGCCAGCTCATGGTTCGATGCCGCCCGCCCGGTCGGCGCATGGGTCGACTCGGTGCTGCGGATGTTCATCGGCTCGGCGGTGGTGTTGCTGCCATTGGTCACTGCGGGCATAGCGGTGCTGTTGATGCGCACCGAGCCCAATCCGGACGCGCGGCCGCGGCTGGTTCTGGGTGCGGCGATGGTTGCGCTGCCGGTGCTCGGCCTCTGGCATTTGTGGGCCGGCTCGCCGGACAGTCCAGTCGGGCGCGCGCACGCGGCGGGATTCATCGGATTCGCCATCGGGGGACCGCTTTCGGAGGGGTTGACCGCCTGGATTTGCGCACCGCTGCTGTTCATCGGCGGGGTGTTCGGGGTGCTGCTGTTGAGCGGCACCACGATCCGGGAAGTGCCCGACACGCTGCGGTCCATGTTCGGCACCCGGATGTTCGACGACGGCGAACCCGAAAGCGATACCTACGACGCCGACCCGGCCGTGGAAAGTAGTGCGGCCGAGGACTTTTCCGACGGTTACTACGACGACGAAGCGCAGGCGTGGCCCTCTCCCGTCGATGCGGACGACAGTCCGACAGTGCCGGAGCCCGCCGTGTCGCGCGGCCGACGTCGTGGGGCCAAATCCGCCGGCAAGCAGGACACCCTGGTGCTCGACCGGGTGGTCGAGGGGCCCTACACGCTGCCGCCGCTGAGCCTGTTGGTGGCCGGTGACCCTCCCAAGAAACGCAGCGCCGCCAACGATCACATGGCCGAGGCGATCATGTCGGTGCTGCAGCAGTTCAAGGTCGACGCGGCGGTCACCGGCTGCACCCGCGGGCCGACGGTCACCCGCTACGAGGTGGAGCTGGGCCCCGGGGTCAAGGTCGAGAAGATCACCGCACTGCACCGCAATATCGCCTACGCGGTGGCTAGCGAGAGCGTGCGGATGCTGGCGCCGATCCCGGGCAAGTCCGCCGTCGGCATCGAGGTGCCCAACACCGATCGTGAAATGGTGCGGCTGGCCGACGTGCTCACCGCGCCGTCGACGCGGCGCGACCACGATCCGCTGGTCATCGCGCTGGGCAAAGACATTGAGGGCGAATACATTTCGTGGAACCTGTCCAAGATGCCGCATCTGCTGGTCGCCGGTTCGACCGGTTCGGGCAAGTCGAGCTTCCTCAACTCGATGCTGGTATCGCTGCTGGCGCGGGCCACGCCCGAAGAGGTCAGGCTGATCCTGATCGACCCGAAGATGGTGGAACTGACGCCCTATGAAGGTATTCCGCATCTGATCACGCCGATCATCACCCAGCCGAAGAAGGCCGCCGCCGCGCTGGCCTGGCTGGTCGAGGAGATGGAACAGCGCTACCAGGACATGCAGGCGTGGCGGGTCCGCCACATCGACGACTTCAACGACAAGGTGCGATCCGGTGCCATCACCGCGCCGCTGGGCAGCCAGCGCGAATACCGGCCCTATCCGTACGTGGTTGCGATCGTTGACGAGCTGGCCGACCTGATGATGACCTCGCCCCGCGACGTCGAGGACGCCGTCGTGCGGATCACCCAGAAGGCCCGCGC
>NZ_DASPSP010000104.1:0-5180 GCF_035623875.1 Mycobacterium sp. | reverse complement strand
GGCAGCGGCGGCGTTGGGTATGCCGGCTCGATGAGCTCTGCCTCCACCGGCGGTTCGTGACGCTTTTTCTGGCTTCGCTTGCTGCCGAAGGGTTTTCGCAGCAGAGCCAGCAGCACGACGGTGACGACGAGGCTGGAGATCGCCAGCGCCTGCGTCCAGTGCGGATACCCCTGGTTGCGCAGCGTGCGGATCGTCGCGGCGATCAGCGCCCAGGCCAGCGACACCGGGATCAGGATCTTCCAGCCCAGCGCCATGAACTGGTCGTAGCGCAGCCGCGGCAGTGTGCCACGCAGCCAGATGTAGACGAAGAGGAACAGCCACACCTTGGCGGTGAACCACAGCACCGGCCACCAGCCACTGTCGGCGCCGGCCCACATGTTCACCGGCCACGGCGCATGCCAGCCGCCGAGGAACAGCGTGGCGGCCAGCGCCGACACCGTGGTCATGTTGATGTACTCGGCCAGGTAGAACATCGCGAAGCTCAGCGAGGAGTACTCGGTGTGGAAACCGGCGACCAGTTCGCCCTCGGCCTCGGGCAGGTCGAACGGCGCCCGGTTGGTCTCACCGACCATGGACACCAGGTACACCGCGAACGACGGCAGCAGCAGGAAGACGTACCAGATCCGGTCTTGGGCCGCCACGATCTGCGACGTCGACATCGTCCCGGCGAACAGGAACACGGTGGCGAACGACAACCCCATCGCGACCTCATAGGAGATCACCTGCGCGGTGGAGCGTACCCCGCCGAGCAGGGGATAGGTCGAGCCCGACGCCCAGCCCGCGAGAACGATGCCGTACACCCCGATCGATGAGAGCGCCAGGATGAACAGCACCGCGACCGGCAGATCGGTCACCTGCAATGCGGTCCAGTGGCCGAAGATCGAGACCTGCGGCCCGAACGGGATGAACGCGAACGCCGTGATTGCGGGAATCGTCGAGATCACCGGTGCCATCAGGAAAATCGGCTTTTCGACGCCGAAGGGGGTGATGGGCTCCTTTAGCGCGAGCTTGATGCCGTCGGCCAGGCTCTGCAGATACCCCCGCGGGCCCACCCGGTTGGGGCCCCAGCGCATCTGCATCCGGCCCAGGATCTTGCGTTCGGCCAGGATTGCCACCAGCACAGTTAGCACCAGAAAGACGAACACCGCGAGGGCCTTGCCCGCTATCAACCACCAGGTGTCATGCCCGAAGCCGGTCACGAGCCCACCCCAATCATGAGCGCCGCTCCTCGTCGCCGGCGCGGATCTTCACCAAGGCGCCAGCCGTCACGCCCAACGTCCGGTGCACCGCCGAACCGGGTGAGTTCAGCGGCAGCCACACGACGTGGTCGGGCATCTCGGTGATGGTCAACGGCAACGTGATCGCACCGCGGTCAGTGCTGACGGTCACCTGGTCACCCTCATCGGCGCCGATCGCGTCCGCCGTCCCGGCGGACAGCCGCACCACCGGCTTGCGCGCGGTGCCGGCCAGGTGCGGCTCGCCGTCCTGCAGCCGTCCATCGTCGAGCAGCATCCGCCACCCGGCCAATACGGCTTCGTCGGCACCGGGTTTCGGTTCCCCGGCAGCGGCGACGGTCGGCGCGGCGGCGAGCTTGCCGTCCCAGACGCCCAGCCCGACCAGCTCGGCGCGCGCAGCCTCCACTGTGGGCAGCCCCAGGTCGATGCCCAATTCGTCGGCCAGGGTGTCGAGCACCCGCAGGTCCGGTGTGGCGGCGGGGGGCAGCGCAGCCGAGTAGCTGCGGTGTCGGCCTTCCCAGTTGACGTAGGTCCCCGACTTCTCCGCCGCCGGCGCGATCGGGAACACCACGTCGGCGCGTTCGGTCACTGCGCTGTGCCGCAGCTCCAGGCTTACGACGAAGCCCGCGGCGTCCAAGGCGGCCAACACCGCATCGGGATCGGCGAAGTCGTCGGGTTCGACGCCACCGACCAGCAGGGCGCCCAGGGTGCCGTCGGTGGCCGCGGCCAGAATCCCGTCGGCGTCACGGCCTTCGGCAGAAGGCAACTCGGCGACATGCCAACCCTGCGACACCTGCGAGCGGGCGGTCTCGTCGGCTAGCGGGCGCCCGCCGGGCAGCAGCCCCGGCAGCGCGCCGACGTCCAGCGCTCCGCGTTCTCCGGCGCGGCGAGGCACCCACGCCAGTCGCGCACCGGTGGTGTCGGAGAGCCGGGCCGCCGCGGACGGTCCGCCGGGCACCCCGGCCAGCCGTTCGCCGACGACGATGACGGCACCCGGCTTAGACAGCAGATCGCCGAGCTCGCCGGTGGCCAGGCGGTCCAGCGCCGCGGCCTCCGCGCCGGGCACGGTCTGAATCAGCTTGCCGGACAACTTCTTCAGCCCGTTGCTGGCGAACGGGGCGATGGCGTGCACCCGCAGTCCGCGTTTGCGGGCGGCTTTGCGCAGCCGCAGGTACAGGATCGGCGACTCTTCCTCGGGCTCGAAGCCGACGAGCAGCACCACCGGCGCCGATTCCAGATCGGAGTAGCTGATCGCGACAGGTCTGCCGGCGACCCGGGCGGCCAGGAATCGCGCCTCCTCGCTGGAGTGTGGACGGGCGCGGAAGTCGATGTCGTTGGTGTTCAACACGATTCGGGCGAACTTCGAGTAAGCGTAGGCATCCTCGAGGGTCAGCCGGCCGCCGAGCAGCACACCCGCACCGCCGGCCGCAGAGGTCAGACCCTCGACCGCGGCGGCCACCGCGTGCGGCCACGAAGCGGGCACCAGCGCGCCGCTGGGATCACCGCCGTCGCGCACCAGGGGAGTGGTGATCCGGTCAGTCTGGGTGGCGTAGGTGAACGCCCACCGCCCTTTGTCGCAGTTCCACTCCTCGTTGACCTCGGGCTCATCGCCGGCGAGCCGGCGCAGCACCTTGCCGCGACGGTGGTCGGTGCGCTGCGCGCATCCCGACGCGCAGTGCTCACACACACTCGGGCTGGAGACCAGATCGAACGGGCGGGCCCGGAACCGGTAGGCGCTGCCAGTCAGTGCCCCGACCGGGCAGATCTGCACGGCGTTGCCGGAGAAGTACGACTCGAACGGCTCATTGGCGTAGATGCCGACCTGCTGCAGCGCGCCGCGCTCGAGCATCTCGATGAACGGGTCGCCGGCGATCTGGTCGGAGAACCGGGTGCACCGCGCGCACAGGATGCACCGCTCGCGATCCAGCAGCACCTGCGAGGAGATGTTGATCGGTTTGGTGAACGTGCGTTTGATGTCGTGGAACCGGGAATCGGGGCGGCCGTTGGACATCGCCTGGTTCTGCAGCGGGCACTCACCGCCCTTATCGCACATCGGGCAGTCCAGCGGGTGGTTGATCAGCAGCAGCTCCATCACGCCGTGCTGGGCCTTGTCGGCGGCTTCGGAGCTGAACTGGGTGCGCACCACCATGTTGTCGGTCACCGGGATAGTGCACGACGCCATCGGTTTGCGCTGGCCCTCGATCTCAACCAGGCATTGCCGGCAGGCGCCGACCGGATCCAGCAGCGGGTGGTCGCAGAACCTGGGGATCTGCACACCGATCAACTCGGCCGCGCGGATCACCAAAGTGCCTTTGGGAACGCTGACCTCCGTGCCGTCGATGGTCAACGTCACCAGCTCCGGCTGGGAAACTTTCTCCCCGGTGTCAGCGGTTTGGGTCACGCGTGGTCTCCGTTCGCCGCGAGCATGGATAGCTTGGGGTCGAACGGACAGCCGCCGCCCTCGACGTGCGCGATGTACTCGTCGCGGAAGAATCTGATCGAGGACTCGACCGGGCTGGCGGCGCCATCGCCCAACGCGCAGAACGACTTACCGAGAATGGCGTCGGAGATGTCCAGCAGCTTGTCCAGATCCTCGGGGGTGCCGTGACCGGTCTCCAGCCGCTCATAGATCTGGCTGAGCCAGAACGTACCCTCCCGGCACGGCGTGCACTTGCCGCAGGATTCGTGCTTATAGAAATCGATCCACCGCCCCACGGCGCGCACCGCACACGTCGTTTCGTCGAAAATCTCCAACGCCTTGGTGCCCAGCATCGAACCGGCCGCTCCGACGCCTTCGTAGTCCAGGGGCACGTCGAGGTGCTCATCGGTGAGAAGCGGAGTAGACGACCCACCGGGCGTCCAGAACTTCAGCCGGTGTCCGGCCCGCACGCCACCGGCGTAGTCGAGCAATTCCCGCAACGTGATGCCCAGCGGCGCCTCGTATTGGCCCGGCCGCGTCACGTGGCCGGACAGCGAATACAGCGTGAAGCCGGGCGATTTCTCGGTGCCCATCGACCGGAACCAGTCGACACCGTTGAGGATGATCGGCGGAACGCTGGCGATGGTCTCGACATTGTTGATTACCGTTGGGCAGCCGTAGAGTCCGGCGACCGCAGGGAAGGGCGGGCGCAGCCGCGGCTGGCCGCGGCGGCCCTCCAGCGAGTCGAGCAACGCCGTCTCCTCGCCGCAGATATAGGCGCCGGCGCCGGCGTGCACCACCAGCTCCAGGTCGTAGCCGGAGCCGGCGATGTTGCGGCCCAGGAAGCCCGCGGCGTAGGCCTCGGCGACCGCGTTGTGCAGGCGCCGCAGCACCGGCAACACCTCGCCGCGTACGTAGATGAAAGCGTGGCTGGCCCGGATCGCGTAGGACGCGATAATTACACCTTCGACCAGGAAGTGCGGGGTGGTCAGCATCAACGGAATGTCTTTGCAGGTACCGGGTTCCGACTCGTCGGCGTTGACCACCAGGTAGTGCGGCTTGGCAGCCGCACCGCTGTCGCCCTGCGGGATAAACGACCACTTCGTCCCTGTCCCGAAACCCGCCCCGCCTCGGCCGCGCAGCCCGGAATCCTTGACGGCGGTGATCACGTCGTCCGGCCGCATCTTCAAGGCTTTTTGCAAGGCCTGATAGCCGTCGTTGCGGCGATAGGTATCGAGAGTCCAACACTCGGGGTCGTCCCAGAAGCGGCTCAGCACGGGAGCCAACGGCGTTTGTGACCCCATTACTGACCTTCCCCTGAACTCTCGGGTGGCGGCGCGGTCATGTTGCGTTCCTTGGCAACGCGTAGCCCGGCCAAGGTGGCTTCGCCGACGCTGCCCTGGCCTTCGTCGGGACGCGGGTCGGGGAAACCGGCCAGGATCCGCTCGGTTTCGCGGAATTTGCACAACGGAGCGCCGCGAGTCGGCGCCGGGGGTTGCCCGGCCCGCAGCCCGTCGACCAGCTCG
>NZ_DASPSP010000102.1:0-4843 GCF_035623875.1 Mycobacterium sp. | reverse complement strand
GACTAGATGGCAGAACGAGAAGAACGCGATCGAGATCGTCCGCGAGCTCAAGGAGCAGCTGGACGCTTTGCGCGGCGAATCGGAGCGGGCCGAGCGCGACGGGGATCTGGCCAAGGCCGCCGAGCTGCGCTACGGGCGGATCCCCGACGTCGAGAAGAAGCTCGACGCCGCGCTCCCGCATGCCGAGGCCCGTGAGCAGGTGATGCTCAAAGAAGAGGTCGGTCCCGACGACATCGCCGACGTGGTATCGGCGTGGACGGGCATCCCGGCCGGGCGGCTGCTGGAAGGCGAGACCGCCAAGTTGCTCCGCATGGAAGACGAGCTGGGCAAGCGAGTCATCGGCCAGAAAAAGCCGGTGCAGGCGGTCTCGGACGCGGTGCGCCGCAGCCGGGCCGGCGTGTCCGACCCGAACCGGCCCACCGGGGCATTCATGTTCCTCGGTCCCACCGGTGTCGGTAAGACCGAGCTGGCCAAGGCGCTGGCCGACTTCCTGTTCGACGACGAGCGCGCGATGGTCCGCATCGACATGAGCGAGTACGGCGAGAAGCACTCGGTGGCCCGCCTGGTCGGCGCCCCGCCGGGTTATGTCGGCTACGAGCAGGGCGGTCAGCTGACCGAATCGGTGCGCCGCCGGCCCTACACCGTGGTGTTGTTCGACGAGGTGGAAAAGGCCCACCCCGACGTGTTCGACGTGCTGCTGCAGGTGCTCGACGAGGGCCGGCTCACCGACGGGCAGGGCCGCACCGTCGACTTCCGCAACACCATCTTGATCCTGACGTCCAACCTGGGATCGGGCGGTAACGAGGAGCAGGTGATGGCCGCGGTACGCGCGACGTTCAAGCCGGAGTTCATCAACAGGCTCGACGACGTGCTGATTTTCGACGCCCTCAACCCCGAAGAGCTGGTGCAGATCGTCGACATTCAGCTGGCTCAGCTGGATAAGCGGCTCGCGCAACGGCGGCTGCAGCTGGAGGTCTCGCTGCCGGCCAAGAAATGGCTAGCGCAGCGCGGGTTCGACCCGGTCTACGGGGCGCGTCCGTTGCGGCGATTGGTGCAGCAGGCCATCGGCGATCAGCTGGCCAAGATGCTGTTGGCCGGCGAAGTGCACGACGGCGACACCGTTCCGGTCAATGTCAGCGCCGACGGCGACAGCCTCGTGTTGGGCTGAGCTGGCCGGGCGTCGGCGCCGAAGCGGTAGCAAACTTTAATTCGGTTGTGACCTGCTGGCATTCCCGGTTAGGGGCTAACAGCAGCTAGGCTACGTGGCGATGGTTCCGCTTTGGTTTACGCTCTCCGCGCTGTGCTTCGTCGGCGCGGCGGTGTTGCTATACGTCGACATCGACCGTCGCCGCGGGCGAGGCCGTCGCCGCAGATCGTGGGCACGGTCGCACGGATTCGACTACGAGCAGGAATCCAGTGAAATCCTCAAGCGCTGGAAGCGCGGGGTGATGTCGACGGTGGGCAGCAGTATCCCGGCACGCAACGTGGTGTTGGGCCAGATCCGCGGCGAGGCCGTGTTCATCTTCGATCTCGAGGAAGTCGCCACCGTGATCGCGCTGCACCGCAAGGTGGGCACCAACGTTGTTGTCGACGTGCGGCTCAAAGGCCTCAAAGAGCCTCGCGAGAACGACATTTGGCTGCTGGGCGCAATCGGACCGCGGATGGTGTACTCCACGAATCTAGACGCCGCCCGACGGGCCTGCGACCGCCGTATGGTCACCTTCGCGCACACCGCGCCCGACTGCGCCGAGATCATGTGGAACGAGCAGAACTGGACGCTGGTCAGCATGCCGATCGGCAGCACCCGTGCCCAATGGGACGAGGGCTTGCGCACGGTGCGCCAATTCAACGACCTGCTGCGGGTGCTGCCGCCGGTGCCGGCGCAGACCTCGGCGCCTCAATCGGCCGCACGCCGTAAAGCCGCACCCAGCCGTCCGCTGGCGCCGGCGGGCCGCGGCGAGGCGCCGCCGCGGCACCCAGAAGCGCTTCCCCGCGAGGGTGGGGCAGCGGCCCGCGGCGCCGCGGGGTCATCGCCCTCGGTGCGGCAGGAGCCAACCCGCCGGGCACCGGCTGAGCCCGGCGCACCAGTGCGGCGTCCGCCGCCAGGCCGCAATGGCTACCAGGCCACCCACTACCAGCGCTGATACTTACATCTCCCGGCATCCTCCCGGCGCTTTGGGCATTGGCAGCTTCGCTACGCTGTCGGTCATGCCGCGCCGCGTCGCCCTGATCACCGGTCCAACGTCGGGAATCGGCGCAGGTTTCGCGCGCCGCTACGCCGCCGACGGCCACGACTTGGTGCTGGTGTCCCGCGACGCTGATCGGCTTAACCAGCTCGCCGCCGAATTGCGCGACGAGGCCGGACGTTCCGTCGAAGTGCTGCCGGCCGACCTGGCCGAATCGGCCGACCGGGGCAAGGTTGGGGAGCGGTTGGCCGCCGGTGTCGACGTGTTGGTGAACAACGCCGGTTTCGGCACATCCGGTGAATTCTGGACCGCCGATCCCGCCCTATTGCAGTCGCAGTTGGACGTCAACGTCACCGCGGTGATGCAGCTGACCCGGGCCGCGTTGCCGGCGATGATCGACGCGGGTGCCGGCACCATCGTCAACGTCGCCAGCGTCGCCGGGCTGCTGTCCGGCCGGGGCTCGACCTACTCGGCGTCCAAGGCTTGGGTGGTGTCGTTCACCGAAGGCCTGGCCGGCGGGCTGCGCGGCACCGGTGTCGGCATCCATGTGGTGTGTCCGGGCTACGTGCACACCGCTTTTCATGAACGGGCCGGCATCGACATGACCTCCTTGCCGCCGTTCATGTGGCTCGAGGTCGACGATGTAGTCCGGGAAAGCCTGGCCGACATCGCCCGGGGCAAAGTCGTGATCATCCCCGGCATGCAGTACAAGGCGATCACCACCGCGTCACGGATGGTGCCGCGAAACCTGGCGCGCGCCGCCACCAGAACGTTCGGCCGGGGCCGTGGCCGCACCTGACGTGACGACCGCCGACCGTGACGAGTTGGCCGAGTTGGTGCGCCGGCTGGCGGTGGTGCACGGCCGCGTCACGTTGTCGTCGGGCAAGGAAGCCGACTACTACGTCGACCTGCGCCGCGCCACCCTGCACCACCGGGCCGCGCCGCTGATCGGCCGGCTGATCCGCGAACTCACCGACGACTGGGAGTACGCCGCCGTCGGCGGCCTGACTCTGGGCGCCGATCCGGTCGCCACCGCGGTCATGCACGCACCTGGTCGCCCGGTCGACGCTTTCGTCGTGCGAAAGTCAGTGAAAACCCATGGCATGCAACGTCTTATCGAGGGGCCCGACATCTCCGGCCGACGGGTCCTGGTGGTGGAAGACACCAGTACCACCGGCGCCTCGGCGATGACTGCGGTGCGCGCCGTGCAGGACGCCGGCGGACAGGTGGTCGGCGTGGCAACTGTGGTCGACCGCGCCACCGGTGCCGCCGAAGCCATCGAAGCCGAGGGCCTGCCGTACCGCAGCGTGCTGCGGCTGGCTGATCTCGGGCTGGCCGGTGGCTGAGCCGGCCGTCCCGCGTTGGTCATCGTGCCGAGACTCATCGCGATGGTCGCGACGTTGGCAGTCGCGTGCTGCGCGGCCTGCCCGGGTTCGGGTCGCCAGGATCGGGTCTATGGCGCGCAGACCGCCCGGCTGGGCGAATCATTGGCGGTGCTGGAAACCTGAAAACTCTACGGTTCGTCGGTGCTGATCCTGCCGGAAGCGTCGCTGGATGCCGTGCATGTCAGCGCGTCGCTGTGCACCCAGGGCGACATCAACGAGGCGCTGCTGTACGCAACCATTGCGGTCGTGGGAACCCAGGCCGCCGTCTGGACCACGCGATGAGCGAGCCCGGTCCTACCGAATGGGGCGTTCCGGCAAGCGGAGTCGGCCCGTGGGTGGGGCCGCCGCCGGACGACCCGCGGTATGACCCGGCGCTGCTGCGCGACGGCGACACCCGCAACGTCGTCGACGCCTACCGGTACTGGAACCGTGAGGCGATCGTCGCCGACATAGACAAGCGCAGACACCCGTTGCATGTGGCGATCGAGAATTTCGGCCACGACGCCAATATCGGTGGCGTAGTCCGCACCGCCAACGCATTCGCCGTCGACACAGTCCACATCGTCGGGCGTCGCCGTTGGAATCGCCGCGGCGCCATGGTCACCGACCGCTACCAACGGCTGCGCCATCACGACCGCGTCGCCGACCTGCTGAGCTTCGCGGAGGAGGCGGGCCTGACGGTGGTCGCGGTCGACAACGTTCCCGGCGCCACCCGTCTGGAGCAGACCCCACTGCCGCGGCAGTGCCTGCTGCTGTTCGGCCAGGAAGGCCCCGGCATCACCGACGATGCTCGCGCGGGCGCTTCGTTGACCGTCTCGATAGCCCATTTCGGGTCGACGCGCAGCATCAACGTCTCGGTCGCGGCGGGGATCGCCATGCATGCCTGGATCACCCAGCACGGGGACATCGCACGCGCCTGGTAAGGGCGCTGGTAAGGGCAATTAGGGCCCAAAACGATCAACTCCAAAGTGTGACATGCACTTTCGGGCGAAACCGGGTCACTCCCACCCCGGTGCCCCGAATCATCGCCTGGGTGCACCTGGGAGTCGTGATGAAGCGAACGAGTTCCGACACGGCAGGTTGGCGGGCTGACGGCGGCAGTGTCGCCGCACACCACTCGCCCGACACATCTAGTCCCGGCCCGGTAACGTGCGTCAAGCGCCCGGCGGCAAGGTCTTTGGAGACCGCGAAGCCGATGGTCAGGGTGACACCGCCGACGCGCTGCACCTCCTCAAGCGCAGCGGCGTCGCTCTGGAAGATTCGCTGTCGCGA
>NZ_DASPSP010000090.1:0-9140 GCF_035623875.1 Mycobacterium sp. | reverse complement strand
GTACGCGTGCGTGGACCGTCCCCGCCTTCCGCCATCGCTCCAACCCCCCGTGGGCGTTGAGCACCTCGTCCAGCAGAAAGGCCATCAACCCACGCTATCTGTCCGCTCCGGTCTGCAGAAGGTCGAGCTCGTGGTCTATTTCGAGACGGTTATGGGCAGGGCTGTCGAATCTCTCAGCTGTTTAGGGCATAGCCTCAGCGCAGGGCAATATGGCCCTCGAACTCAGGCGGTCGCGAACGGGTTCCTGAATGATTTGCTCGTCATCGACAGGTCTAGGCCGGTTCGCGTACACGAGGCAGCCGAGTAAGCGGGAGTGATAGGTTTCGCTTCGATCCACCCCTCCCGCGCGCCATCATCACGAAATGGATCGGGGGTAATCGCATGATCCGCGTCGTCGACCACCCGTACATCGTGTTCGCGCTTTCTCTTGCCGTGCAGTGCGGAGCGGCTTACCTCGGCGATCTGCTGCGCCGCAAGATCAGACCCGTTGCGAGAAAAGTCCAGGCCGATTTCGACATCGTTCTGACCGCCACGCTCACGCTCCTCGCGCTCATCATCGGATTCAGCTTCTCGATGGCGGTGAGCCGCTACGACCAGCGCAAGAACCTCGAAGCACAGGAGGCGAATGCGATCGGCACCGAATATGTGCGCACCGACTTGCTGCCTGCCCAAGATCAGACGAAGGTGCGTGATTTGCTTCGTCGCTATCTCGATCAACGCATCCAGTACTACCGTGGGCCTGAGACCTCCGCTGCCAGCACCGACTCACTCAAGCTGCAAGCCCAGCTCTGGTCGTCGGTGGTGACTGTCGGAACCGCGCAGCCCACCCCGGTGGTCGCGCTCGTGATTTCCGGAATGAATGATGTGCTCAATTCTCAAGGCTATACACGGGCCGCCTGGTTGAACCGGATCCCGACTGCCGCATGGGAGCTGCTGGCATCGACCGCGATTCTTGCCAATATGCTGCTCGGCTATCGCGAACGGCGCACCGATTTGCTTGTTCTAGTGGTCGTACCACTGGCCGTATCGATCGCGCTGTTTCTGATCTCCGAGATCGACACCCCGCACGGCGGCGTCATCCGCGTGGTTCCGAATAACTTGGTGTCGTTGTCACAAGTCATTCACGGGCGGTGACCATGAGGCCAGCCAAGTGCTGCGCGAGCTGCGCGACACCGCGCAACCCGGGTGTGGGCGCATGACTTCGCCCCAACGTTCGACACCGCGGGCCGCGATGTTGATCGCCGCGTTGTGGTCGGCGTGCCCAACGAACCTAGTCGTCGCGTTGGTTTCTCGCTTGGATCAGGACCCTAAGCCATGCTGACGGCCGACGAGTCGCACCCTGACCGCGCCGTCGCGATCCTCCTCTTCCAGTTCTAACTCGATGCGGGCCAACTCCTGTTGTAGCAACGGTAGCCAGTGCCTGCTCAGTGCGCGCGCCCGCAGCCGGGTGGTGTAAACCTCCTTCTCGACGGTCCTGAAAGCCGAGTGCGCTGCTGCGCATCTGGCCGCGGCAACAACGGCCGCTCGATACGCGCGGTTCGCCTGCACAGAAGCCGAGGTCGGGTAGATGACGGCCGGATCGTCCTCGGCCGGTAACTGGCAAGCCGCGACGTCGGGGTAGCGCACCCCGGCTGTGACGGCCCATTGCACGGTGACGGACGCCGTCGTCGTGGTGACGGCCAGATCGATCGCGTTTTGGCCGCCCAGCAGCACCGCGCGCAGCCCCCACATGTCGGCTTCGCGGCACGCCTGGTGCCAGTCGCGGCGGCTTTGTTCGGCGCTGCGCTGCAGCTCTTCTTTCAGCGCGGTCAGCAAGTGCAGCTTTTGCTCGAGCAACGTCACCCCGCGTTCGGCTAGGTCGAGCCGGTCAAGCACCCACAGCCGGCCCATCCGCCCAGGTGGACGAGACAATGTCGCCACTATGCCTCCCGCACGATGTCGGGCCAGTTTCTCTCAAGCAGACGGGAGGGCAGCATCGCCAGCTCACTGCGCGGCAACAGCGCGACTACCTCCCATGCGCGATTGAGGGTTTCGTCGAGCGGTCGTGCCACGTCGGGACGTTGATTGACCAACTTGGCGGCGAAATCGTCCTCGAACCGCAGATAGCTGCGGTCGGTGGCGGTAAGAGCGTCGGGTCCGATCAGCTCGGCCAACGCACTTATCTGCCGTGCACGGGCCAACGAGGCGAGCAGTTGCGCCGCTAGCGGTAGGTGGTCGTCGCGGGTGCGGCCAGCGCCCGCGCCGCGGCGCATCAGCCGCGACAGCGACGACAAGGCGTCCACCGGCGGGTAGATGTTGTGCAGATGCATCTGCGCGGAGAAGATGATTTGCCCTTCGGTGATATAGCCGGTCAGGTCCGGCACTGGGTGGGTGATGTCGCCACCGGGCATCGTCAATACGGGCAGCACAGTAACCGAGCCGTGCCGTCCGACGATCCTGCCGCACCGCTCGTACAGCGAGGCCAGGTCACTGTAGAGATAGCCCGGGTAGGCGCGCCGTGCCGGCATTTCGCCGCGGGCTGCGGAGATTTCACGCAGCGCCTCGGCGTAGCTGGTCATGTCAGTCATGACCACCAACACGTGCCGCGAGGTATCGAAAGCCAGATGCTCGGCGATGGTCAGCGCAATGCGCGGGGTGAGGATCCGCTCGATGACCGGGTCGTCTGCGGCGTTAAGCAACAAGACCAATTCCCCTGCGGCGGCTCGTGATTCGAGCACATTCCGGGCATAGGCCACGTCGGCGTGGGGAAGCCCGATGCCGGCGAACACCACGCTGAACGGCTCGCCGCCGGCACTGGCCTGCGCGGCGATCTGACACGCCAGGCGCAAGTGCGGCAGCCCGGGCAGCGAGAAGACCGGCAGTTTCTGGCCGCGGACCAGGGTGGTCAGAGCATCGATCACCGATACGCCGGTCAGCACCGGCTCCGAGGGCGCGTCGCGTTGCATCGGGTTGAGCGGGTCGCCGTTGACCGACACCCGCCGCGCTCCGGTCACCGGCGGGCCGCCATCGATCGGTTCGCCACGGCCGTTGCAGGTGCGGCCCAGCCAGGCGGTTCCCACCGGGATGCGCAGCGGCTCGCCGCTGAACCGGTACGCAGCCCCTGCCGGGTCCATCCCCGACGTGCCCTCCATCACCTGCACGAGCGCCACGTCACGGTTCACGTCGAGCACCAGCCCGTGGCGCACCGAGCCGTCGGCCAGCATGATGACCACGTACTCGTCCCACCCCACACCGGCGACACCGCCAACCACGGCCAGCGGACCGCGCAATTCACGCACGCCGCGGTATTCCACCCATCGCGGCCATGGACGGCTCATCGCGGCAGCTCGCGCAGGGTGTCGATGATCTGGTCCCGGCGTTCGACCGCCACTGCGGTGTCGTCGGGTCCGCTGTCGTCGCGGGCGCGGATCAGGTTGCCGAAGTCGGTCTGCTCGATCAGCTGCGCCGCAACACCGCCAGCAACCAGTTCACGGCAGGTGTCGATTACCGCCAACACCGCGTCGACGAGCACCGCGGTCTTCTCTGGTCCGCAGTGCGCGTCGTTGGCATTTTGGGCATTCTGCTGCAGCACGGCTTCCCGCAGCAGCCGGCCGGCCACCAGCACCATCCGCTCGCTGTCGGGCAGCGCTGTCACGCCGACCAGCTCGGTTAGCGCGGCCAGGCGATCGGACTCGGTCAGCAGATCCAGCACCCGAGCGCGCCGGGCAGCCCAGCCGGTGTCGTCGCCGGAAACAACTCGGGCGGTGCCGAGCGCTTCGGCGTCACGGGAAAACGACGCCGACCACGACACCGCGGGGTAGTGACGCGAGTAGGCAAGGTCCCGGTCCAGAGACCACCGGCAGCGCACGAACCGCTCAGTGTGCACGGTGACCGGCTCGGACAGGTCCCCACCCGGGGGCGACACCGCTCCCAGCACCGTCACCGACCCGGTATCCCCGCCGAGGGTGTCGACGTAGCCGGCGCGTTCGTAGAACGCCGCAAGTTCGGAGGACAGGTTGGCCGGATAACCCTCCTCGGCAGGCAGCTCTCCCATCCGAGATCCGAACTCACGCAATGCTTCTGCCCACCGAGAGGTGGAGTCGGCGATCACCACGACGTGATAACCCATGTCACGGTAGTACTCCGCGACGGTGACGCCGGTATAGATGCAGGCCTCGCGGGCCATCATCGGCATGTTTGAGGTGTTGGCGATGATCACCGTGCGGTCTACCAGCCGTCCACCGGTGCGCGGATCGCTCAACTCACGCATGTCGGCAACGATCTCGGCCATCTCGTTGCCCCGCTCACCACAGCCGACATACACGATGACGTCGGCATCGCACCACTTCGCAATCTGTTGTAGCAGAACCGTTTTGCCGGTACCGAATCCGCCCGGCACCGCTGCGGTGCTGCCCCGGGCGATCGGGAACAGCAAGTCGACCACCCGCTGGCCGGTAGTCAGCGCAACGGCGTCGTCGCGTCGACCGCGATACGGTCGCGCCTGTCGCACCGGCCACCGCGCCGCGATGGCCACCGGCTGTCCGCCAACTGTGGCGATCGCCTCATCGGCGGGGTAATCATCGGCGGCGGCAATCCAGTCCAGCGTGCCCGACAACCCGGCGGGAACCTGCACACGGTGTGGCACCGATCCGGCACCGGGCACCACGCCAAGCACCGCACCGGGCGTCAGTTCGGCGCCGATAGTTGCTCTCGGCTCGAAATGCCATGTCGAGTAGTCGATTTCACTGTCATGGCCGGGCGCCAACCAGGTTGGCGCGGTATGCAGGGGCCGCAGCAGCCCGTCGAACACCCCGCCCAGCAGCCCGGGTCCCAGCGACGCTGACAATGGGCGGCCCAGCGCGACGATGCCGGCGCCGGGCCCCAGACCACCGGTGTACTCATAGGCCTGTACCGTCACCTGCCCACCACGGATCGCGACCACCTCGGCGGGAATTCGCTCCGTTCCGAGCGTCACCAGCTCATGCATCGCCAGCGGAGTGGTGGCATCGATTTCCACCAGCGGTCCCGACACCCGCACCACCTGCGCCACCCCTGCTGCTTCGCCTACGACCACGGCTCACCCATCTGTGCGGTGGTGTCGTCGAGCACCCGCGCGGCAATGCCGGCCAGGCTCAGGTCGATGCACCGCTGACCGGCCTCGGCCACCACTCCGCCGGTGGGGTGCTCATTGAGCTGGGCGTCGGCGCCTAGTGTCGCCTGTGCCACGGCCCGCAAGGCGGCAGCCCACTGCGGGTAGGCCGGGTCGTCACGCAGCCGCAGCACGGCCTCGGTGCCGTGGCGACACCGCTGCTGATAAATGTCGCGCTGGGCCGCCAGCACCGCACCCCGCAGCTCCCGCTGCAGCGCCGCACGATGCTGCGCGCCCACCGTTTCCGCCGCCGCCCGCCCTGCGGCACGGGCCGTTTCGGCCAGCTGTGCAGCCTGGTTGCGGGCCTCAGCGAGGACGCGCTGGGCTTCGTGCTCCGCTTCTTCGATCTCGCGCTCGGCGTCAGCCTGGGCGCGCTCGAGCAGGTGCCGCCGCATCGGCTGCAGGGCCGCCATCGCCTTCTGGGTGTTTAACGCACTCATACGGGCATCACGGCGGTCAACAGGTCTGCGTCGCTGAGCTGGCCGCCCAACGCGGAAGCGGCCGCCGCGGTCAGGATGACCAGCGTTGTGCCGAATGGCAGGCTCTCCCAGGCCCGGCGCACCTCATCCGCGCCCTGGGCAGGCATTGCGGTGGCGCCCGCCATCGCATAACCGGCCACCAACGCCGGCTCACCGATCACGACGACGGCTCCCACGTCAGGCCCGCTGGATCAAGATGACCGCAACGACGAGCCCGTAGATGGCGATGCCCTCGGCCAACCCGACGATCACCATCGCCCGGCCGAACAGCTCGGGCCGCTCGGACAGCGCCGCCAGCGCCGCCGCGCCGGTATACGCCACGGCGATCGCCGCGCCGATCGACGACCCCGCGACCGCGATCGCCGCGCCCAGCAGAGCCGCCCAGTTGCTGCCCGTGCTGCCCGGTCCGGCGGCCGCGACTGTTTCCGCCGCCGCCGATCCGGCGGTCAACGCCTGCACCAGCACCACCAGCGCCGCCACCGCCACTACCGCGTTGACCGCCCAGAACAGCTGCACCGCCAGCCGGCCCCGGCGACGCAAGAGCATCAAGCTGACCGCGAATCCGGTGATCAGGGCTGGTGAAGCGATAACCCAGGTCAACATGCCGCCGCCTCCATTTCGGCCACCGGGACCGTCCAGGGCCGGAACGGCCGACCCTCGCCGATGAACACCCGCGAAAACAATTCGTAGAACTCCAGCCGCAGCGCCTGCACGCCTGCCACCAGCGCCTCCAGCGCGAAGGCCACCGCATTGCCCACAACGAAGAGCGCCACCGCCCCCACTGCGCCGATCCAGCTGTGCGCCCACAGTGCCGTCGTCCCGCGCCACACCACCCACCCCAGCGCGGCGTGCGTCATGCCGAACGCTGCCAGACGAGCGAACGACACCAGGTTGGACCCGAGACGCACCAGCAAATCCAGCCCGCCGATCGCGGCCTGCAGGAGGCCGGCTGCGCCGCCACCGGACTCGGCATACAGACCGATCAGCGCCAACAGCAGCCCGACTCCGCACACCAGCAACCCAACCGCCACCAGCACCCGGGGGCCGACCATGTAACCGAGCAGCACCCCACCGGCCCCGACGAAAACGGTCGCCCCCGCGATCCCCGAAGGCGCGTACACGGCCAGCCGAAACCCGCCCTCACGCCAGCGGTTGACCGCCCCCACCGTGTAGGCGGCTCCCAGCAACACCGCCCCGACCGCCAACGCAACCAACAACAGCCGCAACGGATTGTCCAGCGGGGCCAGCCACACCATCGGCACCAGCCCGGTCGGGCCGAAACATTCTCCGTACAGGACCCCGAAGACACTCGCCGCGATCCCCGCGGCACCGACGAAACTCCACATCGGCCGCAGCGACGGGAACCGTCGTACCCAGCCCAGCTTGATCATGACCGCGCCAGCGACAAGCAGCAGCCCGTGCCCGACGTCGCCGAACATCATCCCGAACATCACCACATAGGCCAGCCCGGCCCACACGGCGGGGTCGATGTCGTGGTACGGCACCGTGCCGTAGGTGCGCACCAGCGCCGAGAAGCTGCCGGAAAGCCCCGGCCTGGTACTGAGCAGCGTTGGCGGATCCACCCCCCGCGGGGTGGGCAGGGGCACCGCGGCCGCCCCGGCCACGTCCAGGCGCGCGCCGAGCGCGAGCAGCCGGTCGGCCGGGCACCAGCCCGCGACCGCTACCGCGGCACGGCGGCGCACCGCGGCCGCAGCGTAATGCTGCAGCTGCGCCTCACCGGCCAGCAGATCCGCACGCCCCGCCCGCTCCAGATCCGCAACGTCCGGCTCGCTGGCTGACAACACCACCGCCGCGCCGCCGTGCGCCGACTCGGGATGCGCGCCCATCCGCTGCAGCGCCAGCGCCGCCTGACCGGGTGCCCCGTTGTTGTCGACGGGTTCGTCGAGCTCGACGCTGCCGGACCGGGCCACCACCACCATCGCATCGCGCAGCGCGTCCGCCGGCGCGACCAGCGCGATCCGCTGCATACGCGCCGGAGTAAAACGCCGCGCGAGGGCACGCAGCCGTTCAGGCCGTTGAGGCCGTTCAGGCGACGACATCGTAGACGTCCATCGGGCCGCCACCACGCGATGCCAGTGCCAGCGCCGCGCGGCACCGCCAGGCGTCGGCAGCCAACACCGCGACAGCCCCGATCGTTTGCGCCCGGGTGAACTCACTGCGGCCCAGCATGGTCAGCCCGTCGGCTTCCACCCGCGCCCACCAGCGCGCCTCCGCGGTCCACAAACCGCCGGCCCCGGTTGTGCCGTCGAACACCCAGCGAAGCCGCGTTGCAATGGCATCGGTGAACGAGGCCAGGTCACTTGCCGCTACTGCCGCGCCCAAACCCAGGCGGGCGCGCACCAACACCGGTCCAGGCAACTCACGCAGTTCCAGTAGCCGCCGCCGCGCCACAGACAAAGCCAACCACGCATCCGCCCAATCCCGCGCCTCAGGAACCGCGTTGGCCACCCGCAGCGCCCAGCCGACCTGCACCGCCAAGGCGATGTCCGACGGTGATTCCGATCCCGGGTCCCCCCAGATGGTCTGCGCCAGGATGTCCCGCAGCTGCGCCAGCGAGCGGGTCTCGCTCAGCCGCGGCCATGCGCTGGCCAGTGCGCCCAGCGTGTAGGGCGGGCCAGGCGGCGCGCCCGCCAACTTCCGGGCATGGGCAGCAATGTTCTGGGCTTCAAAGCCAGCGGCCAACGCTCGGATGGCCCGCGCCCCCACCGGCGGTTGCCATCCGGCCAGCACCCGCAGATGCCACAACAGCGCGGCGCACACCGCATGATCGGTGTCGTGCGCGGGCTGTCCCACCGTGATGTCGCGACCGTAGGCGGTAGCAGCCAGTGCGTGCTGCGCGTCGGTCAGCGAGTTCATCGCCGCGAGGGCCCGGGCGCGCCCCACGCCCAATCGCCGGTTGAGTAGGGCTCTGGCGCGGACGTTGCCCGCCACCCACTGCGCGCTCACCTATCGCTCTCTGCGGTCGTGGAGCGGACAAGGGCATCGAGCCACCTCCGGGCCTCAGCGGCCACGGTGTCGGCATCCTGCGCCAACCGCTCGTCGGCTCGCCGGCGCAGCTGGGCTATCTCGTCTTCGGTCTGGCGCCGCATGTCGTCCTCACCGGCGCTGGCCTCGCGCAGCGCATCCGCTTCGGATTGGGCTCGCACCCTCTCGGCGTCGTGCCGGGCTTTCGCGACGAGTTCGGCCGCCTGACGTTGGGCGGCGCGGCGGATCTCCTGCGCCCGGTCGGTGGCGGCCTGGCGCGTCCGCGCTGCCTCCTCTTGCGCATCGTCCAGAAGTGCCAGCACTTCGGTGAGCTCGGCCGCCGCGTCGGCGCTGCGATCCGCCGGGATGCCGGGACGTCCGGCGGCACCCGGTGTGCCAGCCGGACGGAAGCGGTCCAGCACGTTTTGCCACTGCGGCACCGTATTCCTCCTCACCAGCACGTAGCTGAAAAGGGTTGCACGGGAGATGTTTTGGGCAATCTCCGATCTTAGCCGCCGACGTGCGTCACCAACCCGCAACCCAAACGT
>NZ_DASPSP010000064.1:0-33329 GCF_035623875.1 Mycobacterium sp. | reverse complement strand
ATGCTCTGCGCCCAGCGCCACCATGGTCTCGGCCAGCTCACGACACCGCGATTCCGAGCTCAGCAACGCGCCGGAACCGACCTTGACGTCGAGCACCAACGCGCCCGCCCCTTCGGCGATCTTCTTGCTCATCACCGAGCTCGCGATCAGCGGCAGCGACTCGACGGTGGCGGTGATGTCGCGCAACGCGTAGAGCTTCGCGTCGGCGGGCGCCAACCGGCCGGCCGCGAAGATGGCCGCGCCGACCTCGCAAAGCTGTTGGCGTACTTGCTCATTAGACAGATTCGCGGTGAAGCCGGCGATGGATTCCAACTTGTCGAGGGTGCCGCCGGTGTGACCGAGTCCGCGACCGGACGCCTGCGGCACCGCGCCACCGCACGCCGCAACCACCGATACCAGCGGCAGCGTGATCTTGTCTCCGACTCCGCCGGTGGAGTGTTTGTCCACGGTCGGCAGCGGCTTGCCGTCGCGCCGCAAATCGGTGAAATCCATCCGCTCACCGGAGGCCACCATCGCTGCCGTCCATCGTGCGGTCTCGCCGTAGTCCATGCCGCGCAGAAAAATCGCCATCAACAGCGCCGACATCTGTTCGTCGGCGATCCGCCCGTTGGTGCAGGCGTCGATGACCCAGTCGATCGCGGCATCCGACAGCCGACCACCATCGCGTTTGGTCGCAATGATGGTCGGCGCGTCGAAGCTCACGCGGGGCCCTGCTCCCGCCGGGCGAGATCGCCGGGACCGAACGCCTCCGGCAGCAAGTCGCCAAGCCGCCGGGGTGCGTCGGGGTGGTCGATCAGCAGGTCCGGTCCGCCGTGTTCCAGCAACACCTGACGACAGCGGCCGCACGGCATCAGCGGCGAGCCGCTCGCGTCGACGCACGCCAGTGCGAGCAGTCTGCCGCCGCCGGTTGAATGCAGCGCACAGACGACTGCGCACTCGGCGCAGAGACCCAGGCCATATGAGACATTCTCCACATTGCAGCCGGTGATGATCCGCCCATCGTCGACCAACGCCGCCGCGCCCACCGGAAACCGCGAGTACGGCGCGTAGGCCGCATGCGCTGCTTGGATAGCCTTGTCCCGCAGCAGTTTCCAGTCAATTGTGTCGGTCACGGTCGCGATACCACGCGTATTGGGAACGCATCGGGCCACCTCGTTCACTGTCGGCTAATTCACAAGGCCACCCTAGATTCTTCGCGCTGGAAATCGTTGGCAGACACGAAGCGGATCATTCAGCAATACGAATGGGTTTAGAGTCGCTCCCGACGGTCCCACACGATGAGTGGAGGCGCTGATGACGACGACGACATCTGCGAATCCGGCTACGCCGACACCGCGGGACGGATCGTCGCGCGCACGGCGGCTACGACGAACCCTCTACCGCGGCGATCCGGGTATGTGGTCGTGGGTGCTGCACCGGATCACCGGGGCGACCATATTCTTCTTCCTGTTCGTGCATGTGCTGGACACCGCACTTGTCCGGGTGAGCCCGCAAACTTACGACGAAGTCATCTCGACCTACAAGACACCGATTGTGGGCTTGATGGAACTCGGACTGGTGGCCGCGGTGCTCTACCACGCGCTCAACGGCATCCGCGTCATGCTGATCGACTTCTGGTCTCAGGGCACCCGTTATCAGCGGCTGATGCTGTGGGCGATCGGCATCACCTGGCTGCTGGTCATCGTTCCCGCGACGGTGGTCATGGGCGTCCACATGATCGGGCGCTTCGGATGAACTCCCCCTCCCGCCAAATGCGGCCCCAAATCAGGGACAGTCAGGTCGCGCCGATACGACAGCGCAGCCACGACCGCCCCGCCAGCCTGGACAACCCGCGGGCACCGCGCCGGCGGGCCGGCATGCCCAACTTCGAGAAGTACGCCTGGCTGTTCATGCGGTTTTCCGGCATCGTGCTGGTGTTCTTGGCGCTCGGGCACTTGTTCGTGATGCTGATGTGGGACGACGGTGTGTACCGCATCGACTTCAACTACGTGGCGCAGCGCTGGCACTCGCCGTTTTGGCAGACCTGGGACCTGCTGCTGCTGTGGCTGGCGCAGTTGCACGGCGGCAATGGTCTACGCACCATCATCGACGACTACAGCCGCAAGGATTCCACCCGCTTCTGGCTGAATGCCCTACTGGCGCTCTCGATGGTGTTCACGCTGGTGCTGGGGACCTACGTGCTGCTGACGTTCGACCCGAACATTTCGTGAAAGGCGAGCTGTGATCCAGCAACACCGATACGACGTGGTGATCGTCGGCGCGGGCGGTGCCGGAATGCGGGCGGCCGTGGAGGCCGGACCTCGGGTGCGCACGGCGGTGCTGACCAAGCTCTACCCGACCCGCAGCCACACCGGCGCTGCCCAGGGCGGCATGTGCGCGGCGTTGGCCAACGTCGAAGACGACAACTGGGAATGGCACACGTTCGACACTGTCAAGGGCGGCGACTACCTCGCCGACCAGGACGCGGTGGAGATCATGTGCAAAGAAGCCATCGACGCGGTGCTCGACCTGGAGAAGATGGGGATGCCGTTCAACCGCACCCCCGAAGGCCGCATCGACCAGCGCCGCTTCGGCGGACACACCCGTGACCACGGCAAAGCCCCGGTGCGCCGGGCCTGTTACGCCGCCGATCGCACCGGCCACATGATCTTGCAGACGCTCTATCAGAACTGCGTCAAGCACGACGTTGAGTTCTTCAACGAGTTCTACGCGCTCGACCTGGTGCTCACCCAAACCCCGAGCGGCCCGGTCGCCACCGGCGTGGTGGCCTACGAGCTGGCCACCGGTGAGATCCACGTTTTCCACGCCAAGGCCGTCGTGATCGCGACTGGCGGGTCGGGCCGGATGTACAAGACCACCTCCAATGCGCACACCCTCACCGGTGACGGGATAGGAATCGTCTTCCGCAAGGGACTTCCGTTGGAAGACATGGAGTTTCATCAGTTCCACCCGACGGGGCTGGCCGGGCTGGGCATTTTGATCTCCGAAGCCGTGCGCGGTGAGGGTGGTCGGCTGCTCAACGGCGAAGGCGAGCGGTTCATGGAGCGCTACGCTCCGACGATCGTCGACCTGGCGCCTCGCGACATCGTCGCCCGCTCGATGGTCCGCGAAGTGCTGGAAGGCCGTGGCGCGGGCCCGCACAAGGACTACGTCTACATCGACGTCCGTCACCTCGGCGCGGATGTGCTGGCCGCCAAGCTGCCCGACATCACCGAGTTCGCCCGCACCTACCTGGGCGTGGACCCGGTCAAAGAGCTGGTCCCGGTCTACCCGACCTGCCACTACGTGATGGGCGGCATCCCGACTACTGTCACTGGAAAAGTGTTGCGGGACAACACATCAACTGTACCTGGCTTGTACGCGGCCGGGGAGTGCGCGTGCGTGTCGGTGCATGGCGCCAACCGGCTCGGCACCAATTCGCTACTGGATATCAATGTCTTCGGCCGGCGGGCCGGAATCGCCGCGGCCAACTACGCCCTGGGTCACGACTTCGTCGAGCTGCCACCGGAGCCGGCAGCGATGGTGGTCGGCTGGGTGGCCGACATTTTGTCGGAGCAGGGCAACGAACGCGTCGCCGACATCCGCGGGGCGTTGCAGCAGTCGATGGACAACAACGCCGCGGTGTTCCGCACCGAGGAGACCCTCAAGCAAGCGCTCACCGATATTCACGCACTCAAAGAACGTTACTCACGAATCTCCGTGCACGACAAAGGCAAACGCTTCAACAGCGACTTGCTGGAAGCCATCGAGCTGGGCTTCCTGCTCGAGCTGGCCGAAGTCACCGTGGTCGGTGCGTTGAACCGCAAGGAATCCCGCGGCGGGCATGCCCGCGAGGACTGTCCCAACCGCGACGACGTCAACTACATGCGCCACACCATGGCGTACAAGCAGAGCACCGACCTGCTGAGCGACATTCGGCTGGATTTCAAACCCGTGGTGCAGACCCGTTACGAGCCAATGGAACGGAAGTACTGATGAGTTCGGTTGTCGAGACCGCGCCGGGCGGTGATCCGCCGTTGCCGCCGATCCCCGAGGGGGCGGTGATGGTGACGCTGAGGATCGCCCGGTTCAATCCGGAAAACCCGGACCAGTACGCCGATTCCGGCGGTTGGCAGAGCTTCAGGGTGCCCTGCCTGCCCACCGATCGGCTGCTCAACCTGCTGATCTACATCAAGAGCTACCTGGACGGCACGCTGACCTTCCGGCGATCCTGCGCTCACGGCATCTGCGGCTCCGATGCGATGCGGATCAACGGTGTCAACCGACTGGCGTGCAAAGTGCTGATGCGCGACCTGCTTCCCGGCAAGCCCCGCAAGCAGCTGACCATCACGGTCGAGCCGATCCGCGGGCTGCCGGTGGAGAAGGACCTGGTGGTAGACATGGAGCCGTTCTTCGATGCCTACCGCGCGGTGAAGCCGTACCTGATCACCAGCGGTAACCCGCCGACGCGTGAGCGAATCCAGAGCCAGACCGATCGCGCGCGGTACGACGACACCACCAAGTGCATCCTGTGTGCCTGTTGCACCACCAGCTGCCCGGTGTTCTGGAACGAGGGCAGCTACTTCGGTCCGGCGGCCATCGTCAACGCGCACCGCTTTATCTTCGACAGCCGCGACGAGGCGGCCGCCGAGCGCCTCGACATCCTCAACGAGGTCGACGGGGTGTGGCGCTGCCGCACCACGTTCAACTGCACCGAGTCCTGCCCGCGGGGCATCGAGGTGACCAAGGCCATTCAGGAGGTCAAGCGCGCATTGATGTTCACGCGTTGAGTCGAATGCCCGGCCGTGGGCGGGCCCAGCACAGTGGGTCTCAGAGGTTCTCCACAGGTGGGAATAAGCTAATAGACAGTCCCGTTCCCTACGCTATGCTATTCGGCCAGCAACCTGCGGGAGATTCCGCCACGCTCACAACCACACGCAACGTGAACCGCATGCTGGTGGGGGAGATCGAGCCCCGCCGTTACCAGACCAACGCGAGCCTGAACCAGCCGCCGACAAGGGCCGCCGACCGGCCAGTGCGCGAGTACGCGACCAACGTCAACCAGCGGCGAACGGTTCAGACATTCCGTCGGATGACACCAGCCGCCTGATCAACTGATCGATGGTCACACCTTCGTGGGCTATCTCGTCTGACTGGTATGACACAGAAAACCCGCATCGAACCCTTGCCTCCGAAACGGGCCAAGTGGCTCATCCGCATCATGTACCGGTACGCCAAGCGGCGCTTCGGCGAAGTCCCCGAGCCATTCGCAGTAGCTGCGCACCACCCGCGGCTGCTGATCGCCAACGCCGTTCACGAGACCATGCTGCAATCGGCGTCACGCAAGCTCCCAGCCAACGTCCGCGAGCTGGCGGTGTTTTGGACTGCGCGCACCGTCGGCTGCTCATGGTGCGTCGACTTCGGGTCGATGCTGCAGCGCCTCGACGGACTGGACATCGAGCGCCTCAAGGACATCGACAATTACGCCACATCACCGCGATTCACCGATGATGAGCGGGCCGCCATCGGCTATGCCGACGCGATGACTACCGACCCGCACCGCGTCACCGACGAGCAGGTAGCCGACCTGCGGGCTCGCTTCGGTGAGAACGGCTTGATCGAGCTGACCTATCAAGTCGGCATCGAGAACATGCGGGCGCGGATGAACGCCGCCCTAGGCATCACCGAGCAGGGCTTCAATTCCGGTGACGCGTGCCGGGTTCCCTGGATGACCGAGCCCAGCGAGGCGGGGGAAACCGCGGCACAGCGCTAGAGTGGCGGCATGCAGGTCTGGGAGCTGGGGCCGGGCCGACTCATGGTTGCCGGCGGGTTTTCCGACCTTGCCCTGCACCACCACGCCGCGGTTCAGGTCACCGTCGGCGGGCGCGGTCCGTTGACGGTCACCTGCGACGGCGATACACACGACGTCGCGCGACTGGTCGTGATCGCCAGCGGAGCTCGCCATGCCGTGCGGTCGAATTCGGAGTCCGGGGCGCTGACGCTGTACCTGGGGCTGCAGACAACCGAGGGCATTGCGCTGAACACCAAAGCGCGCCATGGTGTCTGGGTTGTCGATGATGGACAAAACCTAGCGGAGACGACGGCCGCATTGCTCGACACCGACGGTCCGGACGCCGCTGCGGACTTTCTCGTCGATCAGCTTTGCGGAACGCAGCAACCGGGATCCGTTCACCCGCAGCTAAAGAAAGCGATCGAAGTCGTGTCGAGCCGAGTGCCCGACCGCATCGACGTGGCTTCGGTCGCGGAGGCCGTAGCGCTCTCCCCCGACTATCTCGGGCGACTATGCAAACAGCAGGCCGGCATCTCATTCTCGGCCACGATCCGCTGGGAGCGCCTGGTTGCCGCCGTGAGCTACCTCCTCGATGGTTACTCGGTCACCGACGCCGCCCACCTGGCCGGGTTTGCCGACGGATCGCACGCCAACAAGGTGTGTTGGGAGATGACTGGGGCAACCCCACGCGAACTCGCTGAAGCGGTCCGGAAAACCCTGATCTGACGGATCCATACAAGCGTTCCCGTCGCGGCTGACCCACGCTTGGGATATGCCTGCGATGTCCTCATTCGAACGTGCCTACTGCTGCAGCTCGTTTTGGCGTTCCAGCAGCTCGACCGTCGCGCGTGAACTCTGCGCCCAACGACTGGGCCACGACGTGCTGGAAATCGGCGCGGGTTGTGGATCCGTTGCCCAACAGGTTCTTTCGGAGAATCCCGAACTAGCCTGGACGGCAATAGATATCGATCCGCACATGGCGCAGGTCGCCGCCGCGCGCTTGCGTGGATTCGCAGGCGTATCGGTGAAAACGGCCGACGCGACCGCGCTGCCGTTTCCCGATGATTCCTTCGACTCCGTCGTCAGCTGCCTGATGCTGCATCACATCATCGACTGGGAGCGCGCCGTCGCCGAGGCCGTACGGGTGTTGCGACCAGGAGGGATCGTCGTCGGCTATGACCTGGTCCGCACTCCGCTGGCGAGCCTATTTCACCGTTTGGATGGCTCGCCGCATCGGCTGATCGTGCCCGACGACTTCCAGGACGAGTGCGCGCGCAATGGGCTCACCAGCAGCCTGCAGTCCCGGCTTTTCGGCCACGTAATGCGATTCGTCGCCCACAAAAATTGAGATAGCGAACGGAGATATGTCATGGCACAGAAACGAACCCGTGTCAAAGCCGCGGTGGTCCGCAGCGTCTTTGGCTTGCCCAAGCCGGTCCGCCGTTTCTTGACCGGCGCGCCGTTGCAAATCGACGGACAGCAGATGGCACTCGACGCGCAGCTCGCCATCGCACTCAAGAACCGCTCGGGCTCTGATGTTTTCGACGGCCCGGTGGAAGAGGCCCGGGCAAAATACGACGAGCTTCCTCATCTGATCGGCTACCAGCCTCCGGTGCCCGTCGCGACCCGTGAGATCGCCATCCCCGCCGAGCACGGCGAGGTCCTGGCCACCCTCTACTCCCCCGCAGACCTGCCCGAGCCGTCGGGGCTGCTGGTGTATTTCCATGGCGGCGGCTTTTCGGTCGGTTCACGGGTGAGCCACGATCCCATCGCTCGTTACCTGGCAAGCCATGCCGGCGCGCGAGTTCTCTCGGTGGAGTACCGGCGCGCGCCCGAACACCAATTCCCCGCCCCGGTGAATGACGCGCTCGTCGCGTTCGAATTCGCCCACGGCCACGCCGCTGACCTCGGCGTGGATACCGCCCGCATCGCCGTCGGGGGCGACAGCGCCGGCGGCAATCTCGCCGCCGTGACCGCGCAGCAGGCGGTGCGACGAGGTGGTGCCGTGCCGGCTTTCCAGCTGCTGATGTATCCCGCGACCGATCTGAGCACGCGCCGGCCGTCACGCGACCTGTTCGCCGAAGGTTCGACCTTCACCGAACGCAACCTCCAGTGGGTGATGGCCAACTACATACCAGCGGGAACCGATCCGAAAGATCCGCGACTGTCACCACAGCACGGCGACGTCGTCGGCCTACCGCCCGCCTATATCGCCAGCGCCGGTTTCGATCCGGTCCGCGATGACGGTGAGGCATACGCGGAAAAACTCCGGGCTGGTGGCGTCCCGGTGGCACTGACCCGGCAGGCCGACCTGCCGCACGGATACCTCAGCTTCATCGGGCTGGGCGGCCGGTTCGCCGAAGCCGCGAGCGAAGCAGCCGGTGCACTGAAACTCGGCCTCACGCTGGGATCAGGATCGTCGACCCAAGGGAGAGCCGGTGAACTTGTCAGGGTTGGCGATATCCCATAGGGCGCAGACCTTTCCGTCACGTACCGTCACCGCCATGATCCGCGGCAGCATTTCCCAGTGCCCGTCATCGCCGGGGCTGCCCGCCGTGTAGACGCCGAGCTCGCCGTTGACCAGACCCAGCCGATTCGCCGTGAAGAACGCCTCGCCGTAGCGGCGGGCGAGGCCGAAGAAGAACCGGGCCACCTTGTCCGCCCCCTGGATGACCTGAACTGCCGTGGGCGCCTTGCCATTCGAATCGCCGGTGAACGTCACGTCGGGGTGCAACAGCGCCACCACTGCTTCCAGATCGCCGGCGGCCATGGCGGCCATCAGCCGGCCGACCACCTCGTTGTGCGAAGGGTCGGGTTCCGGTGGCGGTGACGCGGTCACAGCCTTGCGGGCCCGCGACGCCAGCTGCCTGGCGGCGGCATCGTTGGTGCCCAGCACCTCGGCCACTTCGGCGAAGGGCACGGCGAATCCGTCGTGCAGCACGAACGCGACGCGCTGATCGGGCGACAGGCGCTCGAGCACCACCATCGCTGCGAACCGGGCATCCTCGCTGGCCACCACGGCGGACAGCGGATCGGCGTCGTCAAAACCGGTGACGACCGGCTCAGGAAGCCAATTGCCGGTGTACGTCTCGCGCCGACGCGCCGCCGACCGCAACCGGTCCAGGCCGAGCCTGCTCACCACCGTGGTAAGCCATGCCCGTAGGTCGCCGATCTCCTTGTCCTGTTTATCCCAGCGCAGCCAGGCATCCTGGACGATGTCCTCGGCATCGGCCACCGTGCCGGTCAGCCGGTAGGCGACCGACATGAGATGCGGTCGCAGGGCTTCAAACTCGCCGACCTGCTGGGCTGCGGTCATATCGCGAGGCTACGCTCGCAAACGAGATGACCGACAACCTCTGGCTGCACTTCGCCCGGCACGGCCCTAACATCACGCCGCCGATCATTACTCGCGGCGAGGGCGTCACCATCTTCGACGACCGCGGCAAGAGCTACCTCGACGGGCTTTCCGGGCTGTTCACTGTGCAGGTCGGCCATGGCCGTACCGAACTCGCCGAAGTCGCCGCCCGGCAGGCCAGCACGCTGGCGTTCTTCCCACTGTGGGGATACGCCACCCCAACCGCGATCGAACTCGCCGAGCGCCTGGCACATTACACCCCGGGCGACCTGAACCGGGTGTTCTTTACCACCGGCGGCACCGAGGCCGTCGAGACCGCGTGGAAAGTGGCCAAGCAGTACTTCAAGCTGACCGGGAAACCCGGTAAGCACAAGGTGATTTCGCGGTCGATCGCCTACCACGGCACCACCCAGGGCGCACTGGCGATCACCGGGCTGCCGCGATACAAGGCGCCGTTCGAGCCGGTGACGCCCGGCGGCTTCCGGGTGCCCAACACCAACTTTTATCGCGCACCTGAGCCGTTTCACACCGACCTGAAAGCCTTCGGGCAGTGGGCCGCCGATCGGATCGCCGAGGCGATCGAGTTCGAAGGGCCCGACACTGTGGCCGTGGTGTTCCTGGAACCGGTGCAGAACGCCGGCGGCAGCATCCCTCCTCCCCCAGGCTATTTCGAACGGGTGCGCCAGATCTGCGACGAGTACGACGTGCTGCTGGTCTCCGACGAGGTGATCTGCGCGTTCGGCCGGATCGGGTCGATGTTCGCCTGTGACGACTTCGGCTTCGTCCCAGACATGATCACCTGCGCCAAGGGAATGACGTCGGGCTACTCACCGATCGGCGCGATGATCGCCAGCGAGCGGTTGTTCGAGCCGTTCAACGACGGCAACACGATGTTCCCGCACGGCTATACCTTTGGCGGCCACCCGGTGTCGGCCGCTGTCGGCCTGGCCAACCTCGACATCTTCGAGCGTGAGGGCCTCAACGACCACGTCAAGAACCACGCACCGAGCTTCCGCGCCACCCTGGAAAAGCTGTACGACTTGCCCATCGTCGGCGATGTGCGCGGCGAGGGGTTCTTCTACGGCGTGGAACTGGTCAAGGACAAGGCGACCAAGCAAACCTTCACCGATACCGAACGCAGCGCGCTACTTGGCCAGGTGTCGTCGGCCCTCTTCGAAGCCGGGCTGTATTGCCGCACTGACGACCGGGGCGATTCAGTCATCCAGTTGGCGCCGCCGCTGATCAGCGGTCAAGCCGAATTCGACACCATCGAATCCATCCTGCGCAGTGTGCTGGCGGATGTTGGGAGTCACCTATGACCCGCTGGCGACGATGCAGAGCGAAGCGATGAGGAGGAGCGGCGTGATGACCAAGCCGAGCATCGACCCGATCCGGTGGCAGCCGCCGCCGTCGCGGCCGCTTCCCGACCCCGACCTCACCTCGACGCTGCACGTGGTCGAGGTACCCGGCAATGCCCCCGAGGATGTCGTCGCCGATGCCGACGGCAACATCTGGACCGGTGTCGAGGACGGACGCATCATCCGGATCACCCCAGACGGCCGCACCGTCCAGATGGTCGCCGACACCGGCGGGCGACCGCTGGGCTTGGCGGTCGCCCGCGACGGTCGGCTGCTGATCTGCGACAGCCACCGCGGCCTGCTGCGATACGACCCTGCCACCGGGACGCTGGAGACGTTGGTGGCCGAGGTGTCCGGGCGGGCGCTGACGTTCTGCTCCAACGTCGTCGAATCATCGGACGGCACAATCTTTTTCACCGAATCGACTAGCCGTTTCCATTACGAGTACTACAAGGGCGCGGTGATCGAGGGTCGCGCCACCGGGTCGCTGTTCCGGCGTGATCCCGGCGGCACGGTGAGCGTGCTGGCGTCGGGTCTGCACTTCGCCAACGGAGTGACGCTGACCGCCGACGAGTCGGCGTTGGTGTTCGCCGAGACGACCGGCTGCCGACTGTCGAAATACTGGCTCACCGGAAGCCAGGCCGGCTCGGTCACTCCGTTGGTCGCCGATCTGCCCGGTTACCCCGACAACATCTCCACCGGTCGCGACGGCAGGATCTGGGTCGCCATGGTCTCGGACCGCAACCCGCTTAACGAATGGCTGGGCCCACGCGCACCGGTCATCCGCAGGCTGTTGTGGCGACTGCCCTACCGCTGGCTGCCGAACCCGAAGTCTCTCGCGTGGGTGGTCGCGTTCGACCCCGACGACGGCCACGTCGTGACCCAGCTTCGCAGCCGGCATGCGGCCTTCGGTCTGGCTACTGGAGTGGTGGAAACGCCCGGACGGCTATGGCTGGGCCGCATCGGCGGGCCGGGCGTCTGTTACCTGGATTTGTAACTTCTGCAACACCAGTCACAGCGCGGCTCCCGGGATTCGGGCCACTGATCACCTACTCTGCACAGACGATGGCCTACTTACGCACTGCGTCATGCCTGGCGGCGGCGGCTCTCCTGGTGACAGCGCCGGCTGTGCTCGGCATGCCTGCCGCGTTCGCCGAGCCTGCCGTCGCGCACGACACCTGCCCGTACAGGGTGTCCACCCCGCCGGCGGTGGACTCGTCGGAAGTCCCGCAGGCCGGCGATCCTCCCCTGCCGCTGCCGGTGCCCGCGTCGCCGATCGGCGGTAGCGTGCTGGGCGGCTGCGGAGTGGTCGCGGCAGCCAACACTCCGCCGGTGCCGGGCGACATCTCCGCCGAGGCCTGGGTGGTGGCCGACTTGGACAGCGGCGCGATCATCGCCGCGCGTGACCCGCATGGGCGCCATCGCCCGGCCAGCCTCATCAAGGTGCTCGTTGCGATGGCGTCGCTGGGCGAGCTCAACCTCAACAAGACCGTAAACGGCACGCCTGAGGATGCCGCCGCGGAGGGCACCCGGGTCGGCATTGCCCCGGGTGGCGCCTACACCGTCGACCAGTTGCTGCACGGGCTGATGATGCACTCCGGCAACGACGCGGCGCACGCGCTGGCCATGCAACTGGGCGGCATGCAGGTCGCGCTGGAGAAAATCAACATGCTGGCCGGCAAGCTCGGCGGCCGCGACACCCGCGCCGCAACGCCGTCGGGGCTGGATGGACCCGGCATGAGCACATCGGCCTACGACATCGGGCTGTTCTACCGATACGCCTGGAAGAACCCGACTTTCGCCGAGATCGTCGATACGAAGACATTCGATTTTCCCGGGCACGCCGACCACCCCGGCTATCAGCTGGAAAACGAAAACCAACTGCTCTACAACTATCCCGGCGCACTGGGCGGCAAGACCGGTTACACCGACGACGCGGGCCAGACGTTCGTGGGCGCCGCCAACCGCGACGGGCGCCGGCTGATAGCGGTGCTGTTGCACGGCACCCGTCAGCCGATGGCGCCGTGGCAGCAGGCCGCACATCTACTGGATTACGGTTTCGCGACCTCGCCGGGAACCCGGGTGGGAACACTGATCGAACCCGACCCGTCGTTGGGCGCCAGGCTGACGACTGGCGGTGACGCCGCTCCCGGCACATCGGCGAGCGCCGCCGCGATCGTGCCGCCCGCCGACGCGCTGCCGGTGCGAGTCGGTGTGGCTGTGATCGGCACCGTCGTCGTGTTCGGGTTGATCATGGCGGCGCGCTCGATGAATCGCCGGCCGCAGAACTAGTTCACCGGGATCCGGCGGCCGGGAGGAGTTCGGCGATGAGTGCGCGGACACGGCCGGCTATCTCATCGCGGATCGCGCGGACGGTGTCAAGTGGTTGGCCTGCCGGGTCGTCAAGTTTCCAATCCCGGTAAGACACACCGGGGAAATAGGGGCACGTGTCGCCACAGCCCATGGTGATGACGACGTCGCTGGCCTGCACCGCGTCGGAAGTCATGACTTTGGGGACCTCTGCGGTGATATCGATATCGAGTTCGGCCATCGCCGCGACGGCGACCGGGTTGACCTGATCGGCGGGTTCGGTTCCCGCCGAGCGAACTTCGATGCGATCACCGGCAAGACGGCTCAGTAGCCCAGCAGCCATTTGGGAGCGCCCGGCGTTGTGCACACATACGAACATGACACTGGGCCTGCCGTTCATCAGTGGACCCTGCTCGAGGCGTCGACGGCGACAGAAGGCGCTGGGAATAGGCGTGTCCGCAGCGCCAACGATACGTAGACCAAGGCGACGAGCACCGGTACTTCGATCAGGGGTCCGACGACGCCGGCCAGCGCTTGGCCGGACACCGCGCCGTAGGTGGCGATCGCCACGGCGATGGCCAGTTCGAAGTTGTTGCCGGCGGCGGTGAATGCCAGGGTGGTGGTGCGTTCATATCCCAAGCCGAGCGCGGCGCCCAATAGGTAGCCACCCACCCACATGATGGCGAAGTAGGCCAGAAGCGGCAGCGCAATGCGGGCGACATCCCATGGCCGGGAGGTGATCTGGTGACCCTGAAGTGCGAACAGAATCACGATCGTGAACAGCAACCCATCGAGTGCCCATGGTCCGATCTTGGGGAGATAGCTGGTTTCGTACCAGTTGCGCCCCTTGGCCTTTTCGCCCCATTGGCGGGAGAAGTATCCGGCGGCCAGCGGTATGCCCAAGAAGATGAGCACGGACTTGGCGATCTGCCAAGGCGAGGTGGAAATGGAGGTTTGGGGCAGATGCAGCCGACCGGGAAGCGCTGAGAGGTAGAACCAACCCAGGGCGGCGAACATGAGGACCTGGAAGATCGAGTTCAGCGCGACCAGCACGGCGGCGGCTTCGCGGTCCCCACCGGCCAAGTCGTTCCAGATGATGACCATGGCAATGCAGCGGGCCAGGCCGACGATGATCAGCCCGGTGCGGTACTCGGGCAGATCGGCCAGCATCAGCCAGGCCAGGGAGAACATCAGCGCGGGGCCGAGCACCCAGTTGAGCAGCAGCGAACTGAATAGCAGACGGCGGTCGCTGATTACGGTGTCGAGCCGGTCGTAGCGGACCTTGGCCAGCACGGGATACATCATGATCAGCAGCCCCACTGCGATGGGCAGCGAAATCCCGTCAACCTGCACTTTTTGCAGCGCAATGTCGAGGCTGGGCACCCAACGTCCCAGCAGCAGACCAGCGGCCATCGCCACCGCGATCCAGACCGGCAACATCCGATCCAGCATGGAAAGCCTTGTCACAGCGCCCCGCAACACGCGCCTGCGCCGCCTTAGCCAGACTGATCGGGGCCGATACCGAAGCTCTCGGAATCGGCGAGCACGGTGTAGACCTCCCAACGCTCGCCCCCGGGACCGGCGACCCAGACCTTGTCCTGAGCCGCAAAGCAGCAGGTAGTACCGATTTCCTCAGTGGTGAACATCCCGGCCTCGGTCAGCCGGGCGATCTCGGTGTGCACGACCTCGCTGGATTCGACCTCGACCCCGAGATGATTCAGCGTGCCACCGTTGCCCGGGTTTTCCAGTAGCACCAGCTTCAACGGCGGATCGGCGATCGCGAAGTTCGCGTAGCCGGGCTTGCGTTTTGCCGGCTCGGTGTGAAACAGCTTGGTATAGAACGCGATTGCCTGATCGAGATCCTCAACGTTGAGGGCCAATTGAACCCTTGCCATGGCGGCGAACCTCCAACCTGTGAGACATATATCGAACCAATGATGCAGCCCAGCATGCCGACCTTTTCGATATATGTCAATAAGTGTGGCAGGATGGTGCGATGCCGAAATCGCTGCCGGAGGTCGATACAACCGCGCCGGTGTGTTGCGCCCCGGTGGCTGCTGGACCAATGAGTGATGCCGATGCGTTGCACATCGCGTTGCGTTTGAAGGCCCTTGCCGATCCCGTGCGGGTCAAAATTGTGTCGTATCTGTTCAGTTCCTCGGCCGGTGAGGAAATTTCCGGGGAGCTAGCAGCCGTGCTCGACCTGAGTGAGTCCACCGTGAGCCATCATCTGACCCAGCTGCGCAAGGCAGGCCTGGTGGTCTCAGATCGCCGCGGGATGAACGTGTTTCACCGAGTGCGACCGGAAGCGTTACAGGCGCTTTGCACGGCACTGGACCCAAACTGCTGTACTTAGCTACCGGCGTCGGTTCGGTATCAGACAACGTTGCGGAGGCAGGTGAGACGACGTGACACAGCAGCGGCCCCCGAGCGCCGTGCGGCGACGTCAACTTCTCGGAATCTCGATATCGGCAGCCGGTGCCGTTGCCGTCTCGGCATGCGGTAGCCCGCAGCCAAAAGCGGGCCAGCCCGGCGCACCGGCAGACGAGGAAGCGGCAGTCACTCCACCCGAAGACCTCATGCGTGAGCATGGCGTGCTCAAACGCATATTGCTGATCTATCGAGAAGGAATGCGCCGCCTGCAGGCCGACGATGAAGCTCCCCTGCAAGCGCTCAACGCGAGCGCGGGGATTATTCGAAGTTTCATCGAGAACTACCACGAGCACCTGGAAGAACAGTATGTCTTTCCAAAGCTGGAGCAGGCGAACAAACTGGCCGACACCACCGCCGTGTTGCGCACGCAACACCAGCGTGGGCGCACGCTCACCGATCGGATGCTCGCCGCCACTACCGCAGCCGCGGCTCCCGACAAACCTGCCCGAGAGGCCCTGGTTCAGGACATGGCGGCGTTCATCCGGATGTATGAGCCGCATGAGGCACGCGAAGACACTGTCGTCTTCCCCGCGTTGCGGGACGTGTTGCCCGCGAAGCAGTTTCGCGATATGGCTGACATCTTCGAAGACGAGGAACACCGTCGCTTCGGCCCGGCCGGCTTCGAAGGTGTGGTCGACAAAGTCGCCGATATCGAGAAGAGCCTCGGCATCTACGACCTGAGCCAGTTCACCGCAACCTAGTGCGCAAACTCGACGTGACAGTGGGCCAAGCCAACAAACCACGCATCCGGCGCCATGGAATCCTGCTGGGCGTCACCGCGGCAAGCCTGGGTGTCGTCTACGGGTACGACCTTTCCAACATCGCAGGTGCGCTGCTGTTCATCACCGACGAGTTCGGTCTGACGACACGGCAACAGGAGTTGGTGACGACTGCGGTGGTGCTCGGCGAAATCGCCGGAGCGCTGGGTGCAGGCATGCTCGCCAACCTGATCGGGCGCCGGTGGTCGATGGTGTTGGTGGCAGCCGGCTACGCGGTGTTCGCGCTGTTGGGCGCGATGTCGGACTCGGTGCCCATGCTGCTGGCGGCCCGGCTACTGCTGGGTCTGACCATCGGGGTGTCCGTCGTGGTGGTCCCGGTGTTCGTGGCCGAATCCGCGCCGGCGAGCGTGCGGGGTGCACTGCTCGTCGGCTACCAGGTCGCAACCGTGCTCGGCATCATCGTGGGTTACCTGGCCTGCTACCTGCTGGCCGATTCGCGCGACTGGCGCGCGATGCTGGCGCTTGCCGCGGTGCCGGCAACATTGGTGGCGCTGCTGTTGGTGCGGATGCCTGATACCGCGCGGTGGTACTTGCTCAAGGGCCGGGTCGCCGAGGCCCGGCGGGCGCTGCAACACGTGGAGCCCGACAGCGCCGTCGAACGTGAAATCGCCGAAATAAACGCTGCACTGCGGGAAGAAAGTGGCGGTAGGTTCGTGGAGATGCTGCGGCGGCCCTACCTGCGCGCCACGGTCTTCGTGATCGCGCTGGGCTTTTTCATCCAAATCACCGGCGTCAACGCGATCGTCTACTACAGCCCCCGGCTGTTCGACGCGATGGGCTTCCGCGGCAACTTCGCGCTGCTGGTGCTTCCGGCGATAGTGCAGGCCGCTGCGCTGGCCGCCGTGCTGGTCTCCGTGGTTCTGGTCGACCGGCTAGGTCGGCGCCCGGTGCTGCTGTCCGGGATCGGCGCGATGATCGCCGCCGACGCAGTGCTGATCGTCGTGTTCGCCGCGCACTCCGCCGCGGTTTTCGGGTTCATTGGCGTGCTGCTGTTCACGATGGGGTTCACTTTCGGCTTCGGTGCGCTGGTGTGGGTGTACGCCGGTGAGAGTTTCCCGTCCCGGTTACGGTCGATGGGGTCGAGCGCAATGCTGACCGCCAACCTGCTGGCCAATGCAATCGTTGCCGGCTTATTCCTGACGATGCTGCATTCGCTCGGCGGCGCAGGCACCTTCGCGGTATTCGGCGTTCTCGCCGTGGCCGGGTTCGCCTTCGTGCACCGATATGCTCCCGAGACCAAAGGCCGGCAACTCGAGGATATCCGGCACTTCTGGGAGAATGACGGTCACTGGCCCGACGAATTAGCAAGCACCGCAACGGATGTGCGGATATGACACTGATCGCCGCCAGCGCTCTGGTGCTGGAGCAGGGAGTTTGCCGACCGGGTTGGGTGGAAACTTCGGGCGGCCGGATCATTAGCTGCGGGTCCGGCGTGGCGCCCCGACCGGCCGATATCGACCTGCCCGAGGCGCTGGTCGTGCCCGGTTTCGTCGACATCCATGCGCACGGTGGCGGCGGCGCGTCGTACACCGACGGCAACGACGCAGATATCCTGCGCGCGGCCATGTTTCACCGCAGCCACGGCACGACCACCACGCTGGCCAGCCTGGTCACTGCATCGCCGGCCGACCTGCTCACTGCGGTACGTGCACTCGCCGATTCGACCCGCGCGGGCACCGTCGCCGGTATTCATCTGGAGGGGCCGTGGCTGAGCGCGGCGCGCTGCGGAGCACACGATCCCAAGCAGCTGCGCGACCCGGCACCCGCTGAGATCGACGCCCTGCTGACCGCCGGCGGCGGCGCAATCCGGATGGTCACCCTGGCACCTGAACGCGCCGGAAGCAGCGATGCGATTACCCACCTGATCGACGCCGGAGTGGTTGTCGCCGTTGGGCATACCGATGCGGCCTATGAGCAGACCCGTCATGCCGTCGAGCTCGGGGCGACGGTCGGCACCCACCTCTTCAACGCAATGCGGCCCGTGCACCACCGTGAGCCCGGACCCGCGCTCGCGTTGTTGGAGGATGCACGGGTGACCGTCGAGTTGATCGCCGACGGCGTGCACGTCCACCCCGCAATGCAACGAGCGGTGATCGAGGCGGCGGGAGCCGACCGGGTGGCGTTGGTCACCGATGCCACGGCGGCGGCGGGGTTGGGCGACGGCGAATTTCGGCTCGGGGCAGTCCAGATCGATGTGGTCAATCAGGTGGCACGCGTGCGCGGTACCTCCACGATCGCCGGGAGCACCGCGACGATGGATCAGCTGTTCCGCGCCGCGGCCGGCCTTGGCTCAGACCGCGACGCGGCGCTGGCCGCTGCGGTGCAGATGACCTCGACGACGCCGGCCCGGGCGCTCGGCCTCGACCGGGTCGGCGGCCTGCGCGCCGGTGCCGACGCGAATCTTGTTGTCCTGGACCGGCATTTACAGGTCACCGGCGTGATGGCCGACGGCCAGTGGCAAGCGGGCGGCTAGCTCTTATGCACTCGGCGTCCAAGCCGAAATCCGGGGAATCCAGGCCGGCACGTTTTGCCGGTAATTGACGTAGTCGCTGCCGTAGCGTCGAGCGAGGTGGGGTTCTTCCCAGAAGCGGATGACAGTCGCAATGCACGCGAAGAAGATTGCAAACCACAGCAGCAGCCAACCCGACACCGCAACAGCCGCCTCGCCGAGCAGGATGGCTAGCACGCCGCTGATCATCGGGTTGCGCAGATGCCGGTAAGGACCCTGTACGACGAGGTGGACCGGTTCTCCGAGAACCTTGCCCACGCCGAGCGTGCCCTTGCCCACTCGGTCGAACAGCACCACGGTCCAGGTCCACAGGCCTAGCCCGGCGGCGATCAGCAGGCCACCGACGCTCACCAGTCCCGCGATCAGCGGTGAACTCAAATCCGGCATGCGCACGTGGGCCCAGTCCACGATCTGCGCCGGTATCAGCAGCGTCATGGTCACCGGGGCAATCAGGAATGAGATCAGATGCCGCCACCACAGCCGTCGTTCACGCGTGTCCGCAACCATCTCGACCTCGTTCCGTCCTGACAGTTCATCTGCCGAAGACCTGGTCGCCCGGATCGGGCCGTCTTTACCGATGGTGCGCGGTCTCCTCGGCCCGGCCGAACAGGAGCGGATAGGCGATGCCGGCGATCGCCCCGCCGATCAACGGCGCGAGCCAGAACACCCACAGCTGCGCGGGGGCTCCGTCGCCGTTGAAGAACGCGACGGCGGTAGAACGGGCCGGGTTGACCGACGTGTTGGAGATCGGAATCGCGACGAGGTGGATGCCCGTCAGTGTCAGCCCGATCGCCAGGCCGGCGAAACCCTTGGGTGCCCGATCGTCGGTCGAGCCGAGGATGACGAACAAAAATATCGCCGTCAGAACGATCTCGGCGAGAATGACTGCACCCAGTGAGTAACCAGTGGGCGAGTGTTCGCCATAGCCGTTGGCGGCCAGGTGCCCAGTAGCGACAAAACCGGGCCTGCCGAAGGCGATGTAGTAGACCACCAAGGCTCCGAGCAGGCCTCCGACCACCTGAACAATCCAGTACGCTGGCAAGACTTTCCATTCCACGCGGCGAGCCAATGCCGCACCCAGCGTGACGGCCGGGTTGAAATGCCCGCCGGAGATAGTTCCGAATGCGTACACGCCTACCAGTACGGTTAAGCCGAAGGCGAGCGCAACGCCGAGGTATCCGATACCCAGCGGGTACAGATCGGCGGCGTGGGCCCTCAGCGAAAAAACCGCGCTGCCAACGCCACCGAGCACCAACCAAAAGGTGCCGATCGTTTCCGCCGCTAATTTGTGGAACAGGTTTGGTGCCGACATCGCCTACCCGCCTTTGCGTGGAGCAACTATTCGTGCCCATGAGGGTGACACGTTTGAGCGCAGAAGCGCCCTGTCGTGGCCAAATCGTTTCAGGAAAGAGACAAATGCGATGTTGAGTGCTGCCCTACCCTTTACTCCGCCGGACCAGTCGGGAAAGACCCAGTGCCCCAATGGCGCCCACTGCCGCAGCAGTCAGAGCCTGCCGCACATTGAGATCCTGGTTCAGCTCAACCCTGGTCGTAATGACTGCGGGCTCAGGCGGTTCCGCCGGCGCCGCGGTCAGGTTTTCCGCCGACGTCGCCGCCCACGCGGTAGCGAACAGCAGCAGCCGAGCGGTGATGTACGCGAAAACCATCAGGCCCAGCACCGGCCCGAAGGTGGCGCCCGCCGGACTGCGCAGGACGGACTTCAGGTAGATCGACGCGACCAACTTGAACAATTCGAAGCCGATTGCCGCGAGCAACGCCGCCCGAACCGAGCTGGCGAAGCTGACCGGCTCCCTAGGCAATCGAGCGATCATCCAGCTGAACACCAACCACGAGAGCAGTACCGACACCAGCATCGACACAGCGCGAAGGATCGCGTCCAGCACTGGTGCGTTGTGAATACCCATCCACCCCAACACCTTGCCCATCGGCGCCGCGTCGGCAAGTGCGCTCAGCGCCAGGGTGGCGAGGATCGCCACGAACGACGACACGATCGCCGCCAAGTCGGAGAACTTGGTCCGGATGTACCCGCGCGAACCCTCCCCCTGTCTCCACATTTCGCTCAGCGCCACTCGAAGATTGGTCATCCAGTTCAGGCCGACCCATGCCGCGGTAGCCAAACCGATCGCGCCGACCGACGCCCGCGCATCGATCGCCGAATTCATCAGCTCGACCACCTGCTGCCCTAGGGCGCCCGGCACCGCGGCCCTGACCTTGTTGTCGATCCCGGTCAGCACATCGGGCCGACGCGACAGCAGGAATCCGCCGACGCTGAAAGCAACCATCAGCACCGGGAACAACGCGAAGATCGTGTAGTAGGTCAGCCCGGCCGCGAAGAAATTGCCCTTTGATTCTTCGAATCGGTCGTTAGCCCGCATCGCGTGGTCGAACCATCCGAACCGCGCCCGTAGTCGATCCAGAATTCCTGGTTTGGCCGGTTCACTCATGACCACCCGCTAGGGACGCTTTGGCAAGAACCCTAGCCGGTCGTAGACCCGGTCGACCGTTTTTGCGGCCACGTCCTCGGCCCGGGCCGCCCCGGCGGCTAGGACAGCCTCCAATTCGGCTGAATCCGTGAGTAACTCGTCGACCCGGGCTTTGATCGGTGTCACGAATTCCACGACGGCCTCGGCGGTGTCCTTCTTGAGATCGCCGTAGCCGTGCCCGGCATACCGTCGCACCAACGCATCAATCTCGACACCGGTAACTGCGGACTGGATGCTCAGCAAGTTCGACACGCCGGCTTTGGCGTCCGGGTCGTATCGGATCTCGCGTTCGCTGTCGGTTACTGCGGAGCGAATCTTCTTGGCGGACACGGCCGGAGCGTCGAGGAGACTGATCAGGCCAGCGTCGGTGGCGGCCGACTTACTCATCTTCGACGACGGGTCTTGCAGATCGTAGATCTTGGCGGTGACCTTGGGGATGAGTAAATCGGGAACCACGAACGTGTCCGGGAACCGGCTGTTGAACCGCTGCGCGATATCGCGGGCCAGCTCCAAATGCTGACGCTGGTCTTCACCGACTGGCACCAGTTCGGCGTCGTAGGCCAGTACGTCGGCGGCCTGCAGCACCGGGTAGGTGAACAGGCCGACCGTGGTCGCGTCGCTGCCCTGACGCGTCGATTTGTCTTTGAACTGCGTCATTCGCTGGGCCTGGCCGAAGCCGGTGAAACAGCCCAGCACCCATGCCAGCTGGGTGTGTGCGGGGACGTGGCTTTGCACGAAGATCGTGCTGCGGCCGGGGTCGATACCCAGCGCCAGGTATTGGGCGGCGGTGATCAGGGTTCGGCGCCGCAACACCTCGGGGTCCTGCGGGATGGTGATGGCGTGCAGGTCGACAACACAGAAGAACGCGTCGTGGTCGTCTTGCAGCTGAACCCACTGGGTGAGGGCGCCCAGCGCATTTCCGAGGTGCAAAGAGTCGGAGGTGGGCTGCACGCCGGAGAAGACTCGGCGGGTTCCGGTAGCGATGCTCATGATGACTCGATCTTTTCACGCGGATAGCGGCCCACATTGCGCATGCTTGCGGTACCCGCGGTACCACCTTACTGTCGGCTGCATGACGACTCGCACGCCGATCCATCTCGGGTCCGGCGAACCGGTCCTTCTGCTGCATCCATTCCTGATGTCGCAGCTGGTGTGGCAGACGGTGGCCCCGCAGTTGGCCGACACCGGCCGCTATGAAGTGTTCGCCCCGACGATGGCCGGCCACAACGGCGGACCCCGCGCAGGCACCTGGTTCCTGAGCTCGTCGGTGCTGGCCGACCACGTCGAGCGGCAACTCGACACACTGGGCTGGAGCACCTGCCACATCGTCGGCAACTCACTGGGCGGCTGGGTGGCTTTCGAACTCGAGCGCAGAGGCCGGGCACGCACCGTGACCGGCATCGCGCCGGCCGGTGGGTGGCACCGGTGGAGCCCAACCAAGTTCGAGGTGATCGGGAAATTCCTCGGGGGTATGCCGGTGTGGATACTGGCCCACCTGCTCGGGCACCGACTATTGCGCCTGCCCATGAGCCGACGGATCGGCACGCTGCCCATCAGCGGAACGCCGGACGGGATCAGCGAGCGCGAACTCATCGCCGTCATCGACGACCTCAAGCATTGCCCGGCCTACTTCCGGCTGCTGATGAAGTCGCTGCTGATGCCCGGGCTGGAGGAGTTGGCAGAGACCGGCGTCCCCACCCATCTGGTGCTCTGCGGGAAAGACCGGGTCGTACCCCCGAACAGGTTCAGCCGTCACTTCATCGATCATTTGCCCCCCGCGAACGAGGTGACCGTGCTCGACGGCGTGGGTCACATCCCGATGTTCGAGGCACCGGGACGCGTCACCGACGTCATCACCGAGTTCCTCGACCAGTACAGCCCGCCGGTTCGGGCCGTCGAGCCGCCGGCGGGGGCCTAGCTCGGATTCAGTCGACTGCCTTCTCGAGGTTATCCGCGATCGCGCCAAGGAACTCCTCGCTGGTTTGCCAGCTCTGATCCGGACCGATGAGCAGGGCCAGGTCTTTGGTCATCTGACCGCCTTCGACCGTGGCGACGACGACGTCCTCCAGCTTCTGGGCGAAATCGATGACCTCGGGTGTGTTATCCAGCTTGCCGCGGTGCTCGAGCCCGCGCGTCCAGGCGAAGATCGAGGCGATCGGATTGGTGGAGGTGGGCTTGCCCTCCTGGTACTGCCGGAAATGGCGGGTGACCGTGCCATGGGCGGCTTCGGCTTCTACAGTCTTGCCGTCCGCAGTCATCAACACCGACGTCATCAGCCCCAGCGAGCCGTAACCCTGTGCGACCGTGTCGGATTGGACGTCACCGTCGTAGTTCTTGCACGCCCACACATAGCCGCCCTCCCACTTCAAGCACGCGGCGACCATGTCGTCGATCAGCCGGTGCTCGTAGGTCAGCCCGGCTGCCTCGAACTTGTCCTTGAACTCCTCGTCGTAGATCCGCTGGAACTCGTCTTTGAACATCCCGTCGTAAGCCTTGAGGATGGTGTTCTTCGTCGACAGATACACCGGGTAGTTCTCTTTCAGGCCGTAGGCGAACGACGCGCGGGCGAAGTCCTGTATGGAATCCTTGAAGTTGTACATCCCCAGCACGACGCCGCCGTCTTCGGGGATGGACACCATCTTGTGCACGATCGGCTCACTGCCGTCGTTCGGGGTGAAGGTCAGTGAGACAGTCCCGGGTTTGTCAACCTTGAAGTTCGTCGCACGATACTGGTCACCAAAAGCGTGGCGGCCGATCACGATCGGCTTCTTCCACCCGGGAACCAGTCGCGGCACATTCGAGATGATGATCGGCTCACGGAAAATCGTGCCGCCCAGAATGTTTCGAATTGTCCCGTTGGGCGACGCCCACATGGCTTTGAGGTTGAACTCTTTGACCCGAGCCTCGTCGGGGGTGATCGTGGCGCACTTGACGCCGACGCCGTGCTTCTTGATGGCATAGGCCGAGTCGATCGTCACCTGATCGTCGGTGGCGTCGCGGTGCTCGATGCCCAGATCGTAATAGTCCAGTTTGATGTCGAGATGCGGAAGGATCAGCATGTCCTTGATCAGCTTCCAGATGACCCGCGTCATCTCGTCGCCGTCGAGCTCTACGACGGTGCCTTTGACTTTGATCTTTCCTCCGCTGGACATGAAGCCCAGACTACAAGGGAGCACCTCTCAGCTGGTCCCGACGGGTGAGACGGCGCTCGCATGCCCAGTCCAGCGGCCAAGTACGTCGCGCACTCGGGGAATACGAAGAAGCCTCGGCAACAACAGGTTTCGTAAACCGGGCGCGACCCGTGGGTGAAGAGTCACGCCGCGCGCCATGAGACCGGACTGCAGCAAGACCCGTGTGCCAATCGGATGGCGCTCGTCGTGACAACTGTCCAGCACGGCGTCGTCCGCACCATCGAGCACCGCGTCGACCTTCCAAGCGAGGTTCGCCGGCCGCAGGGGCCGTTTCTCCCGCGACTGCGCGCGGCTGCGACGAATCGCGTTGCCGCAGATGCCCTGCTCGCGGTTTTCGTCGACCAAGTGGCCCCGGCACTGTCCGCGGTCGCTCCCGATCACGCTGCCAGACGGGCCTCGCCGTCGCTCGCTATATCCTCATTGTTCCGCCGCTGGCCGGCATGGACGACGCCCAATTGATCGAATGGCTGCGGCCGGTGCTCGCCCACTACCTCGCAGACCCGGCGCCCTGACGCTGTTCGATGATCGCGAGCACTCGCTCGGCCCATCGAATGTTCTCTTGTTCGAACGAGATTCCGCGCATCAGCGTCAAGTACGGACCGACTCGCTGGGCCTGGGCCAGGTACTCTTCTTCGCTGCGGCCGTCGAGGATGCGAGCCCGCAGCCGCTCGTAGCGTTGCACTTTCGCCGTGGCCCATTGCAGTCCTTCCGCGATGAAGTCGCGAACAGCCTGCGCGTTACCGGAGTCGACGGCCTGAACCTTGACCATCAGTTCATCCCGGATCACCGACGGCTTCGGCGCGCGGCTAGTGAACTCCTGGATCGCGTCGCGCCCTGCTTCGGTCAGCGAGAACATCCGCTTGTTGGGCCGGCGTTCCTGGTGGACAACCCGCGCCTGGATGAGACCTTGCTCGGCCAGTCGGTCGAGTTCGCGATACAACTGCTGCGGTGTGGCCATCCAGAAGTTGGCTACCGAGGCATCGAAGTCTTTGGCCAGGTCATAGCCGGACGACTCGCCCTCGAGCAAGGCCGCCAACACCGCATCCCGCAGCGACATAGGACGATAGTAAAACATCCGATTAGTCAACAAAGTGATTAATCGCATCTAGACTTATCCGGCTCTAGGCTCTACCGTCAGTCACACCTACTCAACAAATTGACTACGCGAGGTGTCTGGTGAGTTCTGAGCATCCGTTCCGCAAGGCGATCGAGGAGCGCGACGAGGCCGGCATCCAGGCGATGCTGGCCGCCGACGTGGTGTTCACCAGCCCGGTGGCGTTCAAGCCCTATGTCGGCAAGCCGATCACCGCAGCGATCCTGCGCGGTGTCTTACGGGTCTTCGAGGACTTCCATTACGTCCGCGAGATCCATGACAGCAACGGCCGCGACCATGCGTTCGTTTTCGAGACCAGGATTTCCGGGGTGCCGGGCGTAAAGGTAACCGGATGCGACTTCTTGCACCTCAACGAACAAGGTCTGATCGACGACTTCATGGTGATGGTGCGGCCGCTGTCGGGGGCAACCGCGTTGTCTGAGGCGGTGGGCGCCCAGTTCGACCGAATAAAGCAAGAGGCTCTCGAACTGGCCGATCAGTTCGCCACAGCGTAGGGAGTGGGAGAACATGCGGATCGGACTGGGCATCAACTACGCGGGCGGCTTCAAGGAGGTAGCCGCCGAAGTTGCCGACCTGGAACACGCAGGGTGCGACATTGTCTTTGTCCCCGAGGCGTATTCGTTCGATGCGGTGAGCGCACTAGGCTACCTGGCGGCCAGCACGGAACGGGTTCAGTTGGCCTCGGGCATTTTGCAGCTTTACACCCGAACGCCCACTTTGACGGCGATGACCGCAGCGGGCCTGGACTTTGTCTCTGACGGCCGGTTCACCCTGGGCCTCGGCGCGTCCGGCCCCCAGGTCATCGAGGGTTTTCACGGCGTGCCCTACGACGCCCCGATAGCCCGCACCCGCGAAGTCGTCGACATCTGCCGTAAGGTGTGGCGTCGCGAGACCCTGCAACACCAGGGCAAGCACTACACCATCCCGTTGCCCGCCGACCAGGGCACTGGACTTGGCAAACCGCTAAAACTCATCAATAAGCCGGTGCGGGAACGTATCCCGATACTGCTGGCCGCGCTGGGACCCAAGAATGTCGAGCTGGCCGCCGAGATCGCCGAGGGCTGGCAACCGATCTTCTATCTGCCAGAGAAAGCGCAGGATGTGTGGGGCAAGGCGCTCGCCGCCGGCCAAGCCAACCGCGATCCGGCCTTAGGCGAGCTGGACGTGTATGCCGGTCCGGCATTGGCTATCGGCGAAAATGTCGAGCCGCTAAGGGAATTCGTCAAACCGCAGCTCGCGCTCTACATCGGCGGGATGGGCGCCAAGGGCAGGAATTTCTATCACACCCTGGCCACCCGATACGGTTACGGCCCGCAGGCCGACCGCATCCAAGAGCTCTACCTGTCCGGCGAGAAGGAGGCCGCCACCAAGGCGGTGCCCGACGAACTCGTCCGAGACATCTCGCTGATAGGAGCACCGGGGTTCGTCAAGGAACGATTGGCGGCGTTCCGCGAGGCCGGGGTAACCACTTTGAACGTGGTACCCATCGCCGCAACGCCCGCCGAACGGGTCAAGCTCATCGAGACGCTTCGCAACCTGCTCGACTAAGCCCGCTGTACATCCTCCAGGGCAGCGTTGAGGGTTTTGCTCGGCCGCATCACCGCGGTTGTCAAGGCGATGTCGGGCGCGTAGTAGCCGCCGATATCCACCGCCTCGCCCTGCGCTGCAGCGAGTTCGACGATGATGGCGTCTTCATTCTTGGTCAACGTATCGGCCAGCGCGGCAAAGTGTTTCCGCAACTCGTCATCATCGGTCTGTGCGGCCATTTCCTGCGCCCAGTACATCGCCAGGTAGAACTGGCTGCCACGGTTATCGAGTTCACCGGTCTTGCGCGACGGGCTCTTGTTGTTGTCCAGCAGCTTGCCGATCGCCGCATCCAGCGTCTTGCCCAGAATCTTGGCCCGCTCGTTACCGGTCTTGATACCGAGGTCCTCGAAACAGGCTCCCAACGCGAGGAACTCACCAAGCGAATCCCAGCGCAGGTGATTCTCCTCGACGAGTTGGTGGACGTGCTTGGGCGCTGAACCGCCCGCTCCGGTTTCGTACATTCCGCCGCCGGCCATCAGCGGCACGATGGACAGCATCTTTGCGCTGGTGCCCAGCTCCAGGATCGGGAACAGGTCGGTGAGGTAGTCGCGCAGGATGTTTCCGGTGGCGGCGATGGTGTCCTGCCCGCGCATCGCGCGCTCGATCGTGTGCCGCATGGCTCGTTCCTGCGACATGGTCTGGATGTCGAGGCCCTCTGTGTCGTAATCGGCTAGGTAAGTGTTGACCTTCTTACGCAGTTCGTTCTCGTGCGGACGCTCCTGGTCCAGCCAGAACACCACCGGCATGCCGGAATTGCGCGCTCGGGTGACGGCCAGCTTGACCCAGTCGCGGATCGCGGCGTCCCTCACGATGGGCATGCGCCAGATGTCGCCGGTTTCCACGTTCTGCGTCAGCAGGACTTCCCCGGTGTCGAGATCGACGATGTTGGCGACGCCGTCCTCGGGGATCTCGAACGTCTTGTCGTGCGAGCCGTACTCCTCGGCCTGCTGCGCCATGAGCCCGACGTTGGGCACCGTGCCCATCGTCGCCGGATCGAATGCCCCGTGCGTCTTACAGAAGTTGATGACTTCCTGGTAGATACGGGAAAACGTCGACTCGGGGTTGACGGCCTTGGTGTCCTTTTGCCGCCCGTCGGCGCCGTACATCTTGCCGCCCGCGCGGATCATCGCCGGCATCGACGCATCCACGATCACGTCACTGGGCGAATGAAAGTTGGTGATTCCCTTGGCCGAATCGACCATGGCCAGCTCGGGGCGGTGCTCGTGACAGGCATGCAAGTCGCGGATGATCTCGTCGTGCTGCGAGGCGGGCAGCGACTCGATCTTGTTGTACAGATCCACCAACCCGTTGTTGACGTTGACACCCAGTTCGTCGAAGAGTGCCTGGTGCTTATCGAATGCCTCTTTGTAGAAGATCTTCACGGCGTGTCCGAAGACGATGGGGTGCGAGACCTTCATCATCGTCGCCTTGACGTGCAGCGAAAACATCACACCGGTCTTGTGCGCATCCTCCATCTGCGCCTCGTAGAACTCACACAGCGCCTTCTTGCTCATGAACATGCTGTCGATGATGTCGCCGTTGCGCAGCGACACCATCGGCTTGAGCACGATCGTCTTGCCGCTTTTGGTCTCCAACTCCATCTTCACGTTGCGCGCGCGGTCCAGTGTTAACGACTTCTCGCCGTGGTAGAAGTCGCCGTGCCGCATGGTCGCAACATGAGTGCGCGAGGCTTGCGACCACTCGCCCATGCTGTGCGGGTGCTTGCGTGCATATTCTTTGACGGCGTGGGGCGCACGTCGGTCCGAATTACCCTGCCGCAGGACTGGATTCACGGCGCTGCCAAGACATTTGGCATAGCGGTCGCGGATTTCCTTGTCCTCGTCGGTCTTGGGACTTTGCGGAAAGTCCGGAACCTTGAATCCCTTGCCCTGTAGTTCCTTGATCGCGGCGACCAGCTGGGGCACCGAGGCGCTGATATTCGGCAGCTTGATGATGTTGGTGTCAGGTAGCTTCGCCAACCGACCCAATTCGCCAAGGTTGTCCGGCACCTTCTGATCGTCGGTCAGGTAATCGGGGAACTCGGCCAGGATCCGCGCGGCTACCGAGATATCGCTGGTCTTGATCTCGATGCCCGCCGGCTCGGCGAAGGCGCGCACGATCGGCAGAAAAGAGTAGGTCGCCAGCAGCGGCGCCTCGTCGGTCAGCGTGTAGATGATGGTCGGCTCTTCGGCGCACACAGTCTTTCTCCCGGCGTCACTATCGGTCGGATTTCTTCGGGTGCTTCGCGTTGTAACGGTGACTGCCAGTATCGCGTACGGAAGAATCGGTAGCCATAAAGGGGTGTGCCGGCAAATCCCTGCTCGGCTGCCGAAAAATGGTTTCAGCCAGGGATGGCGTCCCAGTCCACGACACATGCCTGGGGTTAGCCGGGTACCCAGTGGCACGAAGTCGGCAACGTGCGATAGGCTTCCCGGCAGGTCATGAGCGCCAGTGTCAAGCCCCGGCTTGCTGGCCGGCAACCCTCCAACCGCGGTGGGGTGCCCCGGGTGATGACCAGGTTGAGTAGCCAACACCGGCTACGCGGCAAGCGCGGGTCCGCCGTGAACGGGCCCCCCGAGTAGACAGGGAAACCTGATGCGCACCTTTTGGGGCTGGTCCATCGTGCGTCGCAGTTGCTGACCGCTTGGCTGCCGGTTGACGTCGTCTAAAGATGGCGTCCCGCGCATGCTGCGAGCACTCGACCGACCCGTCTTCCTTCCCAGAAAGCAACCCACGTGAGTTCCGAAACCAACGCTGAGAGCGACACCGATCCGACCGCGCACTGGTCGTTCGAGACCAAGCAGATCCACGCAGGCCAGCAGCCGGACCCGACCACCAACGCCCGTGCGCTGCCGATCTACCAGACCACGTCCTACGTGTTCGACGACACCTCACACGCCGCGGCGCTGTTCGGGCTGGAAATCCCGGGCAACATCTACACTCGGATCGGCAACCCGACCACCGACGTCGTCGAACAGCGCATCGCCGCCCTGGAAGGCGGCGTGGCGGCACTGTTCCTGGCCTCCGGGCAGGCCGCCGAGACATTCGCGATTCTGAACCTGGCCGCCTCCGGCGACCACATCGTGTCCAGCCCGCGGCTCTACGGCGGCACCTACAACCTCTTCCACTATTCGCTGCCGAAGCTCGGCATCGACGTCAGCTTCGTCGAGGATCCCGACGACCCGGACTCGTGGCGGGCCGCGGTGCACCCGAACACCAAGGCATTCTTCGCCGAGACCATCTCCAACCCGCAGATCGACGTGCTGGACACCCCGGGCGTCTCCTCGGTGGCCCACGAGCATGGCGTGCCGCTGATCGTCGACAACACCGTCGCCACTCCCTACCTGATTCAGCCGATCAGCCAGGGCGCTGACATCGTGGTGCACTCGGCCACCAAGTACCTGGGCGGGCACGGCGCTGCGATCGCCGGTGTGATCGTCGACGGCGGCAACTTCGACTGGACACAGGACCGCTTCCCCGGCTTCACCACCCCTGACCCCAGCTACCACGGCGTGGTGTACGCGGAACTGGGGCCGCCCGCGTTCGCGGTCAAAGCACGGGTGCAACTGCTGCGCGACTACGGGTCGGCTGCATCGCCGTTCAACGCGTTCCTGGTCGCACAAGGCCTGGAAACCCTCAGCCTGCGTATCGAGCGCCATGTCGCCAACGCCCAGCGAGTCGCCGAATACCTCACCGGCCACGACGGTGTGCTTTCGGTCAATTACGCGGGCCTGCCCAGCTCACCGTGGTACGAGCGAGCAAAGAAGTTGGCACCCAGGGGAACCGGAGCCGTGTTGTCCTTCGAGTTGGCCGGCGGCGTCGAGGCGGGTAAAGCATTCGTCAACGCGCTGAAGCTGCACAGCCATGTTGCCAATATCGGTGACGTGCGATCGCTGGTGATCCACCCGGCGTCGACAACGCATTCCCAGCTCGGCCCCGCCGAGCAGCTGTCCACCGGCGTGAGCCCCGGGTTGGTGCGGCTGGCGGTGGGCATCGAGGGCATCGACGACATCCTGGCCGACCTCGAGCTGGGCTTCGCCGCTGCTCGAAAGTACGGCGGCGCCTCCAAGCTTCAGGCCGGCAGCGGTGACCCGCATGCCGTGGCGGCGTTCTGAGGAGGCCGAGGTGACGATCTCTGACGTGCCGACCCAGACGCTGCCGGCTGAAGGCGAGGTCGGCGTCGTCCACATCGGTCCGCTGACGCTGGAGAGCGGTGCGGTGATCGACGACGTCGACATCGCCATACAGCGGTGGGGCGAACTGTCGCCTACCCGGGACAACGTCGTGGTGGTATTGCATGCGCTGACCGGAGATTCGCACATCACCGGACCCGCCGGGCCCGGACATCCGACGCAGGGGTGGTGGGACGGCATAGCGGGCCCGGGCGCGCCAATCGACACGGGCCGCTGGTGCGCGGTGGCCACCAATGTGCTGGGCGGCTGCCGCGGCTCGACCGGGCCGAGCTCAGCTGCCCCTGACGGAAAGCCCTGGGGTTCAAGGTTTCCGTTGATATCGGTGCGAGATCAAGTCGAGGCCGACGTCGCCGCACTGGCGGCGCTGGGCATAACCGAGGTTGCCGCAGTGGTCGGTGGGTCGATGGGTGCAGCCCGAGCCCTGGAATGGGTCGTCGGTCATCCCGACCGGGTGGGCGCGGGTCTGCTGCTGGCGGTGGGTGCGCGCGCGACGGCCGACCAGATCGGTACACAGTGCACCCAGATTGCGGCCATCAAAGCCGACCCGAACTGGCAGGGCGGTGACTACTACCGCACCGGACGCACCCCCGACGACGGACTGCACATCGCCCGCCGCTTCGCGCATCTGACTTACCGCGGCGAAGTGGAGTTGGACACCCGCTTCGCTAACGACGCACAGGGCGAAGAGGACCCAGTGAATCCGGTGGCGGGCGGCCGCTACGCGGTGCAGAGCTACCTGGAGCACCAGGGCAGCAAGCTGGTGTCCCGCTTCGACGCCGGCAGCTACGTGGTGCTCACCGAAGCACTGTCCCGTCACGACGTCGGCCGGGGCCGCGGCGGTGTCGCCGCAGCGCTGCGTGGATGCTCGGTGCCGGTGGTGGTCGGCGGAATCACCTCTGACCGGCTTTACCCGCTGCGACTGCAAGAGGAACTCGCCGAACTGTTGCCCGGATGTAGCGACCTGCAGGTCGTCGACTCGATCTTCGGGCACGACGGCTTCCTGGTGGAATCCGAGGCGGTTGCTGAACTGGTATGCAAGACAATCGACTTGGCCGTCGGATCGGCCACGGGTGAAGGCGCGTGTGCACGGTGACCCAGTTCCGGCAGGCCCGCTCGTTATCGTTTGGCTCTGAAGCCGCCGCGTACGAACGGGGCCGCCCGTCGTACCCGCCGGAGGCGATCGACTGGCTGTTGCCGGCCGGGGCTCGAGACGTGCTGGACCTCGGCGCTGGGACGGGGAAGCTGACCACCCGGCTGGTGGAACGGGGGCTGGACGTGGTCGCCGTCGATCCGATCGCCGAGATGCTGGAAGTGCTGCGCAAGTCGCTGCCGGACACACCAGCGCTACTCGGCACGGCGGAAGAAATTCCGCTGGCGGACAACAGCGTTGATGCGGTGCTCGTCGCGCAGGCATGGCACTGGTTCAACCCGGAGCGGGCGATTCCGGAGGTGGCCCGGGTGCTGCGGCCGGGCGGGCGACTGGGTTTGGTGTGGAACACTCGAGACGAGCGGCTCGGCTGGGTGCGCGAGCTGGGTCACATCATCGGCCGCGACGGCGACCCGGTCGCCGCCTTGGTGACACTGCCGGACCCGTTTACCGGAGTACAACGCCATCAGGTCGAGTGGACGAATTACCTTACGCCACAAGCATTGATCGACTTGGTCGCTTCTCGCAGCTACTGCATTACCTCACCGACCGAAGTGCGCACCAAGACGCTGGACCAGGTACGTGAGTTGCTGGCAACCCATCCGGCATTGGCGAACGCCGGAGGCCTTGCGCTGCCGTACGTCACGGTTTGCGTGCGCGCGACGCTGTCCTAACAGCCATCGCGTGCGATAAATGGCCGCTCGACTGGTCAGAAGTTGAGCCCGGAGAACATAACTCGGCCGGGATCGTATTTCTGCCGGACGGCGCTCAGCTGGGATAGGTTCGGGCCGAAGTACCGCGACGGTGGCTGGTTCACCTCGAGATAGTTCACATAGCCGCCGACCGAATATGGTCGCACCGCTCGGTGCGCGGCGTTGAGCCAGTTCGTCGCTGCCGACACATCGGATGTTTCGACATACCACTGCACCAGCGCGGACTGCTGGCGCCACGGGAACGCTGTGGCGCCCGACGGCACACTGGCGAGGGCGCCGTCGAGGGCGTGCATGATCGCCAACATGCGGCCCGCGCCACGAGGAAAGGCGTCGACCGCCGAGGCGATCCCCTGCGCGGCGGCGGGA
>NZ_DASPSP010000053.1:0-20732 GCF_035623875.1 Mycobacterium sp. | reverse complement strand
GCCCCAACCGATTACGTGCAGCGCGATGATCACCGCGAACATCGATGCCAGGCGCAGCCACTCGTCGGGGGTCAAGGCGGCCCGAAGTCGAGACCACGACAACCATTGCCTGCTGAGCGGGTCAGCGGCCATGTCGCGTCCTTTCTGAAAAGAAATCCCGGCCGCCAACGAACGTAAACTACATGTAAACGTCATGCAGACGATTCGCAGGAATTCTGCAAGTTTGTCGCATGTGGAACACCACGGAACCGGTCAACCCCGGAAGGTGATCAGCGGGATCGCCATCTCGACCGGGGTGGCCGCGCCATGAAAGCCGACGAGTTGAGCCACTTCCGGCGGTTCATGACCGGTGGCCAGCACCGCCGTATCACCGATGCAGCTGACGACGACATCGCCGATGCGGGACAGGTGCTCGGGACGCACCCATCCGAACAGCCCGGCTGCGACGGCGTTGTCGCGGCTGGCCACCTCGGCCCGCCCGTTCAGCAGCTCGCGCCAGGCGGCGATCACGTCGGGTGCCGCGCCCGGCTCGGTGTGCAGATAGCGCACTCGTGGATCGCCGGCGACCGCGCCCACGCCCGCCTGCAGCCGCGGGTCGGCGTCGAGGTCGATCCGCTCATGCGCCGGCACGTTCAGACCGCCGTGGTCGGCGGTGACCAGCAGCGCGGCGTCCGACGGCAACGTCTCGACCAGTCGGGTCAGCAGTGCATCGACCCGGCCGGCCGCAGCGTGCCACTCGGGTGAAGCGATGCCGAACAGGTGTGCCGCGGTGTCGAGTTCGGCGGTGTACGCGTAGAGCACTCCGGGCGCCGCACGCAACTGGTCGGACACCAGTCGCGCGTAGTCGTCGTCGCTGTTGGCGGCGTGGAGTTGGGCGCCCCGGTACGCCGCCTCGGTGAGGCCGCTGCCGAGGAAAGCCGCAGGCAGCACGGCCCGGGCGTCGACCCCGGCTTGCTGCAGCCGTTCGAACCACGTTGGGACGGGCTGCCATTGGGCCGCCGGGGGATCGTCACGCCAAAAGATGTGGTTGAGCACCCGGTCAGTGTCGGGAAGCTTGACGGTAAAGCCCAGGATCCCGTGCTCGCCCGGTGCGACTCCAGTAGTCAATGACGCCAGGTTGGTCGGTGTGGTGGACGGGAAGGTGCAGGCGAGTTCGTCCAGCCGTCCAGCGTCACCGGCCAGCACCGACGCCAGCAGCGGTGCATCGGCGGCCAGTTTCGGGAGCAGATGCCAGCCCATCCCGTCGACGAGCACGACCGCGACGCGGCGCACGTCGCCGACCCACTCAGTCACTCCCAGCGCGTCGGTCGCCCCGGACACCGAAAGCAGCGCAGCCGCGGCGGGCAGCACGTCGCAGATCGAACCTCGCAGCGGGTCGCCGCGCGACGAAGCCGGGCGCAGCGGGTCGCCGCGCGACAAACCGGGCACGACTGACAGTCTGGCAGCCATGTCGCGCATCCTGCGCGATACTGGACGGGTGGCTAAGCCCTCGGCATTGGATCCGGCCGTCATCGAGCGGATCGGCGAGCTGCTGCGGGCCCATGGGCTGCGGAGGATGGCATCGCGGATCGCGGTCCTGGCGGTGCTCGAGCCGATCCACGGTCATCTGTCGGTCGCCGAAATCGATCAGCGGCTACGCGAGTGCCTACCCGCCGAAGACCAGCCACCGGACTTGGCGACGATCTACCGCACGGTGACCACGCTGGTCGACCAGGGTGTACTGCACGCGCTGACCCTCGAGGGCGGGGTCACCACGTATGGCTTGGCCGCCGACCCGCACCATCACGCGGTGTGCACACGATGCGGTTCGATCATCGAAGTACCGGCCGGCCAACTGGCGTCCGCACTCGAACATGCGATGACGGGCAGTTCGTTCACACTCTCCGAACGCGCCGGCCTCACCTTGCACGGGCTGTGCCCGCAATGCCAGCAGGACGGCTCGTCAGGACAGGTCAAGTAGCGCGTTCTCGACGACCTCCGGCAGCGCCGGGTGAATCCAGTACTGACCGCGAGCCATCTGCCGGGTAGGGAGCCCGAAGCTCATTGCCTGGATCAGTGGCTGGATGATCGACGAGGCCTGGTGTCCCATGATGTGTGCGCCGAGCAGTCGCCCTGTCCCGCGGTCGCCGACGAGCTTGACGATGCCGGTGGTGTCCTCCATCGCCCAGCCATAAGCGACGCCCCCGTAGTCCTTGACCGTGCATGACACGTCGAAACCCTTCGCGAAAGCTTCATTCTCGGTCAACCCGACGGCGGCGATCTGCGGATCGGTGAACACCGCGGCGGGAACGAAGCGGTGGTCGGTGACGATCATCGCGTCGGTGTCGTCCCAGTCGCACAGCAGATTCTGTTGCACGACGCGCGCCTCGTGGTTGGCCACGTGCTTGAGCTCATACGGCGACGACACATCGCCGAGCGCGAAAACGCCACGCGCCGAAGTTCTTTGGTATTCGTCGACGACGATCCGGCTATCGTCGACTTCGATGCCGGCCTGCTCGGCGTCCAGCAGATCGCCGTTCGGCACCCGGCCGGTGGCCACCAGCACGGCGTCCGTGCTCAGCGTCGAACCGTCGTCGAGTTCCAGCACGATGGTGGAGCCGTCCTGATGCGAGCCGACGACATTGCGGCGGGTGCGCAGTTCCCATTTGGTCGACGCGATGTGGGTGAACCGTTCGCACAGCGTGTCGTCGAGGTGCCGCAGCAGTGCGCCGCCGCGGATCACCAAGGTGATCCGGACACCCAGCGCGGAGAAGATGTGCGCGAATTCGGCTGCCACGAAACCGCCCCCAACGATGACCAGGTGCCGAGGCAACTCTGGTATCCGCATGATGGTGTCGCTGGTGTAGTAGTGGACCCCGCACTCGAGGATGGCCGATGGGATCACCGGTCGCGCTCCCGCGGCGATGACCACCTGCTCGGCGGTGAACTCGTCGCCGCCGTCGGTGCGCAGCAGGTAGCGGCCGTCGGACTGGACAGGCCCAAACCGGGTGTGCTGGCCGTAGACGTCGACGTTGGGGGAGGCCCGTCGGTAGTCTTCGCCGCTGATCGCGATCGGGTCGATGCGCCCGAAGACGCGCGAGACGATGTCGTCCCAACGCACCCGGTCGATGTGCGCGTCGACGCCGTAGCGGGCGGCGGTGCGGACCGTTTCGGCGACCTCGGCGGCGTATACGAACATCTTGGTGGGGATGCACCCAACGTTGAGGCAGGTTCCGCCGAATGTTCCCTGTTCGCAGATCGCCACGCGTTTGCGCGCGTAACGCTCGTCGAGAATGCTATTGCCCGAACCGGTTCCGATGATCGCGAGGTCGTAAGCTTCCATCCGGCGACCCCTCAACTGTTCCGGGGTGTGACGTTAGAGGCCGCACCGAGGTAGTCATCCAGCCAGGTGTCCAATTGTTGGTAGGCCACCTGCCGCGGCTGCGGCATCGACAGGAACACGTCGTGCTTGGCGTCGACCACCGGAACGATGGTGCTGCGGTTGCCGATGCAGCCGGCCCACCGGGCGATATGTGCCACGTCGAGAACCGCGTCGCCGCATTGCAGGGCGACGGGGTCTGTGGTCCCTTTGGTCTCCGACACGCTGTGATCTGAGCGCAGGATCAGGTTGCGCACGCCGACGTCGAGCCCGCGATGCAGCCGCGCCTGGCCGCGTCGGACGGCGCGTAGCCAGCCGAAGGTGATGGGGAAGCCGGCCAGCGGTTTCCACTGCAGGTTGTAGTCGAACTCGCCGTGGTAGTCCCGGTGCAGGCTGGCGCCGTAACCATCGACACCGTCGTTCGACGGGCGGGCGACTCGTTTATCGCCGGCTCGCGCGATCGCGGCGATCAGCCCCGACGTCGGCGGCCAGCGCAGCACGCCCGGACCGGGCACATCCAGAAATGGGCTGTTGAGCACCAGCCCCGCGACGCCGGCGCGCGCCGTCACGCCACGTTGTCGCAACCGGTCCAGCCACAGCGACACGATCAACCCGCCGGCGGAGTGGCCGTACACCAGCACGCGCGCCGAACCGGTCTGCTCGCCGATGACCGCGAGCGCCCGGTCCAGCTCGGCGTCGTAGCGGGCCAGGTCAGTGGTGAAGTGCGGGGTTTGGCCGGTCCGCCACGATCGCCCGCATTTGTGCAGGTCGAGTGCATAGAAGGCGAAGCCGCGACCGGCGAAATGATCGCCCAGCGGGGCGTGGAAGAAGTAGTCGGTGTATCCGTGCACGGCCAGGACGGCATCGGTGGCCGTCGCTGCGTCGCCACGACGCAGCAGCGTCGCGACGACATCACCCTCGCCGTCGGGATCGTCACCCAGCGGGATGGTGAGCTGCCAGTAGCCGGGAAGGACGTCGGGCTGCCAGCCAGTCACGCAAGTCAGCTTAAAGCGTGCGAGGTCCCGCCGGGTCTAGCGCGCTGGTCAGCGATAGCCTGGGCAGCGGCACAGCCGCTCGATTGCAAAGGACAAAAGCCCCTTGTCAGGCCCGTCAGACCCGCAGGTCGCAGGGAAAGCCGACGTCGTGCTGGTCGGGGCCGGGATCATGAGCGCCACCCTGGGTGCGCTGTTGCGACGGCTGGAACCCGACTGGTCGATCACCCTGGTCGAGCGGCTCGACGCCGCCGGCGCCGAGAGCAGCGATGCCTGGAATAACGCGGGCACCGGGCATTCCGGGCTGTGCGAGCTGTTTTACACACCACAGCAGCCGGACGGCTCGATCGATGTCAGCAAAGCGGTGCGGGTCAACGAGCAATTTCAGGTCACCCGCCAGTTCTGGGCGTACGCGGCATGCAACGGCATGCTGGCCGACGTGCGCGGCTTCCTCAACCTGGTTCCGCATGTCAGCTTTGTGCAGGGCGCAGATCGCGTCGACTATCTACGCCGCCGCCGGCAGGCGCTGGCCGGGAATCCGCTGTTCGCCCGCACCGAATGGATCGACAACTCCGACGAATTCGCCCGCCGGCTGCCGTTGATGGCCGCCAAGCGCGACTTTTCCGACCCCACCAAACCCATTGCGCTCGATTGGGCTGCCGATGGCACCGACGTCGACTTCGGCGCTCTGAGTCGACAGCTCATCGGCTACGCCGTGCGCAACGGCACAACCGCGTTGTTCGGTCACGAGGTCCGCAATGTGTCCCGCCAGCGCGATGGCAGCTGGAGATTGACAGTGCACAACCGCCGCACCGGTGAAAACCGAAAGCTGAGCGCCAAATTCGTCTTCGTCGGTGCCGGCGGACAGGCGCTGCGGCTGTTGCAGAAGTCCGGCATCGAGGAAGCCAAGGGGTTTGGCGGCTTTCCGATCACCGGAAAGTTCCTGCGCAGTGGCAATCCCGCGATCACCGCTGCGCACCGCGCCAAGGTCTATGGCTTACCCGCGGTCGGCGCGCCGGCGATGACGGCGGCACATCTGGACGCGCGGATCGTCAACGGCAAGCCATGGCTGCTGTTCGGGCCGTTCGCCGGGTGGTCGCCGAAATTCCTGAAGCACGGCCATATCACCGATCTGCCGCGGTCCGTCAGGCCGGGCAACGTGGCGACCATGATCGGCGTCGGCGTCACTCAGCTGAAACTGGTCAACTACCTGATCGGCCAGGTACGGCTGTCGCAGCCCGCCCGCGTCGGCGCGCTGCGCGAATTCGTGCCCACCGCTGTGGGTTCCGACTGGGAGCTGACGACGGCCGGTCAGCGGGTACAGGTGATCCGGCCGACCAAGCGCAAGGGCGGGGTGCTGGAATTCGACACGACGGTGCTCGGCGCCGCAGACGGCAGCATCGCCGGACTGCTCGGAGCGTCGCCGGGGGCCTCGACCGCGGTGTCGGCGATGCTCGACGTGCTGCAGCGCTGCTTTCCCGACCGATATCAGGCGTGGCTGCCTACCCTGAAAGACATGGTGCCGTCGTTGGGAGCCACCCTCTCCGATGAGCCGGCGCTGTTCGAGGAGGTGTGGTCATGGGGCACCAAAGTGCTGGGGCTGCACTCGGCGGGCGAGTCATGACCGCGGCGTTACGCCGGGCATGGGCGAAAGACCTCGACGTGCCAACGCTTTACGCGCTGCTCAAGCTGCGGGTGGAGGTCTTCGTGGTGGAACAGGCCCGCCCGTATCCCGAGTTGGACGGACGCGACCTGCTCGCCGAAACCCGGCATTTCTGGCTGGAGGCTTCCGACGGCGAGGTGATCTGCACGCTGCGACTGATGGAGGAGCACGCCGGTGGGCAGAAGGCATTTCGGCTCGGGCGGCTGTGCACCGAACGCAGCGCGCGCGGCCAGGGTCATACCACCCGGCTGTTGCGCGCCGCGCTGGCCGAGGTGGGCGACTATCCTTGCCGGATCGACGCGCAGATCTATCTGACGGACATGTACGCCCAACACGGATTCGTTCGTGACGGCGACGATTTCGTCGACGACGGCGTTCCGCACGTGCCGATGCTCAAGCCCGGTAGCCCGCCTCGCCCCCGCGAGCGGGAGGTGCCCCCACCTCAGGCCGTTCCACGGCCTGCATCGTCGGCGAACGGGCCGGGCGGGCACGGCGCAGGTCCGGTGGGGCAGCCGTGAAAACCTATCCGTTCAGCGCGATCGTCGGCCACGACCTGCTGCGGCTGGCGCTGATTCTGTGTGCGGTGCGCCCGGAGATCGGCGGGGTGCTCATCCGCGGCGAGAAGGGCACCGCCAAGTCGACGGCTGTGCGTGGCCTGGCCGCGCTGCTCTCCGCAACAAGCGATCCGTCCGGCGCCGATGCTCGTCTGGTCGAGCTGCCGATCGGTGCCACCGAGGACCGGGTGATCGGCTCACTGGATCTGCAGCGGGTGCTGCGCGACGGCGAGCACGCGTTCTCACCAGGGTTGCTGGCCCGTGCCCACGGCGGTGTGCTCTACGTCGACGAGGTGAATCTGCTGCACGACCACCTGGTCGACCTGCTGCTGGATGCGGCCGCAATGGGGCGGGTGCATGTTGAGCGCGATGGCATTTCGCATTCGCACGAGGCTCGATTTGTGCTGATCGGCACGATGAATCCGGAAGAAGGCGAGTTGCGCCCGCAGCTGCTGGACCGGTTCGGGCTCACCGTCGACGTGCACGCGTCGCGGGACATCGACGTTCGGGCACAGGTCATTCGGCAGCGGATGGACTACGAGGCCGACCCGGATGCTTTCGCGCAGCGCTACGCCGCCGACGACGCGGAGCTGGCCCGCCGGATCGCCTCCGCACGCCAGCTTGTCGACCAAGTGGTGTTGCCGGACGATGAGTTACGGCGTATCGCAGCGCTGTGCGCCGCGTTCGACGTCGATGGGATGCGCGCTGATCTGGTAGTCGCCCGGACGGCGGTCGCCCATGCCGCGTGGCGTGGCTGTGACACGGTGAGCGAGCAGGATATCCGGGTGGCCGCCGAGTTGGCGCTGCCGCACCGGCGCCGTCGTGACCCGTTCGACGATCCCGGAATCGACCCAGACCAACTCGACGCGGCACTAGCGGACGCGGACGCGAGCGGCTCACCCGACGATCCCGAGCCTGATCCCGAGCCGCCCGGTGGCGGCCAAAGCATGAACGACGCTGAGCCACAGATGCATTCGTCGCGTCCACAAACGTCCAAGCTCAGCGCGGCGCCATCCGCGACTTTTCGTACCCGCGCGCTGACAGTGCCCGGCGTGGGAGCCGGTGCGCCCGGCCGTCGCTCGCGGGCCCGCAATGCGTCCGGCAGTGCGGTGGCCGCCACTGACTCTGACATGAACGGGCATGGCCTGCACTTGTTCGGCACCGTGTTGGCCGCCGCCGAGCATGCCGAGGGAGCCGGTCGACTGCGGCTGCAGCCCGACGACGTCCGCCGTGCGGTACGCGAGGGCCGGGAAGGCAACCTGGTCATCTTCGTCGTCGACGCCTCCGGATCGATGGCGGCCCGAGACCGGATGGCCGCGGTCAGCGGCGCTACGTTGTCGTTGTTGCGTGACGCCTATCAGCGGCGCGACAAGGTCGCGGTGATCACCTTCCGTGCGCAGGAAGCGCGGCTGCTGCTGCCGCCGACGACGTCGGCGCACATCGCCGGGCGACGATTGTCGCGCTTCGATACTGGGGGCCAAACTCCGCTGGCGGAAGGTCTGCTCGCCGCACGCGAACTGGTGGTCCGGGAAAAGGTCCGCGATCGGGCACGCCGCCCGCTGGTGGTGGTGCTCACCGACGGCCGGGCCAATGTGGGGCGAGACCCGTTGGGCCGCAGCCGATCAGCGGCGGCGTTACTGGTCGCCGAAGGCGCGGCCGCGGTGGTCGTCGACTGTGAAACGTCTTATGTGCGACTTGGCTTGGCGCAGCAGCTGGCGGCGCAACTGGGCGCGCCGTCGGTGCGGCTGGAGCAGCTGCGCGCCGACTATCTGACCCGGGCCGTGCGCAGCGCGGCTTGAACCGCCGAGGGGTGAGCGCTTATGCCACAAGGTCGTCCGCTTTCTGTTCCCGAGGACGGGCTGACCACCCGAGCCAGACGCAACCTGCCGGTGCTGGCAGTGCACACCGGCGCGGGCAAAGGAAAATCGACGGCCGCGTTCGGAATGGCGCTGCGAGCATGGAACGCCGGTTTGAACGTCGCGGTCTTCCAATTCGTCAAGAGTGCCAAGTGGAAAGTTGGCGAGGAGGCGGTTTTTCACCAGCTCGGACGGCTGCACGACGAGCACGGGCTGGGCGGGCCGGTGGAATGGCACAAGATGGGCGCCGGCTGGTCTTGGATACCTACGTCGCGTAAGACCGGCAGCGACGACGACCACGCCGCCGCAGCCGCGGACGGCTGGGCCGAGATCGCCCGCCGGCTGGCTGCGGGGCAGCACGACTTCTACCTGCTCGACGAGTTCACCTATCCACTGAAGTGGGGCTGGATCGACGTCGACGAGGTGGTGGACACGCTGCTCGCCCGCCCGGGCAGCCAACATGTGGTGATCACCGGTCGCGACGCCCCGCCGCGTTTGGTCGAAGTCGCCGATCTGGTGACCGAGATGACGAAAGTCAAGCACCCGATGGATGCCGGCCGCAAAGGCCAGAAGGGCATCGAGTGGTGACGGTTCCCGCTGTCATGGTTGCCGCGCCCGCGTCGGGCAGTGGAAAGACCACGTTGGCAACGGGTTTGATCGGCGCGCTGCGGCAGGCGGGCCATGCGGTGGCTCCTTTCAAGGTCGGCCCAGACTTCATCGACCCGGGGTATCACACGCTGGCGGCCGGGCGCGTCGGCCGCAACCTGGATCCGGTTCTGGTGGGGGAGCAGCTGATCGGGCCGCTGTACGCGCACGGCGTCGCCGGCGCCGATGTCGCCGTGATCGAAGGGGTGATGGGTCTTTTCGACGGCCGCATCGACTCCGGCGCGCGGATACCGGCGTCCGGGTCCTCCGCGCACGTCGCCTCGCTGCTCGGCGTTCCGGTCATCCTGGTGGTCGATGCTCGCGGCCAAAGCCATAGCATCGCCGCACTGCTGCAGGGGTTTTCGACATTCGACACCGCGACCCGCGTTGCCGGCGTCGTGCTCAACCGGGTTGGGTCGCCGCGACACGAGCAGGTGTTGCGGCAGGCATGCGAACTGGCCGGTGTCCCAGTGCTGGGCGCGATTCCGCGCCGCGACGAAATAGAAGTGCCGTCAAGGTATCTGGGTCTGGTCACCGCCGTTGAATACAACCGGCGGGCCCGCGATGCGGTCGAAGCGATGACGACGCTGATCGCCCGGCACGTCGATCTCGGCGCGGTGGTCAGGCTGGCCGAAAGCCGGGTGACCGATCCGGCATGGGACCCGTTGGCGATGGTGGCCGAACCCGTCACCGAGCACGTCACCGTGGCGTTGGCCGGCGGAAAGGCGTTCAGTTTCGGCTATCCCGAACATGCCGAGCTGGTGCGGACGTGCGGCGCCGACGTGAAGGAGTTCGACCCGCTCGTCGACCCGCTACCCGACGGCGCCGACGCGGTGTTGCTGCCCGGCGGATTCCCCGAGCAGTTCGCCGCCGAACTGTCCGGCAACGACATCGCCCGCCGCCAGATCAACACGCTGGCGGCCGACGGTGCGCCGATTCACGCCGAGTGCGCCGGGCTGCTGTACTTGGTTTCCGAGCTCGACGGGCATCCGATGTGCGGTGTGCTGGCCGGATCGGCACGCTTCACCGAGCGCCTCACCGTGGGCTATCGCGACGCCGTCGCGGTCGCCGATTCGTCGCTGTACCGCGCGGGCCAGCGGGTTGTTGGACACGAATTCCACCGTACCGCAGTCACATTCACCGACACCTACCAGCCGGCGTGGATGTATCAGGGCCAACACACCGATGCGGTGCGCGACGGCGCGGTGCACGGCGGAGTGAATGCGTCGTATCTACACACTCATCCGGCGGCGACCTCCGAGGCGGTGGCACGCTTCGTGGCTCACGCCGCAAGGAAGTCTAGACTCGCCGGGTGACGACGCCGGAGAACCCTTACCTGGTCGGCTTGCGGCTGACCGGCAAGAAGGTTGTCGTGGTCGGTGGCGGGAACGTTGCGCAGCGCCGGCTTCCGTTACTCATCGCCAGCGGCGCGGACGTGCACGTCATCACCCGAACGGCCACTCCCGCGGTCGAGGCCACAGCAATGGCGAGCCGAATTACCTTGTCGCTGCGCGAGTATCGCGACGGCGACCTGGCGGGTGCTTGGTATGCGATCGCGGCCACCGATGACGCGCAAGTGAACTCGGCGGTGGTTGCCGAGGCCGACCGGCGCCGAATCTTTTGCGTCCGCGCAGATATCGCGGTCGAGGGCAGCGCAGTGACCCCGGCGTCGTTCGACTACGCGGGGCTGTCGGTAGGAGTCCTGGCCGGCGGCGAGCACCGTCGCTCCGCGGCGATCCGCTCGGCGATCCGCGAGGCACTGCAGCAGGGGGTCCTCACCCTGGAAAACTTCGCGAGCGCCGACGTCGTGCGCGGCGGGGTGGCGCTGGTCGGCGGCGGACCCGGAGATCCGGAACTGATCACCGTCCGCGGCCGCCGGCTGCTTGCCCAGGCTGACGTCGTCGTCGCCGACCGGCTGGCGCCGCCGGAGCTCCTCGCCGAGTTGCCCCCGCACGTCGAGGTGATCGATGCCGCCAAGATTCCCTACGGGCGCGCGATGGCTCAGGACGCCATCAACGCGGTGATGATCGAGCGGGCCCGCGCCGGACGGTTTGTGGTGCGACTCAAGGGGGGCGACCCTTTCGTGTTCGCCCGCGGATACGAGGAACTTCTGGCGTGCGTCGAGGCCGGCATTCCGGTGACGGTGGTGCCGGGTGTGACGAGTGCCATAGCGGTACCCGCGTCGGCGGGTGTCCCGGTCACTCACCGCGGCCTGAATCACGAGTTTGTGGTGGTCAGCGGCCACCTTCCGCCGGGACACCCCGAATCGTTAGTGAATTGGGACGCGTTAGCGGCGTTGTCGGGCACGATCGTATTGCTGATGGCGGTAGAGCGCATCGAGCTTTTCACCGAAGCGCTGCTGAAAGGCGGCCGACCTGCGGATACGCCGGTGCTAGTGGTCCAACACGGAACGACGGTCGCCGAACACACGTTGCGGGCCACCCTCGCGGACGTACCGGAAAGGATCCGTTCGGAGGGAATTCGGCCCCCCGCGATCATCGTGATCGGTACGGTAGCGGCATTCGGCGCTTAAAAGATTCCTAAGATTACTGTAGGGTAAGTTCTTATGACGGCTCTCAACGACGCAGAGCGGGCTGTCCACGAATGGACGTCTGAACCCTCGAAGCGAGTAGTTCATATGCCCCCAGTGCACTCAGCCAAGACCGCCGTGAGCCGCACCAGCAGGTCTTATCCGACGTGGCTGCTATCGCGGCGCTTCATCGCCGCCGTCATCGCCATCGGCGGGATGCAGTTGATGGCGACGATGGACGGCACCATCGCGATCGTCGCGCTTCCCAAGATCCAGAACGAGCTCGGTCTGTCCGACGCCGGCCGGAGCTGGGTGATCACCGCCTACGTGCTGACCTTCGGCGGACTGATGCTGCTCGGCGGTCGGCTGGGTGACACTATCGGCCGGAAGCGCACCTTCATCGTCGGCGTCGCGCTGTTCACGATCGCCTCCGCCCTGTGCGGTATCGCATGGGACGACTTCACCCTGGTCACCGCCCGGCTGTTGCAGGGCATCGGGGCCGCGATCGCCTCACCGACCGGCTTGGCGCTGGTGGCTACCACGTTTCCGAAGGGGCCATCGCGCAACGCGGCGATGGCGGTGTTCGGCGCGATGACCGGCGTCGGCTCGGTGATGGGCTTGGTGGTCGGCGGTGCACTCACCGAACTGTCCTGGCGGTTGGCATTTTTGGTCAACGTGCCGATCGGGCTGCTGATGATCTATCTCTCCCGCACGACGCTGCGGGAAACCCACCGGGAACGGATGAAGCTGGACGCGACCGGAGCCGTGTTGGCAACTTTGGTGTGTACGGCCGCGGTGTTCGCCTTCTCCATCGGGCCCGAGAAGGGCTGGATATCGGTTACCACCATCGGCTCCGGTGTGGTGGCGCTAGTAGCTTTCGTGGCGTTCGCCATCGTCGAGCGCACCGCAGAGAACCCCGTCGTGCCGTTCGACTTGTTCTTCGACCGCAACCGGCTGGCCACCTTTGCCGCGATCTTCATGGCCGGTGGGGTGATGTTCACCCTGACCGTGCTGATCGGTCTCTACGTGCAGGACATCATGGGCTACAGCGCATTGCACGCCGGTGTCTGCTTCATCCCGTTCGCCATCGCGATGGGCATCGGCCTTGGCGCGTCCTCGCAACTGGTGTCGTGGTTCCCGCCGCGAGTCGTGGTGATCGCCGGCGGCACGCTGGTGGTCGGGGCGATGCTTTACGGCTCAACGATCAACGCCGGCATACCGTACTTCCCCAACCTGGTGATGCCCCTGGTCGTCGGTGGCATCGGCATCGGCATGATCATTGTTCCGCTGGCGCTGTCGGCGATCGCCGGCGTCGGTTTCGATCGCATCGGGCCGACATCGGCGATCTCGCTGATGCTGCAAAACCTGGGCGGGCCGGTAGTGCTGGCTGTGATCCAGGCCGTCATCACCTCGCGCACGCTTTATCTGGGCGGCACCAACGGACCGGTGAAGAACATGAACGCCGCTCAGCTGCATGCGCTCGACCACGGCGACACCTACGGCCTGCTGTGGGTGGCCGGCTTGGCCATCATTGTCGGCGGCGTATCGCTGCTCATCGGGTACAGCGCCGCGCAGGTGGCTCACGCGCAGGAAGTCAAGGACGCGATCGACGCCGGGGAGCTTTAGCTCCGGATTCGCTGCTGATCGCAGCCGTGGCTGCTGTTTGGCGGACAGACAAGACCTGCCGTTAGGCTTGCGCGCTGTGATCACCCGGATGTCCGAGCTGTTCGTCCGCACGCTGCGCGACGACCCCGCCGACGCCGAAGTGCCCAGCCACAAGCTGTTGATCCGCGCCGGCTACGTCCGACCGGTCGCGCCCGGGCTGTACAGCTGGCTGCCGCTCGGCCTGCGGGTGCTGCGCAACATCGAACGAGTCGTACGCGAAGAGATGAACGCCATCGGCGGGCAGGAGATCCTGTTCCCGGCGTTGCTGCCGCGGGCGCCCTACGAGACGACAAACCGGTGGACTGAGTACGGCGACAGTATTTTTCGGGTACAAGACCGCCGCGGCAACGACTATCTGCTCGCCCCAACCCACGAAGAAGTCTTCACCCTGACGGTGAAGGGGGAGTACAGCTCCTACAAGGACTTTCCGCTGGTGCTCTACCAGATCCAGGTCAAGTATCGGGACGAGGCGCGGCCCCGGGCCGGCATCCTGCGGGTACGCGAGTTCGTGATGAAGGATTCCTACTCCTTCGACGTCGACGACGCCGGGCTCAAGGCCGCCTACCACGCACACCGCGAGGCGTATCAACGGATTCTCGACCGGCTGCAGGTGAGCTACGTCATCGTGTCCGCGGTATCCGGCGCGATGGGCGGCTCGGCCTCCGAGGAGTTCCTGGCGGAGAGCCCCGTCGGGGAGGACACCTTCGTGCGCTGCCTGGAGTCCGGGTACGCGGCCAACGTCGAGGCGGTCGTCACCGCCCGCCCGGAGGCGCGGCCCATCGACGGGCTGCCGGAGGCGGTGGTCTACGACACCGGCGACACCCCGACGATCGCCACCTTGGTGGGTTGGGCGAACCAGGCCGATCTGGGCCGCGACGTCACCGCGGCCGACACGCTGAAGAACGTCCTACTCAGGGTGCGCCAGCCGGGCGGCGACTGGGAGCTGCTGGGTATCGGGCTACCTGGCGACCGCGAGGTCGACGACAAGAGGCTGGGCGTGGCGCTGGAACCGGCCGACTACGCGTTACTCGACGACGCCGACTTCGCCAAGTATCCGTTCCTGGTGAAGGGCTACATCGGACCGAAGGCGTTGCGCGACAACGATGTTCGCTACCTCGTCGACCCCAGGGTTGTCGACGGCACCAGCTGGATCACCGGCGCCGACAAACTCGGGCAACATGTCGTCGGGCTGGTCGCCGGCCGCGACTTCACCGCCGACGGCACCATCGAGGCCGCCGAGGTGCGCGACGGCGACCCGTCACCCGACGGCGCCGGGCCGCTGGTCTCCGCCCGCGGCATCGAGGTCGGTCACATCTTCCAGCTCGGCCGCAAGTACACCGACGCCTTTGCCGTGGACGTGCTCGGCGAAGACGGCAAGCCCGTGCGGCTGACCATGGGTTCCTACGGCCTCGGGGTGTCGCGGCTGGTGGCGGTCATCGCCGAGCAGCACCACGACGAGCTGGGGCTGCGTTGGCCGTCCGCGATTGCGCCGTTCGACGTGCATCTGGTGATCGCCAACAAGGATGCCGAGGCGCGTAGCGGGGCGACCGCGCTGGCCGCCGATCTGGATCGGCTCGGCATCGAGGTGCTGCTCGACGACCGGCAGGCCTCGCCCGGGGTGAAGTTCAAGGACGCCGAACTGCTCGGTGTGCCTTGGATCGTCGTGGTGGGACGCGGCTGGGCGGACGGGACCGTCGAGTTGCGCGACCGGTTCAGCGGCGAGACCCGTGAGCTTGCGGTCGGGGCCTCGCTGGCCACCGACATCACGGTTGCGGCGTCGGGCGACTAGTCGCCGCCGGGGAACGCCGTGGTGATCGGGTTGGCCCCCGATACCTGGTTCCAGCGTGCGGCCAGCACGGCGCTTTGTGTCAGCGCGGTCACGCCGAACTTGCGGTCCTCCGGCGTCTGAGCCTGCTCGATGACCGCGCGCCAGGCCACCTCGGTGTCCTTCTCCATTAGCACGGCCAGGCGCGTCGCGTCGGTGGGGTTGTTGACCGGCATCGGCAGTTGGTAGCCCGCGGCGGCCACCGGAGCGCTGACCGAGCGGCCGGCGAGCATGGCGATCACCTGGTCGCGACGTTGGCGATGCTGATTCAGCGCGAACGACACCAGGGTGTTGACGTCGGGTTGGCAGTGGGCGGACACGATGCCGTAGCCGTAGATCACCGCGTGTTCGGTCGTCAGGGCAGCGCACAGCGCGGAGTCGGCGGGTGACGGCTCAGCAGATGTCATGAGGACGGTCCTCCGAACGCCAACGCAACGCTGTACGAGGCCGTGCAGGCAGCGGCGATAGAGCCCAGCAGGCCCGCCCGATAGCCCGAGGACGTGGTCGCCAAGTGACTGGCGCTGGCCGCAGACCCGCGCAGGGAATTGATCACGCCGGATAGTGACGGTGGCGGCGCAGCCGCGGCCGACGTGGTCGTTGTCGGGCTTGTGGTCTCACTGGAGGTGGACGTCGGGTTGACGGCGAGGCGGGCGATCTCGGTTGCCAGCGCCTGCGCGTGTTGAGCACGTTCGGAGGCGACCTCCGTCAACGCTGCACTGACCGGCGTGGCCGCAGCTGCGGCCGCCGCCGTGGCCAGCTCGTGGTCGCGCCGGGCGAGTTTCAACTGCGATTCGAGTTCGTCGACCGCCGGCGGTGCGGGCGGCGAACTACAGGCGGACCCGGTCATCCCGAGCACGGCCAGAGCCGCGCCACCGGCCAGCACCTTTCGCCTGCTGAAAACCGGTCTGAGATCGGGCAGCCTGCGTGGCACAGCAACATCCTGCCATTGCTGTGCCGGCGCCTTGAACGCCCCGGCTATGACGGTGGCTGACCTGGCCGCGACCACGGCTGACAGCAGATTCCTGGCGTATCGTTGATGGCTGGTTCACCGGGAACGCGAATTTCTGCGAACCGGAGGGCCGCCTGACCGGACAACTCAAGATGAGGAGCTCGCCGTGGCCATCGGGCTACCGTCGCAGACGCAGGTGATCGAGCTACTCGATGGCGAGTTCGCGCGCGCGGGCTACGAAATTGAAGATGTCGTCATCGATTCGCGGGCCCGTCCGCCGCGGATAACCGTGATTGCCGACGGCGACACCGCACTCGACCTGGACACCATCGCCGCACTGTCCCATTCGGCGTCGACGTTGTTGGACGCTGTCAAAAGCATTGCGGGTCGGTACGTGTTGGAAGTCAGCTCTCCTGGCGTAGACCGCCCGCTGACCAGCGAGAAGCACTTTCGCCGCGCCCAGGGCCGCAAGGTCGAGCTGGCACTGGCCGACGGAACACAGGTCACCGGTCGAGTCGGCGAGATAGCCGACAACACGCTGACGCTGGTGGTCCGCGACGATCGGGCCCGCGACTGGACGGTGCGTTCGGTGCCGATCGATGAGATCGTGAAAGCCGTTGTCCAGGTTGAGTTTTCGCCTCCTTCTAAACGTGAACTGGAGCTGGCGGCTGTCGATCGGAGTGCAGAGATGGAGGGCAGAACATGAACATCGACATGGCCGCTCTGCACGCGATCGTGGTGGAACGAGGAATTTCATTCGACGATTTGCTCGAGGACGTCAAGGCCGCGGTGCTCAGCGCGTACCGGCACACCGAGGGCCATCAGCCGGACGCGCACATCGAAATCGACCGCAAAACCGGTGCGGTCCAGGTGTTCGCCCGCGAGCTTGACGAGGACGGCGTTGTGCTCAGCGAGTGGGAGGACACCCCGGAAGGTTTCGGGCGGATCGCGGCTACCACCGCCCGGCAGGTGATGCTGCAACGGCTCCGCGACGCGGAGAACGAGCGCACATTCGGCGAGTTCTCCACCCATGAGGGCGAGATCGTCGCCGGTGTGGTGCAACGTGATAGCCGGGCCAACGCGCGGGGTTTCGTCGTCGTCCGAATGGGCAGCGAGACCAAGGGGTCTGAGGGTGTGATCCCGGCGGCCGAGCAGGTTCCCGGTGAGGTCTATGCGCATGGCGACCGATTGCGCTGCTACGTGGTGGGCGTCAGCCGCGGTGCCCGCGAACCAGTGATCACGCTGTCCCGCACCCACCCGAACTTGGTGCGCAAACTGTTCTCACTGGAAGTCCCCGAGATCGCCGACGGGTCGGTGGAGATTGTCGCGGTAGCACGCGAAGCCGGCCATCGTTCGAAGATCGCGGTCGCTTCTCGGGTTGCTGGCCTGAACGCCAAGGGCGCCTGCATCGGCCCGATGGGTCAGCGGGTGCGCAACGTGATGAGTGAGCTGTCCGGGGAGAAGATCGACATCATCGACTACGACGAGGACCCGGCCCGGTTCGTCGCCAACGCGTTATCACCGGCCAAGGTGGTTTCGGTGACCGTGATCGACCAGAACGCCCGGGCGGCTCGGGTGGTGGTGCCCGACTTCCAGTTGTCGCTGGCCATCGGTAAGGAGGGACAGAACGCCCGACTGGCGGCCCGGCTCACCGGGTGGCGGATCGACATCCGGGGCGACTCGCCCGATCAGCCGGCGGACCACCCCGAGCACGGTGCCACCCACGGGATGGCACACGACCGCTAGCCCGCCGAGACTTGTGACCGACCTCCGTTCGCTGGCCCGATTGAGCAGCGCCCAGTCCCGCTCGGTCAGCCCGGAAAACTTCGACGGGACGAAGGGCGGCGGCGCCCGAGCCTTGGACGGCACCGGCGCGGCCTGCGCGGCAGACCTCGGCACGGGCTGGAAAATCTCTCCCAGCGTCGAGATCGGCGGACACACCACGTTCGATCTGGCGAGCATCGACGGGCCAGCACTCATCACGCATCTCTGGCTGACCACCCACCACAGCAATTGGCGCACCCTCATCCTGCGCGCCTATTGGGACGGCGCAGACCAGCCCGCGATAGAAGTACCAGTCGGCGACTTCTTCGGCCAGGGCTGGTGCGAATTCGCGCAGCTGTCCTCCCTGCCGATCGCGGTCAATCCGCACGGCGGCTTCAACAGCTACTGGCCGATGCCGGTACCCCGGCATGCCCGGCTGACATTGGAGAACCGCGCGCCGCAGAGCGCCACCGTCTATTACCAGATCAGCTACGAGATCGATGTGGACGTCAAAACCGATATAGCCGATACCGGTTACCTGCACTGCCAGTTCCACCGCAGCAACCCGCTCGCCGCAGGCACGCTGCACCCGATCCTTGATCGCGTGCACGGCACGGGGAAATACGTCGGCACCTATCTCGCCTGGGGCGCCAACCATCCCGGCTGGTGGGGCGAGGGCGAGGTCAAGTTCTACATCGACGGCGACCAGGAGTTCCCTACGATCTGCGGCACCGGCACCGAGGACTACTTCGGCGGCGCCTGGAACTTCGACGTGCCCGGGCAGGGTTACACCACCTACTCGACACCGTTTCTCGGGCTGCATCAGGTCATTCGCCCGGATGGGCTGTATCGCAGCCAACAGCGGTTCGGCATGTACCGCTGGCATGTCCCCGACCCAATCCACTTCCGCGCCGACCTACGCGTGGACATCCAGGCCCTCGGTTGGATGTCGGGGCGCCGCTACCGGCCGCTGCATGACGACATCGCCTCCACCGCGGTCTTCTACCTGGACCGTCCGTCGGCGCCGCGCCCACCGCTGCCCACCGCCGACGATCTCGAGGTGGGTGGGGAGCCGATGGGCCCGCCGACGTGACCTGGCCGGACGACCTGCGCGTGGCCGAGTTTGACGGGGCCGAATTCGGCCACCTGGCCATGCCGCTGGGCGGCATCGGCACCGGTAACCTCGCCATCTGCGCCGACGGCGGTCTGCGGCAGTGGCAGCTGCACAACATCGGGAACCACGCCGGCGCGCTACCCGGATCGTTCTTGGCGTTGCGGGTCAGCCGGTGGGAGCCGCCGCTGGACGAGCTGCGCATCCTGCAGGCGTCGCCGCGGGACTCGACGAGCACCCCGCTGGTCAGCGATGATGTGGTGCCGGAGTGGCAACGCGAATTGCTGAGCCGGTATCCGGGGGTGGCCCGCACGACCTTCTCCGGCACCTACCCGATCGCCCGGGTGCGCTACCTCGACCCCGCCCTACCGCTGGACGTCACGCTGGAGGCGTTCAACCCGCTGGTCCCGCTGGATGTCGACGCCAGCTCCATCCCGGCTGCGCTGTTCACGTTCCGGCTGGTCAACACCGACAACCACCCGCTGCACGGAACCCTTGGCGCCACCGTGCAGAACGCCGTGGGCTGGGACGGCATCACCCCGATCGACGGCGTTCATGCGCCCGGGTATGGCGGCAACACCAACCGGCTACTGCGCGGCGACGGCTGGACATGCGTGGTGCTTGAGAACGCCGCCGTGCCCGACGACGCCCCGGGCGCCGGGCAGATGGTGCTGGCCGCCGACGACCCGCGGGCGGCCGCGCTGACCCGGTGGCGGCACACGGATGAGTTCGTCGCCTTCCTGCGTTCGCGGGCGCTGTCCAGCGGCGCGCCGCGGCTGGCCATGGCGGCGGGCATCGCTGACCCGCAGCGGCATGCCCCGCAATCGACGAGCGGCGCCAGCCCGGAGGGCAGCACCTTTAACGCCGGCCTCGGCGTTCCGTTCCTGCTGGAGCCCGGCGAGGCGCGGCTCCTGCGGGTTGCGCTGACCTGGTATTTCCCCAACCGGTACGTCAACTTCGAGCAGTTCGGGCCGGACCGGCCGGAGTGGGGGCGCTCCCGGTTCTGGCTGGGCAACCACTACGCCACCCGCTACGCCGACGCCCAGGACGTGTTCGAGCGGGTGCGCCGGGAATGGCCCGCGCTGCGCGAAGCCACCGGCGCATGGACTTCCACACTGGCCCGCTCCGGCCTTGACGACGCCGCCGTCAGCCACCTCGCCGCGCAGCTCGCCACCGTGCGGAGCCCCACCTGCTTTCGCGCCGCGGACGGTCGCTTCTTCGCCTTCGAGGGGGTGCTGGGCGCCTCCACGGTGATGTGGTCGGGGTCCTACGGCGGTTCCTGTCCGCTCAACTGCACGCACGTCTGGAACTACGCGCAGGCGCTCGCGGCGGCTTTCCCCGAGCTGGAACGGAGCATGCGCGAGACCGAGTTCGAGATCATGCAGGCCCCGGCGGGGTACATACCGCACCGGGTGATCGCACCGACCTACCTGCCGCAGCTGTGGGGACAGCCGATCGGCGGCCCCGAGCAGCCGGCGCTGGACGGCATGCTCGGCACCGTCCTGAAGACCTACCGCGAATATCGCGGGGGCGCAGGTATCGACTGGCTGCGCCGGTACTGGCCCAACCTCACCCGCCTGCTGCACCACGTCGACCGGACCTGGAACATCGACGGCACCGGGATGCTCAGCGGCGTCCAGCCCAGCACCCACGACATCGACCTCACCGGGCACAACCCGTTCACCGGCACCCTATGGCTGGCCGCGCTGCGCGCCGCAGAGCAGATGGCCGTGCTCCTCGACGACACGGACGCGGCGACGGCGTACCGGACCACCTTCGCCCGCGCCAGCGAGTCCTATGACGCGGCACTGTTCAACGGC
>NZ_DASPSP010000041.1:0-31626 GCF_035623875.1 Mycobacterium sp. | reverse complement strand
GGCGATCATGGCGGGCGCGCCGAGAAGCAGGGCGGCGGCCGCGATCCGGCCGCGTTGTGTCATTATCTCCGGCGCCGCGATCACATACGACATGTCGGTCCACCTCCTAGCAATCCCCTAGTTGTCACCTGCCCGGCGGTCCTCCACCCGTCAGAACAGGATGGCTTAATTGTCTCGCCGCGCTGCGGGGCTGCATACGTAGCCGACTACTCGACTTCCAACCACCTTCAAAGTTGGGGGGTGGGGCTCTTGTACTTCGGTAGCCCGAGCGCACACGAACAAATCGCCGCCGATAAGTCCGACGGTGGATGGTTCACATCTGCGGTGAAAAGGGCCAAGCTGCAGGAGATCACTCCGCACCAGCTGCGGCACACGTGCGCATCCCTGGCCGTGTCGGCGGGAGTGAACGTCTTGGCGCTGCAACGCATGCTTGGCCACAAGTCAGCAAAGATCACTCTCGACACTTATGCGGACCTGTTCGACGACGATCTGGACGCGGTCGGAATCACCCTGAATAGCAGGTATTCACGTGAAAGTGTGGCCAAAATGTGGCCACGGGGCGTATCCGAGGGTTGCTAGCAAACACAGAAACCCACATCTGCCTGCATAGATAGGCTGGGAGAAATGGCGGTGGCGGAGGGATTTGAACCCTCGGACGGGGATTACCCGTCACACGCTTTCGAGGCGTGCTCCTTAGGCCGCTCGGACACGCCACCGCCGGACAGCTTACCCAACACTGCCCTGCTCACCCCAATCGCTGGCGGGCGAAAAACGCCTCCAACAGAGCAGCACATTCGTCGGCCAGCACCCCACCGCGCACGGCCGGACGGTGATTGAGCCGCCGGTCGCGCACAACGTCCCACAGCGACCCAACCGCTCCGGTCTTCGGCTCCCAGGCCCCGAACACCAGGCGGTCGACCCGCGCCATCACCAGCGCGCCCGCACACATCGTGCATGGCTCGACGGTGACCGCCAGCGTCGCTCCGGTCAGCCGCCACCCGTCGCCCAGGGCGCCGGCGGCAGCCCGGATGGCCAGGATCTCGGCGTGTGCAGTCGGATCGCCCAGAGCCTCGCGGGCATTGACCGCGCGGGCCAGCTCGGTTCCGTCGGCGCCGACCACCACCGCACCAACCGGGACATCACGTGGGCCCGCGCTAGCGGCGACCGCCAGGGCGGCACGGATCAGGTCTTCGTCGGACCTCACCGTCCGAGACGGTCGAGCACTGCCGACAATTCCTCGGCGAAGCCCATCTCCCGCGCGATGCGGCCCAGCTGCTCGTCGGCGTAGAGATCGGTCTCGTCGAGAATGACGCCCAGCACGGCCTCAGGCAGCCCGACGTCGGAGAGCAACCCCAGATCACCCTCCTCGAACGGCTCGGCGTCCTCCAGATCCTCAGGATCGATGTCGGCGTCCAGGTTGTCCAGCACCTCGGCGGCGATGTCGTAGTCCAGTGCCGCGGTGGCGTCCGACAGCAACAGCCTGGTTCCGGACGGGGCCGGCCGCACGATGACGAAGAACTCGTCGTCGATGTCGAGTAGTCCGAAAACCGCCCCGGCGCTGCGCAACTCACGCAGTTCGGTCTCTGCGGCGGTCAAGCTGGTCAGGGCTTTCGATCGCATGGCAGAACAGCGCCATTTACCGTCCTCGCGTACCACGGCCACACCGAATCCGTCCGGTGTGTCCGCCTGCGCGGAGGCCCGCTGTGCTCCCATGGGCGCCACGCTAGTCCCGCTGAAGCCCATTGACCAGCACATGACCAGCAGATCGGGCGTCGCGTCGGCCGCCTATCGGGCGTAGGCTCTCGCGGCGAATGTGCCAACCTTGGGGGGTGGCTAGCCCTGTTTTCAAGACACCGGTGTGCGTGCTGGGCCTGGGGCTGATCGGAGGCTCGATACTGCGCGCGGCGACGGCAGCCGGCCGCGACGCCTTCGGATACAACCGCTCGGTCGAAGGGGCCCAGGCGGCCCGGTTCGACGGCTTCGACGCCACTACCGACATCACCGAAGCGCTGACCCGCGCCGCCGATGTCGGCGCGCTGATCGTGCTGGCCGTCCCCATGCCGGCGTTGCCGATCCTGCTCACCCATATCAGCGAATCGGCCCCCGACTGCCCGCTTACCGACGTCACCAGCGTCAAAAGCGCGGTGCTCGACAAGGTCATCGCCGCCGGTCTGCAGTCGCGGTTCGTCGGCGGGCATCCGATGACGGGCACGGCGCACTCGGGTTGGGCCGCTGGCCATACCCGGCTGTTCGCCGGTGCTCCGTGGGTGATCAGCGTGGACGACCACGTCGACCCTGCGATCTGGTCGATGGTGATGGAGCTGGCGCTGGACTGCGGGTCGGTGGTGGTGCCAGCCAGATCCGACGAACACGACGCCGCCGCGGCGGCTATCTCGCACCTGCCGCATCTGCTCGCCGAAGCACTGGCGGTCACCGCGTCGGAGGTTCCGCTGGCGTTCGCACTGGCCGCGGGGTCCTTCCGGGACGGCACGCGGGTGGCGGGCAGCGCGCCGGATCTGGTGCGGGCCATGTGCGAAGCCAACTCGGGCCAACTGTTGCCGACGGTGGACCGGGCCATCGAATTACTCACCGAAGCCCGGGAGTCGCTGGCGCACAACAACTCCGTCGCCGAGCTCGTCGAGGCCGGGCATGCCGCGCGCACCCGCTACGACAGTTTCTCGCGGCCCGAGATCGTCACCGTGTTCGTCGGCGCCGAGAATTGGCGCCAGGAGCTGGCCGCCGCAGGCCGCGCCGGCGGGGTGATCAGATCCGCTCTGCCAAGCTTGGGTAGTCGACAATGAACCCTTCGGGATCGACGGTCAGCGTTACCTCGGATACCGGCGAGTGCACTTTGATCCCCTCGGTACCTCCCGGGGCTGGACTGGTGTAGCTGACCATTGCTGAGGTGACCGCCATCTCCGGCAGCCTCACGTAAATCGTCGGCACCGTGATCGAGTCGGCTCGCTCGAGCAAGCCGCAGCGGCGGATCGGCAGCGCGTTGAAAAACGGGCTGAAGACCACATCGACGTCAAGCGCGCCCTCGTAGGCGGCCCGAGACTCGCCTTGATGATCGGTGACCAGCCACATGTTTTCCTCGTCACGGGCTACGGCGAGCTGCCGCTCCCGCTCGGCCAGCGTGACGGTCATCCCGAGCCGCTTGGTCGCGCCGCGATCGTCGGTCAGCAAGTCGTAATAGGCGGCGAACGCCGGGTTGGTGTCGGCGGCAGCGGCCACGATGCGACCGTTGGCCTTGATTCGCTTGCCGGACAACTGCACCCGCACCGATTCCATCCGCCTAGCGTCGTGTGCGCGCCAAGTCAAAATTGTCGACCAGGAGTTAGACGTCGCATCCGAATGGGCTGAGCTCACGGGTCTACGTTAGGCGACGGCCCGGGCGATTTCGAGACGTGGGGCAGCCTGCGCAGTCGACCGGTACCGGGCACCGAAGCCCAGATCGCGAACGCCAGAGCGGCGTCGAGGAGCAACGCCAGCGCGGCCACCATCAGCGCACCGACCAAGGCGATATGGAACTGGCGCACCTTGATGCCGTCGATCAGATACCGGCCCAGCCCGCCCAGGCTGGCGTAGGCAGCCACCGTCGCGGTGGCGACCACCTGCAACGTTGCGGTCCGCAGCCCGCCCAAAATCAGCGGCAGCGCGTTGGGCACCTCGACTCGCAATAGCACCCGCATCTCGCCCATGCCCATCGAGCGGGCGGCGTCGACGACGCTGCGGTCCACGGCGGCAATGCCGGCATATGTGCCGGCCAGCAAAGGCGGGATGCCCAGCAGCATCAGCGCCACAATCGGCGGCAGCAGGCCCAAGCCCCACAGCAATACGGCCAACAGCAGCACACCCAGCGTCGGCAGCGCGCGTAACGCGTTGACCAGGCTCACCACTACGAGCGTGCCGCGGCCGGTATGGCCGACGATCATGCCGACCGGGATGGCGATCAGCGCCGAGACCGCTACCGCGGCCGCGGTGTACTCCAGGTGCTCCAAAGTGCGCGCCGCCAGACCCACCGGGCCGAACCAGTTGCTCGCGGTGAACAGGTAGGACACTGCCTGTTCGATGAAACTCATCGCGAGCCTCCCACCACCGGAGCTGTCAGCAACCGGCGGCCGGGCCGCGACGCACGAGCCCAGGGCGTCGCCAGCTGCCCGGCCAGCATGATCAGCACGTCGACGACGAGCGCGAGCACCAGGATGGCGATGATCCCGGCGACGATCTGGTCACTCTTGTTCGCCTGGTAGCCCTCGGTAAACCAGGTGCCCAGGCCGCCGATGCCGATCACCGCGCCCACCGACACCATCGCGATGTTGGTCACCACAACCACCCGTAGTCCGGCGACCAGCACCGGAATCGACAGTGGCAGTTCAACTTTGAGCAGCCGCATGATCGGCCGGTAACCGACCGCACTGGCAGCGTCACGCACCTGCGACGGCACCGCGTCCAGTGCCTCGAATACCGCCCGCACCAGCAGCGCCGCTGTATACAGCGTCAGCGCGACGATTACATTGGCCTCGTCCAGGATCCGGGTGGGGATGATCAGCGGCAGCACCACGAACAACGCCAGCGACGGGATGGTGAACACCACACTGGCGGTCAACGTGGTCAGCCGTCGCAGCACCGCTCGACGCCACACCAGCACCCCCCATGGCAACGCGATCGCCAGCCCGGCCAGCACCGGCAGCAACGACAGCCGCAGGTGGACCACGGTCAGCATCCACGCCGCCGGCAGGTGATTGACCAGGTATTGCACGCCTATTCCTGCTGCTGGGATTCCAGTGCGGCCAGCACATCGCCGGCCCGTACTCCCCCGATGACCTTGCCCGCCTTGTCGACGGCCACACCAACCGATGCCGGCGACGACAAGGCGGCGTCCAGCGCCTGGCTCAGGTTGGCGCCCGGGCGGAACACCAAACCGACCGAGGTCACGCTGTCGGCCAACGACGCGCCGCCGCGGTGCTTGCGCACGCCGTTGACGTCGATCCACCCCAGCGGCGCGCCATCGGCTTTAACGACCAATGCCCAGCCGTCGCGAAGTTGGGCGTCCCCGATCGCGGAGTCGGCGATCCGCGGGATGTCGTGCACCGGCAGCCGTGCAGCGTCCAAGAACTGCAGCCAGCGATAACCACGACCGGCACCGATCATCCTCGACACGAAATCGTTGGCCGGACGCGACAACAGGTGTGCCGGCTCCTCGTACTGCTGCAGCGAACCACCCGGACCGAACACCGCGACCCGGTCGGCGAGCCGGACGGCCTCATCGATGTCGTGCGTGACGAACACGATGGTTTTGTGCAATTCGGCTTGTAGCCGCAGTATTTCGCGCTGCAGCTCGTGGCGGACGATCGGGTCCACAGCCGAAAATGGCTCGTCCATCAGCAGAATCGGCGGATCGGCGGCCAGTGCCCGGGCTACGCCGACACGCTGCTGCTCGCCGCCGGAGAGCTGCGCGGGATAGCGGGTGGCCAACCTCGCGTCCAAACCGACCCGCTCCAACACGTCGTAGGCCGCCTTGCGGGCCGACCGGCGCGATTGGCCTTTGAGCACCGGTACCGTCGCCACGTTGTCGATCACCCGTTGGTGGGGCATCAAGCCCGCGCCCTGGATCACGTAGCCGATCCCGAGGCGCAGTCGCACCGGGTCGACCCCTGCGACGTCGGCGCCGTCGACCATGACGGTGCCCGACGTCGGCTCAACCATCCGGTTGATCATCCGCATCGAGGTGGTCTTGCCGCAGCCGGACGGACCGACGAACACGGTCAGCGTGCCTCTGGGTACTTCCAGGTTCAGGTTGTCGACGGCGACGGTGCCGTCGGCGTAGACCTTGTAGACGTTCTCGAAACTGATCAAGCCGAGCCTCAGCTCCCGATTGGATGATCGAAGCCGTTGTTCCGCAACCATTTTCGAGCTGCCTGGTCGGGGTCGATGCCGGAGTTGCCGGACACCGAGGCGTTGATATCGGCCAGGCCGCGGGTAGTCATTTTGGCTGACACCGCGTCCAGCACCTCTTTGAGCCGATCGGATTTCTTCTGCGAATTCACCAGCGGCACAATGTTGCCGGCCAGGAAATTGTGTTCCGGATCGTCGAGCACCGCCAGATGGTTCTGCATGATGGCCGGTGACGTGCTGAAGATATTGGCGGCGTTGACCTTGCCGTGAACCAGTGCGCGAACGGTGACCGCGCCGCCGTCGTCGCTGATCGCGACGAAGTTGCCGGGCGCGATGTCGAGCCCGTATCTCTGCCGGAGCCCGACCAGGCCCGACGACCGGGCTTGAAAGTCCGAGGGCGCGGCGAACTTCACCTCTGGTGAATGTGCCGCCAGGTCTGCGATGGTCTTCAGGTTCCACTTGGCAGCCGTCTCGGCGGTGACGGTGACCGTGTCGGTGTCGGCCGCGGGGGACGGGGTAAGAATCGACAAGTCACCTGGCAGCCGTTTGTAGAGCTCCAATTCGACGGCGTCGAGCAGGGTTACTGTCGCGGCCGGCTCGAAGTACAGCAGTAGGTTGCCGATGTACTCGGGCACCAAGTCGATCGAATGGTCCTTCAGCGCTGGGACATACGTTTCGCGGCTGCCGATTCCCATTCGTCGTCCGACATTGAAACCGTTGGTCTGCAACGCTTGTGCATAGATTTCGGCGATGATTTTGGATTCCGGAAAGCCGGCGGATCCGACCACGATCGATTTCAAATTGCCTGAGGCCCCGCCCAGCGGATTGGAGCTGCCGCAGGCCGTGACGACAACGCACAAGCCCGCAAGCCACGCCGCCGCGCGGTAACCGCGCCGTCGCAGCATGCCCATAACAACCGACACTATCTTGCAGCGCCGCATCGGCTCGGGAGTGCGCTGAGGTTTCCGGCGCGATTTCGTTCCATTCCGTACGACAAAGGGCAAGATGACAACCATGAGTAGCGATTCGTCCTTATCGCCCGATCAGCCACCTGAAAGCACCGAGCCAGCCCAGGACAGCACGGCGCCGCCGGAATCGGCGGTGAAATACACCCGCGCGGCCAGCCTATGGTCGTCGCTGACGATGGGCTTCCTAATTCTCATCGTGCTGTTGATCTTCATTACCCAGAACACCGGGACGGCGCAGTTCGCGTTCCTCAACTGGCGCTGGACCCTGCCACTGGGGGTGGCGATTCTGCTGGCGGCGATCGGCGGCGGGTTGATCACCGTGCTGGCCGGCACGGCACGGATATACCAGTTGCGACGCGCGGCGAAGAAGAACCTCGCCGCCGGTCTTAAGGGACGTTAGCAACCCCATCGTTGCTGACTTAGGGTACCCTAACTTTCGTAAGTGAGGAGCTCTATGTCATCAACGTGGGTAGGCGCGCTACTGCACAAGTCGCGTCAACAAGGAGAGTCGCCGTTCCCACACCAGGCGGCGTTTCTGATCGACAATCCGATCCGTCGAGCGCTGCTCAAGCCGGCGCGCATCGTCGACAAGCTCGGTCTCGCGGGCCCGGAACACGTCCTGGAACTCGGCCCGGGCCCGGGTTTCTTCAGCGTGGAGATTGCCCGCCGGCTTACTGACGGTCGGCTGGAGTTGTTCGACATCCAACCTGAGATGCTCGACAAGGCCTGGCGGCAGCTCGAGCGGGCCGGGCTGTCCGACGTCGGCTTTACCATGGGACAGGCAAGCGATGGATTTCCCTTCCCGGACAACACCTTTGACGTCGCATTCTTAGCCGCGGTGATCGGGGAGGTGCCCGACAAGCAGGCCTGCCTGCGTTCGCTCGGCCAGGTGTTGAAACCCGGCGGGCGGCTGGTGTTCGTCGAGATGTTTCCCGATCCCGATCGACTCAGTGTGCGGCAGTTGCGTGACCTCGCTGAACGGGAGAACTTCGAATTCGTCGAAGCGACCGGAAACCGATGGGAAACCATCGTCGGGTTCCGCAGAGTCGACAGCTAGAGATCTTCAGGTCTGCAGCTGGGTCAGCCCGCGGGCGATCAACGGCCCCACGGTGTCCCCCACCCGATCGGATGCGTCAACGTCGTCCGCACCACCCGACATACGCCTGCGGAAGTCGATGCCTGCGGCGATGATCGCCAACTTGAAGTAGGCCAGCGCCATGTAGAAGTTCCAGTGCGCCAACGGCTGTCCGGAGACCAACGAGTAGCGGTGCGCAAGCTCGTCGGCAATCGGCAGCAGCGGCGAGGTCCACGCCGCGTGCGTGTTGATGATCAGGTCCAGCGACGGATCGCGGTAGACGCACATCAGCGCCGCGTCGCTGAGCGGGTCGCCGAGAGTGGAGAGTTCCCAGTCCACGACAGCGCGCACTTGCCCGGGATCGTTCGCATCCAGGATGGTGTTGTCGATCCGGTAGTCGCCATGCACGATCGACGTGCGGCTCTGCGGCGGAATCGACTGCTGCAATGCCGAATGCAGCCGCCGGACATCGGCGTCGCGGTCGTCATCGGAAAGGCGCACGAGTTCCCACTGCGAACCCCATCGACGGACCTGGCGTTCCAGATATCCGCTCGGTTTGCCGAAATCGGCGAGTCCGACGGCGGCCGGGTCGACCGCATGCAGGTCTGCCAGCACCCGGATCAGTGCATCGACGCAGCCTTCGATGACCTGCTCGTCGCCCTGAGCCTCCAGTGCCTCGAGTTCGGCGCGGCTGCGGACCACTTGTCCGGCAACGTATTCGACCATTTGGAACGGCGCACCCAGCACCGAGTCGTCGTCGCACAGTGCGACCGCGCGGGCCACAGGGACGGCGGTATCGGCAAGTGCTGCGACCACTTTGTACTCGCGCGCCATGTCGTGCGCCGACGGTGTCAGCCCATGCAACGGCGGGCGTCGCAGCACCCACTTCGATGAGTCATCGGCGACCAGAAAGGTCAGGTTGGAGCGGCCACCGGAGATCAGCTGCGCCCGCAGCTCCCCGTCACGACCGATGCCGGCCGAGCGCAAATACTCGTCCAGCGCGACCGAGTCGAGCCCGTCAAGCGGCGTGGTAGTCACCGGACTTGTTTACCACCGCGCTATCAGCGCCGGTTGCGTGGCAGCAGATCCCACACATGTTCGGTGCCGTTGACCGTCACCACGCTCGCTTGACCGGACCGGGAGAACAGCAACCGGGTCACCGACGCGTAGTCGATGGGGAACGACAACACCCGCTTGGTTCCCAAAATCTCGTGCAGCACCACATTGATCACCCCGCCGTGGCTGAAGACGGCCACGGTGTCCTCGTGCTCCGCGCCGGCGGCGACGTCGTCGACGGCAGCACGCACCCGATCCCGGAATGCCTCTTCGTCGACCGAACTGGGCAGGTGCCCCGCCGCCATGCGAGTCCACTCCTGCGGGTTCTCGTCACGGATGTGCTCGATCGGGATGTACACCGGCAGATCGCGGTCGTATTCGGCGAAGCGGTCGTCGATTTCGACCGCCAGCCCGCGCTCGGTGGCCACCGGTCCCGCAGTCTGGATCGCGCGACGCTGCGGGCTGCTCACCACCCGGGAAATGGGAAACCTGGCCAGCGCGTCCGGCAACCGCGCGACCTGCGCCCGCCCCTCGTCGGAGAGGTCGGGGTCGGACCCCTGGCCGGGTTCGCTGCGGAGCGGCAACGCATGCCGGACCAGAAGCAATTGCATCGTCTTTCCTGTCATCGGTGGACCGGCCACGATGCGGATCGCCACGATCCGAGGTGGGGGCACCTCCCGCTTGCGGGGGAGAGCCGGCCAATCGAAAGTAGTCTCCGCACAGCCTCGCATGCGGTGTACAGTGCATGGCATCCCGGCGGAGAATGCTATTCTCCGGATAGAGATTGGGGTGTGTAGTTAGTGGATGCAGGCGTGCTGGGACGCTGGCTGGACGCGAACGGTGTCCCCGGCGAGGGTCAGGAACCCGTGCTGGAACAGCTGTCCGGGGGTTCACAGAACACGCTATATCTGATACACCGCGGTGACGAGCGGATGGTGCTGCGGATGCCCGGCGCCCGAGCCGACGCGGCCCGCGTCGACGGGCTGCTGCGCGAGATCCGGCTGGTGCGCGCGCTGCGCGGCACCGATGTGCCGCATGCCGAGCTGATCGCCGCCAACGATGCCGGCGATCTGCTCGGTATGCCCTTCTACGTGATGCGGGCGATCGACGGGTGGAGTCCGATGGACGGCGGCTGGCCGGCGCCGTTCGATACCGGCCTCACCGCGCGCCGGGGCTTGGCGTTTGAGCTCGTCGAGGGCGCCGCGAAGCTCGGCCGGGTGGACTGGCGCGCTCAGGGGTTGGCCGGGTTCGGCCGTCCCGACGGATTCCACGAGCGGCAAGTCGACCGCTGGCTGGCTTTCCTGGACAGCTATCGGGTGCGCGAGCTTCCCGGCCTGGACGAAGCCGCCGACTGGCTGCGCCGCAACCGGCCCGGGCATTACACGCCGGGCATCATGCACGGCGACTACCAGTTCGCCAACGTGATGTTCGCGCACGGCGAGCCGGCCCGGCTCGCCGCGATCGTGGATTGGGAGATGACCACGGTCGGCGACCCGCTACTCGACTTGGCCTGGTGCCTGCTGGGATACGACGGAGAGAATCCGCGGGAGGACGGCTTCTATCTCGACATGAAGGGCATGCCGACGCGCAGCGAGTTGCTCGAGCGCTACGAGAAGGTGAGCGGGCTGTCATGCGAAAACATCGACTACTACCTCGTATTGGCCAACTGGAAACTCGGCATCGTGCTGGAAAAGACCTACGCCGCCGGAGTGCGCACCGGGAAAGTCGACCCCAAGATCCAGGACGCGTTCGGGGCGATGATCCCGCAACTGATCGCCACGGCCGCCGACCTGGCCCGGTCGCTGTCGAGTAAGGGGCGCTGAGATGGGTTACGCGGACCAGCTTTTCGATCTGACCGACCGGGTAATCCTCATCACCGGCGGCAGCCGCGGACTCGGGCGCGAGATGGCGTTCGGCGCCGCACACTGCGGCGCCGACGTGGTGATCGCCAGCCGCAACATGGACAACTGCGTGGCCACCGCCAAGGAGATCGAGACCGAAACCCGCCGCTCGGCTATGCCTTATCAGGTGCACGTCGGACGCTGGGATCAGCTCGACGGTTTGGTGGATGCGACCTACCAGCGGTTCGGCAAGGTCGACGTCTTGATCAATAACGCCGGTATGTCACCGCTTTACGACAAGCTCACCAACGTCACCGAGAAGCTGTTCGACGCGGTGGTCAACCTCAACCTCAAGGGCCCGTTCCGGTTGTCGGCGTTGGTGGGCGAGCGGATGGTGGCCGCCGGCCGCGGGTGCATCATCAACGTCAGCTCGACCGGATCGCTGCGACCGAACGGCGGCATCATTCCCTACGCTGCCGCCAAGGCCGGGCTCAACGCAATGACCGAAGGGCTGGCGCAGGCGTTCGGACCGACCGTGCGGGTCAATACTTTGATGGCGGGCCCCTATCTGACCGACATCAGCAAAGCCTGGAACCTTGACGACGGCGACAGCAACAATTTCGCTCATCTTTCCTTGAAACGGGCGGGCGATCCACGCGAAATCGTCGGTGCCGCATTGTTTCTGGCCTCCGACGCGTCCAGCTTCACCACCGGCTCGATTCTGCGAGCCGACGGCGGTATTCCCTGATATCCCGTTCGATCGACCTAGGAGTATTCGATATGGCATGGGACTTCTCTACCGAACCGGAGTTCGAGAAGAAACTCGACTGGATCCGCGAGTTCGTCCGCGAAGAGGTCGAGCCGCTGGAGGTGTTGTTCCCCGGTTGCGAGTTCTTACCGTTGACCGACGAGCGTCGCAAAATCGTCGACCCGCTCAAACAACAGGTCCGCGACCAAGGGCTATGGGCTCCGCATCTCGGTCCGGAACTCGGCGGGCAAGGCTTCGGCGCGGTCAAGCTGACGCTGATCAACGAGATCCTGGGCCGCAGCCCATGGGCGCCGATCGTCTTTGGCACACAGGCACCTGACACCGGCAATGCGGAGATCATCGCCCGCTTCGGCACCCAGGGCCAGAAGGACCGCTATCTGAACGGCCTGCTGTCCGGCGAGATCTTCTCCTGCTTCTCGATGACGGAGCCGCAGGGCGGCGCCGATCCGCGGGTCTTCACCACCCGCGCCGTCCGCGACGGCGACGACTGGGTGATCACCGGACGAAAGTACTTCTCCTCCAACGCGTCCGTCGCATCCTTCTTCATTGTCGTGGCGATCACCAACCCTGACGTGGCGGTGCATCACGGCGCCTCGACGTTCCTGATTCCGGCCGGCGCCGAGGGCCTGAATATCGAAGCCAACCACCATCTGGTCGGAGCGGACGCTCACGAACCGGGGCATTCGCTGGTGCACTACGACGGGGTCAGGGTGCCGTCGGACGCATTACTCGGTGAACCCGGCCAGGGCTTCCTGATCCTGCAGACCCGGTTGGCAGGCGGACGGCTGCATCACGCGATGCGCTCGATCGGCGTGGCGCAACGCGCGGTCGAGATGATGTCCAAGCGCGCGAAAAGCCGTTTCACTCAAGGTACTTTGCTCGCCGACAAGCAGTTGGTGCAGGAATTCATCGCCGACTCGTATACCGAGTTGACACCGTTTCGGCTGACGGTGCTGCACGCCGCGTGGCTGATTGACAGCGGCGACGAGCATGCCGCCCGCGCCGAGATCGCCACCTGCAAGATCTTGGCGTCGCAGGTGCTGAAATCTATTGCGCTGCGCGCGATCCAGGTGCACGGAGCGCTCGGGCTCACCGATCAGCTGCCGTTGGTCAATGTTCTGCTCGGCGGTATCGCGCTCGGGCTGGCCGACGGGCCGACCGAGGCACACAAGGTTAATCTGGCCCGGATGCTGCTCAAGGGCTGCCAGGCCGAAGACGGGGACTGGCCCAGTGAGATGCTGGACGTCCGCCGCGAGGCTGCCCGCGCCAAATACGGTGAGCTCGTTGACCAATAGCCGGGTGACCGCGGCTGTCGAGCGTGCCCTCGACGACCGTCAGCGGGAAGCCACCGAGGAAGTCGAACGCATCCTTGCCGCCGCCGTCCGGGTGATGGAACGGGTGGCCCCCGAACCGCCGAGGGTCAGCGACATCGTCGCCGAGGCCGGCTCGTCGAACAAGGCGTTCTATCGGTACTTCGCCGGCAAAGACGATGTCATCCTGGCGGTGATGGAGCGTGGTGTCGCGATCGTCGTCTCCTATCTTCAGCATCAGATGGCCAAGGAGCACACGCCGGCGGGCAAGGTGCGGCGCTGGATCGAGGGCGCGCTGGCGCAGGTCGCCGACCCACATCTGATCAGCATGAGCCGCGCTGCGGCCGGGCAGATTTCGGCCACCGCCAACTGGCGGGCCGCTGACGACGAGATCATGCGGCCGATGCGCGATCTGCTGACGGAGCCGATCGCAGCATTGGGCAGCGCAGATGTCCGCCGCGATGCCGACACCGTCTTTCATTGCACTGCGGCGGCCATGCGACGTCACCTGGATTCGGCCGACCAGCCCGGCCCCGACGACGTCGATCACCTGGTGCGGTTCTGTTTACGCGGGCTCGGGACCGGCTGATGCGCGCCGTCGTCTGCCGCCGCTACGGTCCCCCAGAAGATCTGGTTGTCGACGACGTCGCCGATCCGACGCCGGGCCCGGGTCAGCTGCTGGTGCGGGTACATGCCGCGGCCGTCAACTTTCCCGACGTGCTGCTGATCGCCGGCAAGTACCAGGTCAAGATTCCGGTCCCGTTCACGCCGGGCAGCGAACTCGCCGGCGAGGTGGTGGCCGTCGGCCCCGGTTCTTACGGAGCGCCGTTCGCGCCAGGCGACCGGGTGTTCGGCGCCACCCCGACCGGTGCTTTCGCCGAGCTCGCCCTGCTCGATGCGCACCAGGTGTCCGCGATTCCCGACGGCACGGACTTCGCCCCAGCGGCAGCGTTCGGCGTGACCTATCGCACCGCGTATCACGCCTTGCGATCGGTTGCGCAAGTCGGAGAAGGGGATTGGGTGGTGATCCTCGGCGCAGCGGGAGGCGTTGGACAGGCCGCGCTCGACTTGGCAGTCGGCATGAAGGCCCGGGTGCTGGCCGCGGCGTCGACCGAGGACAAACTCAACATCTGTCGGCAGCGCGGCGCCGAGGCGACCGTCGCCTACGACCGGGACGACCTGAAATCGGCCATCCGCGAGCTCACTGACGGCGGCGCTCGCGTCGTGATCGATCCGGTCGGGGGACGCTACGCGGAGCCGGCGCTGCGTGGTCTGGCCCGGGGCGGAACGTTCATCACCGTGGGCTACGCCGCGGGCGCGATTCCCGCTATTCCGCTCAATCTGGTTCTGCTCAAAGACATCACCATCCGCGGCATGGAGATCCGCACCTTCACCGCCGATCACCCCGACGACGCCGCGCGCGACATCCGCGAACTGCAGCAGATGTTTGCCGACGGTCGAATTCAGCCCTATATCGGTGCCAGATTCCCGTTGGCCGACGCCGCGACGGCATTACGGCATGTGGCCGAGCGTAGGGCGGTCGGCAAGGTGGTCATCGATGTCACGGCGTGACGATGTTGAACGCCGGGTCGGGCTTGTCGAGGACACCCAGCAGTTGCTGCAGGGCAGTCTGGTCACCGGATATCTCCAGCCCCGGTGAGCCGACATCGCCCATCACCACCGTGAGAAGGCGAACCGCGTTGTCCACCTTGACGGTTACGTTCGCGGTGCCGGAATCGGCGGCGACCTTGCGGTGCACCAGCACACCGTTACGCAGCGCGAGCCGGTAATTGGCGCCCACGTCGGCGAAGGTGACGTCGACGGCGAGATCCAAGTCCCAGGCACGAGGGCCGTTGACGGTGATGGCCAGGCCGTCGAAAATCTGCTCCGGCGTCAGCTGGGCCAACAACGTCGGCGAGCTCGCTTGGGCCGCGGTGCCGAAGTTGCGGCCGCGCAACTCGACGGCACCGCAAAGGAAGAAGTTGCGCCATGTCGCATTCTCGGCGCCGTAGGCCAGCTGCTCGAAAGTGTCCGCAAGCAGGGCCCGCGCGCCGGAATGCGTATCGTCGGCGAACATCGCATGGTCGAGCAGCGTTGCAGCCCAACGGAAATCACCGGAGTCGAACGCCTGTCGGGCGAGGTCGACGACGCGGTCGATCCCGCCAAGCGCGTCGACGTACCGGGTGGCGAGTGCTTCTGGCGGGTGTGGCCACAGCCGCGCCGGGTTACCGTCGAACCAACCCATGTAGCGCTGATAGACCGCCTTGACATTGTGGCTGACCGAGCCGTAATAGCCGTGGGTATGCCACGCCTTGTCCAGTGCCGTTGGCATCTGGAGCATTTCGGCGATTTCGACGCCGGTATGACCTTGGTTGAGCAGCCGCAGCGTCTGGTCATGCAGGTAGGCGTACAGGTCGCGTTGCAGCGACAGGAACTCGACGACGCGCTCACGCCCCCAGGTTGGCCAGTGGTGCGACGCGAACACGACGTCGGTGCGGTCGGCGAACTTGTCGATCGCCTCGGTGAGATAGCCCGACCAAACATGCGGATCGCGAACCAGCGCGCCCCGAAGCGTCAACAGGTTGTGCAGGTTATGGGTGGCGTTCTCTGCCATACACAATGCGCGGAATCGCGGGAAGTAGAAATGCATTTCGGCCGGCGCCTCGGTGCCCGGCGCCATCTGGAATTCGATCTCCACCCCGTCGATGGTGTGGGTTTCACCGGTGGTGGTGATGTCGACAGTGGGAACGATAAGGGCTATCTCACCCTGAGACGGCGCCTGTCCCAGGCCGCAGCCGACCTGCGCTTGCGGGCCGCGGGGCAGCAGCGTGCCGTACATGTAGGTTGCGCGGCGCGCCATGGCCGGTCCGGCGTAGACGTTCTCTTGCACGACGTGCTCGGTGAATCCTTCCGGCGCCAGCACCGCCACCCTGCCGGCGTCCACGTCTGCCTGCGACGTGACGCCCAGCACGCCGCCGAAATGGTCGACGTGGCTGTGCGTGTAGATCACGGCGACGACGGGCCGGTCACCGCGGTGGGCGCGGTACAGCTGCAGCGCTGCGGCCGCCACCTCGGTGGAGACCAGTGGGTCGATGACGATCAGACCGGTGTCGCCCTCGACAAAGCTGACGTTGGAGAGATCCAGACCGCGGACCTGGTAGATACCCGGGACCACTTCGTAGAGACCCTGTTTGGCGGTCAGCATGCACTGCCGCCACAGACTCGGATGCACCGACGGCGGTGGATCGCCGGTGATGAATGAGTACGCGTCGTTGTCCCACACCACACGCCCGTCAGCGGATGTGACGACGCAGGGTGTCAGCGCAGCAATGAATCCGCGGTCAGCGTCGGCAAAATCCGTCGTGTCAGCGGTCGGCAGCTCCTGATCCACCGGTCTGACACTGCCATCGATTCCGCCGCGTCGGACCAGAACCACCCGATCGACCGTGGCCGCCCGGCGAATATCCGCGGCGTCCGGGTGGCCCAGGGACCAATGGCCCAAATTTGGCGAATCCGATACCGGCCGTTCGGCAGCGCTGCATACTGCCGAAACGGTCTGTGAAGTTCCTGTGGACCGCCACAACTGCAAAGGAGCACGAGTGAAGCGTTCAGTTACGGTCGCTGCAGTAGCGACGGCGATCGTCGTCGTAGGTCTGTCCGGCTGTTCGAGTAACAAGTCAACGACGAGCGGTGGCGGGTCATCCTCGAGCGCGAGCAGCGCGGCGGTAACCGGCCCAGGCGGCACACCTGCCGCGGCGAAAGTCAGCATCGACGGCAAAGACCAGAACGTCGGCGGCACGGTCGCCTGCGCCACGGCGGCCGGCAGCGTCAACATCGCCATCGGTGCGGCGTCCACCGGCATCGGCGCCGTGCTCACTGACGCCAACCCGCCCGCGGTGAAGTCGGTCGGACTCGGCAACGTCAACGGGGTCGTGCTGGGCTACACCCCGGGTACCGGCCAGGGCAACGCCACCGCGACCAAGGACGGCAGCACCTACAAGATTTCCGGGACCGCGACCGGGGTGGATATGTCCAACCCGATGCAGCCGGTGGACAAGCCCTTCGAGATCGACGTCACCTGCCCCTAGGTAACCACACGCACACGACGGCGACGCTCCCCACGGCGTCGCCGTCGTCGCGTCGCCCGTTGGTGTCGCTAAGCGTCGGCCGTCAGCGGCAACCGCACCGTGAAGTCGGTGTGCCCCGGTGCGCTATCCAGCGTGATCGTGCCGTGATGGGCCTTGATCACCGCCGAGACGATCGCTAGGCCCAGACCGGTGCTGCCGCCCTTTCGGGATCGGGAGGTGTCACCGCGGGCGAACCGCTCGAACACCTCCGACTGCAATTGCTCGGGGATTCCCGGTCCGTTGTCGACCACGCTCAGCACGGCATGCGTTGTGTCGGAGGCCAATCGCGTGGTGACGACGGTTCCCGGGCTGGTGTGCACACGGGCGTTGGCCAGCAGGTTGGTCACCACCTGATGCAGCCGGGCCGCGTCGCCGCAGACCGTCACCGGCTCTTCGGGCAAGTCGAGCTCCCAATGATGATCCGGCCCGGCGACGTGCGCATCGCTGACCGCGTCGACGGCCACCCGCGACAGATCCACCGATTCGCGTTCCAGTGGCCGCCCGGAGTCCAGGCGGGCAAGCAGCAGCAGATCCTCGACGAGATGGGTCATCCGCTCGGTTTCGGATTGCACGCGCTGCATCGCGTGTGTCACCGCATCGCTGTCGTCACCCATTCGTTGCGCCAGTTCGGTGTATCCGCGGATCGCGGCCAGCGGCGTGCGCAGTTCGTGGCTGGCGTCGGCGACGAACTGGCGTACCCGGGTCTCGCTGGCCTGCCGCGCCGACAATGCGGCTGCGATGTGGTCAAGCATCCGGTTCAGTGCCGAACCGAGTTGCCCCACTTCGGTTCTCGGGTTGGCGTCCGCCTCGAGCACCCGCACCGGCAGTGTGACTTCGCCGCGGTCCAGCGGCAGAGCGACGACCTCGCCGGCGGTTTGTGCGACGCGGCGCAGCGGCGCCAGCGCCCGCCGGATGATCACAATGCCGGCCGTCGTGGCGGCCGCGACGGCGATCACGATGACCACGGCGAAGATCAGCAGGACGCGGATCATCGTGGCGTCGACATTCGACATCGACAGTCCGGTGACGATGATGTCGCCACTGTGCCGGGCGGGTGCAGCGATGACGCGGTATCGACCCAGGCCATTGAGATCTCGGGTTACCGGCGTGCGGATGATCGGGATCGCGTCCAGCTGCGCCCTGGCCGCGTCGCTCAACGCGGCCCGGCCGCCGGCGGTGGTCAGGTATCCGGCTTCGATCGACCCGCCCTTGTCGAGAACGGCGGCGACCATCCCGACCGGCTGGCCCGGTGCATCTAGGAAGACCGGCCCGGGGCCGGGTCGTGGGAATGATCGCACGTGATGCCGCCATGGCGCAGATGGCGGCTCACCGAATATCCGCACCGAGCGCTGGGAGGCGTCGTGCAGCTGATTATCGAGCTGTCCGACCAGGTATCGGTACAGCGCAAGCTCGGTCACCGCGCCAATTCCGACGCACACGATGGCGAGCACCACGACCTGTCCGATCAACAGCCGTAGTCGAAGGGACCACGCCCGGCCCATGGCTAGGGGGCCGGCTTGAGTACGTAACCGGCGCCGCGCAGCGTGTGGATCATGGGCTCGCGCCCGTTGTCGATTTTCTTACGCAGATACGAGATGTACAGCTCGACGATGTTGGACCGGCCGCCGAAATCGTAGCTCCACACCCGGTCCAAGATTTGCGCCTTGCTCAGCACGCGCTTGGAGTTGCGCATCATGAATCGCAGCAACTCAAACTCGGTGGACGTCAACGAGATCGGCTCTCCGGTACGAGTCACCTCGTGGCTGTCCTCGTTGAGCACTAGGTCACCGACGACGAGCTGCGCGCCGCTGTCCTCCGTCGTCACCCCGGTGCGCCGCAGCAATGCCCGCAGCCGCAGCACCACCTCTTCCAGGCTGAATGGTTTGGTGACGTAGTCGTCTCCACCGGCGGTCAGGCCGGCGATGCGGTCTTCCACCGCATCCTTCGCCGTCAGTAGCAGCACCGGCAGCTGCGGATTCAGTTCGCGGAGTTTCCTCAACACATCGAGGCCGCTCATATCGGGCAGCATCACGTCGAGGACAACGACGTCGGGCCGCTGGGATCGGGCAGAGTCTAGAGCCGACGCTCCGTCGCCCGCGGTGGCGATGTTCCAGCCTTCGTAACGAAGTGCCATCGCGACCATCTCGGCGAGGACGGCTTCGTCGTCGACCACCAGCACGTTGATCGGGTTCCCGTCGGCACGGCGCATAACGACCCGCTCGACGGGTGCATGGGGTTGGCTCACAGGTTTTAAGTATGCCCAGCACGATGAGCCGCTGCTATGGCATTCCTATGTCTTCGCTGTGAGCCGCCCCGCTGCAGGTTGACCGATCAGAACCAATATCGTCGACCGGCGACCGGGCGACCGACGGCGCCCAGGATCCAGAACACCGCGCCAATGACCACCAGAATCCACCCGACGGTGATCAGCAGTGGCACTGGCAGCACATAACCGAGGACGAGCAAAATGATTCCGAGAACGATCATGACGACTCCATTCCAGTCTGTTCCAGATGTTTCGGTGAGGGTCTTTCCGGGTGATTCGCGTCAGTACCAGTAGCGCCTGCCGGCGACCGGGCGACCGACGGCGCCCAGAACCCATAGCACTGCTCCGATGACCAGCAAGATGATGCCGATCGTTTCTAGGACATACACCTTGAGGAAATATCCTAATATAAGCAGGACGATGCCCAAAGCGATCATGACGCCTCCATTCCAATCAGGTGGTCGATGTCCATGGCAGGCATCGAACTGGGTTGCGGCAAATGACAATCGGTCACCTTCGGGTTGACACCGGCGTAATTCAAGGGACCTACGAGCACAGTGACTGCGATGGTGCCTAAAGAGGCACAATTTTGATCAGTATTTTTCAGATAGCCTCGCTGGAACGCGGCTATCACGCCGATAACCAACCAGACCACGACAACTGCACTGATTAGACCTCCGCCACGCATCCTCGCCTCCATCAATGTCGAGAAGAAAACCGCAGAGCAAAACCAATGTACCCGCAATGGCAAACGTCCAAACATCTGGACTAAACATCTGGATAACTGACCGCGAACGTTTGCACCGGTTCTCACAGCCAGGGATATTCACCCGTCCGGCCGAATCGACGCCGCCCGATTAGTACTGCAGTACAAGAGCATCGAGACGCAGCGTCGGGTAGCTGCACCCGCTGCGGTCAGGACCGCTGCGCAGACACGAACACGGTTGGCGGCAGCACGTCGTCTCCAGGGACGTTGCGTCCGTACCGAATCAGCATCTCGCTCATGGTGATTGCCGACGCGTCCCAGCCGTGTTCACGCAGCCAGTCGGTCACGTCGGTGCGCTCCTCCGGGTACCACAGGTCCTCGACGTCGGGCACCTCGGTGTCGAGCACCCGGGATGCCGCGGCGCGGAGGCGTTGCGATTGGTCACGCTGGCGGGCCAGCAGGTTGGGCTCCAGGGCGCTTTTCGCGGGCGCGTTGACAGCCAGCCAACTGCCGGCCGGGCTCAACGCTTGTATGCGCTCGAACAGCAGATCCTGGGTCTGCGCAGGCAGGTACCGCAGTAGCCCCTCGGCTGACCATACAGTCGGGCTGGACGCGTCAAACCCCGCTTGCTGCAACGCCGTTGGCCAGTCCTGGCGCAGGTCCACCGCGACGCTCACCAGCCTCGATGTTGGGTGTCCGCCCCGCGCCTGCAGGGTAGTCGACTTGAACTGCAGAATTTTGGCCTGATCCAGCTCGTACACGGTGGTCCCATCGGGCCACGGCAGCCGCCACGCGCGCGCGTCCAAACCGGCCGCCAGGATCACCGCCTGCCGGACTCCGGATGCCGCGGCGTTGAGAAAGTACTCATCGAAAAACGCTGTCCGGACGGCCACGAAGTCGATCATCACCTGCAGGTGGGCACGTACGTCCGGCTCGAGGTGAGTCAGCTCGGCCGACTTGGCGGGGTTTGCCATCAGGCTCCACGTGCTGTCGCCGGCCGCCTCGAGAAATGCCCGGGCGAACGGATCCTGGATGAGCGGGTTCGCGCTTTCGGTTTCGGCGGCGCGAGCCGCGGCAACCCCGAGCGCTGTTGATCCCACACTTTCGGTGATGTCCCAGGAATCGTTGTCGGTTCGCGGCATCATCGTTCCTCCCGTCTTCAGTCAGCACCGGACAGTACGCCGCGTGGCTGAGGAGGGCCTTGGCTGAGTCGGCTACGGACGGTTCGCAGCGATCCACTGGGCCGCCCGACGCTTCGACGCGCGCGACAGCCAGCCGTCTTGGATGAGCTCGGCCAGTTCTGTTCTGCTGACATCGGCCAACCGGCCGGCCCGGATCAGCACCGACGGATGGTCGTCGAATCGATCGGTGGTAAAGAAGGGTGAGTTCGGGTCTTGCACCAGCGCCAACTTCTCGCTCTCGGATTCCACCCAGATCATGATCACGTCGGCCAAGCGCTCGCCGGTCTCGGAGTCGACGGCGTCGGGTTGCGGAGTACGGAAGAAGACGAACGACTTGCCGCCGACCTGGTAGATTGCGTTGCCCTTGGGTCCCTCGATGCGCCGCGCATACGGCATCGCGGCGGCGATCTGATGGATGTCGCTCAGGCGGGCGGGCCGGTCCGTCACTGCTGCAACAACTCTGCCATCGCCGGGATGATCGTCTGTAACGCCTTCAGCGGTCTGAGCATGACCTTGAACGACACGATCTGCTCGTCGTCGTTCCAGTGGATCATGTCGATCCCGTTGACGTAGATCCCGTCGATCGTCGCGGCGAACTCGAGGATCGCGGACTGATCTTTGTACCAATGCTCGACATAATGAAAGTCGGTAGCGCCGAACACGTTTGCAGCTGCCTTGAGGTACATCGAGGTCTTCTGCCGGCCTTCCTGTGGGGTGAAGACCGCGGGCGAGAAGAATACGGCTTGGTCGGCAAGCAGGTCGGCGAGCAGCGCGTCCAGTTCGTCGGCAGGGCCGTTCTCGATAATCGAGATCCAGCGCTCAATCACTGGTGGCGTCATAGCGCGATCCTTGCAGACCTCGGCGGCCCGAGCCCGGGCCGGGGACGGTAGCTTCAGCAACGTGGAGGACCTGGTAGCCCTGGACGCCCTGGCCGAGTGGATGTCGCAGCAGGGGTTGGGCGACGGCCCGCTGGAGGACGTTTCGAAGATCAGCGGCGGAACGCAGAACATCATGGTGCGTTTTACCAGGTCGGGCCGACCGTATGTGCTGCGACGCGGACCGAAGCACCTCCGTCCGCGCAGCAATGTGGTGATCATGCGGGAGACCCAGGTACTGGCCGCGCTGGCCGGCACCGACGTGCCCCACCCGCACCTGATCGCCAGCTGCGACGACCTGAACGTGCTCGGCGACGCGGTCTTCTATCTGATGGAACCTATCGACGGGTTCAACGCCGGCGAAGAATTGCCCCCGCTGCATGCGGGCGACCCGGCCGTGCGGTTCCAGATGGGACTGTCGATGGCCGATGCCCTGGCCAAGCTTGGGGCCGTCGACTACCTCGCGGTCGGACTCGGCGTTTTCGGCAAACCGGAAGGTTTCCTGGAACGTCAAGTGCCGCGATGGCTTTCGGAGTTGGAGTCCTATCGGGAGTTTGAAAACTATCCCGGGCCTGACATTCCCGGGGTCGACGACGTCGCCAAGTGGCTCGAACAGGGTCGGCCGTCGGTGTGGACGCCGGGCATCATGCACGGCGACTATCACGCGGCCAACGTGATGTTCTCCCGGACTGGGCCTGAGGTCGTCGCGATCGTCGACTGGGAGATGTGCACGATCGGTGATCCGCTATTGGATCTGGGCTGGCTGCTGGCCACCTGGGGGCAGTCCAGCGCGTTCGGCGGCAGCCTCTTCGAGATGGGCGGATTCGCCGGCACCTCCGACCTGGTGGAGCAGTATGCGCGCAACACCACCCGCGACCTGTCACACATCACCTGGTACACCGTGCTGGCGTGTTTCAAGCTCGGCATCGTACTGGAGGGCACGCTGGCCAGGGCCGGCGCCGGTAAAGCACCCAAGGAAGTCGGGGAACTACTGCACGCGGCCACGGTGAGTCTGTTCGAGAAGGCATTGACGCTGATGGAGAGCGCATGATCGATTTCGACATCCCCACGGACCTGGCGGTGCAGCGTGACGAGATCCGCGCGTTTGTCGCCGAGCAGATCGTGCCGTACGAGGCCGATCCTCGCCTTACTCGACACGGCCCAGATGACGAGCTGCGAGCCGAGCTGGTGGAGTTAGCCCGCAAAGCGGGGCTCTTAACCTTCCAGGCGCCCAAGCGTTTTGGTGGCCGAGAGCCGTCCCACCGCGAGCAGGCGGTGCTGTTCGAGGCGGCCGGTTGGTCGACGCTGGGCCCGGTGGCCCTCAACTGCGCCGCACCCGACGAAGGCAACATGTACCTGCTGGGGCGGGTCGCCAACGACGAGCAAGTCGAGCAGTTCCTCATCCCGGTTATCGACGGCCGGCAGCGGTCGGTGTTCGCGATGACGGAGCCCGGCGGCGCCGGTTCGGATCCTGGCCAGCTGGCCACCGAGGCGCAGTTCGACGGAACCGACTACGTCATCAATGGGCGCAAGTGGTTAATCACTGGCGCGCACGGCGCCCGGACCTGGATCATCATGGCCCGCGTCGCGCCCAACCCGCACGGCGGCCCAGACCTCAGCGGGCCGACGCTGTTCCTGTGTGACGGCGCGACCCCGGGCATCGAGCTCGAGCGGGTGATGAACACGATGGACCGCAACTACGTCGAAGGCCACGGCGTTGTGCGGTTCACCGATCTGCGGCTGCCGTCGTCAGCGGTGCTCGGTGAGGTCGGCCAGGCCCTGCGCTACGCGCAGTTGCGGTTGGCGCCGGCACGGTTGACGCACTGCATGCGCTGGCTGGGGGCGGCCTCGCGCGCGCAGTCGATCGCGGTGCAGCATGCCCGTGAGCGCACCGCGTTCGGCAAACCGCTTGGCGAGCATCAAGGCGTGAGCTTCATGATCGCCGACAACGAAATCGCCTTGCAGCAATGCCGACTCGCGATCTGGTGGGCGTGCTGGACCCTGGACAAGGGCGATCGGGGCACTGGCCGACACGAAAGCTCGATGGTCAAAGCCTATGTTTCGGAAGAGCTGTTCAAGGTCGCCGACCGCTGCGTGCAGATCCTCGGCGGCATGGGTATCTCCGACGAGACACCGGTCGGGATGATCTTCTCTGATATGCGAGCATTCCGCCTCTACGACGGCCCCACCGAAGTGCATAAATACGCGATCGCGCGCCAGGTGCTGCGTTCGGTTTAGTTATCCGGTACGCATTGCTGTCAACGCGTCGTCCAGTGTCGGGTACAACGAGATGACTTTGTCGAGGCCGGTCAACTGCATCGGTCTGCTTGTTGCCGGATTGTTGGCCACTATCGCGACCTGAGCAGATTTGCTGGCCTTTTCGTGGGTGGCCGCCAGGATCCGCAGACCTACGGACGCCATGAATCTCACTTCGGACAGCTCAATAACGAGAACGGGCGGATCATCGTCAAGCGCTCCCGCGATTGCGGCTTCGAAAGCGGGCGCGGTGCTCAAATCGATTTCCCCGCCGACACTTACCACTGCGACCCCTTCGCGGTGAGCGACGGAGGTGGTGATCGGATCCGCAGCTGACAACGGCAATCCTTCGGTTGGCGTCCCATCGCGCCTGACGGACCTGGTGCCGACCCGGTTCCTTCGAGCGCAAACTGGCAGAAATATTACTTCAACTCCTCGTCCGGCAAGGCTCGGTTACGCTGGGCGCGGGACTTATGCCCGCTGCGGAGAGCCGGGGAGGTTCGATGTCGGATCAGTCGACAGATTTTTCGGGGACCAGCGTCGTCAATCAGACGCCGTCGATCTCGAGTGAAGGTTTGCTTCTACCACAACTAGTGCAGCACTTACGCCAGAACCGAACGGCTTTGCGCGAGGAATGGGCCCGCAGGATCACCGAAGCCGAATTGCTCACCGCGATGTCGCCGGAGGAGATCTTCTCCGAAGCCACGACGGTCTACGACAGCTACGTCGAGGTGCTCGAAACCGGTAGCGTCGAGGCGCTGCAAGACTACGCACGCGACTTGTCCGAGCGCATCATTCCGCGTGGCGTCGAGACCAATGAGGTCGTCGGCATTGTGTTGCTGCTACGCGACGTGCTGGCACGCTCACTATTCGAGAAGTACCAAACGGACTTCGACCTACTCAACCGGGTGCTCGACGCCTACGAGCCCGCGGCCAACCGAATCGCCAACACGGTCGCCGTCGGCTTCGTGCAGGAACGCGAGCGCATCATCCGGCAGCAGCAGGAGGCCATTCGCGAGCTGTCCACGCCGGTGCTGCAGGTGCGCGAGCAGTTGCTGATCTTGCCGATCATCGGCGTCCTCGACAATCAGCGGGCCCGGCAGGTCACCGAGCAACTGCTGCGGGCTATTCGCGCCAACCGGGCCAAGGTCGTCGTCATCGACATCACCGGTGTGCCGACCATCGACTCCACGGTGGCGAACCACCTGGTGCAGACTGTCGACGCGTCTGGCTTGATGGGCGCTAGCGTGATCATCACCGGCCTATCTTCGGAGATCGCACTCACCCTGGTGACGATCGGGTTGGATCTTTCCAAGATGAACGCGGTCGGCGACCTGCAGGGCGGCATCGAAGAAGCCGAACGTTTGTTGGGCTACGAGGTCACTCGCACCGGCGAGACGGGCGGATAACCGGTATTTCGTTGAGAGCTAACGCGAGCACGCCATGCCAGTACCGATCCTGAAGCAGGGCCCGATCCTCATTGCCACAGTGCAGGCGGCGCTGACCGACTCCGACACCGAGCGGCTGCGCTACGACCTGATGGAGCGGGTCAGCCGCTTTCGCGCCCAGGGCATCATCGTCGACGTCACCGCCATCGACGTCATGGACTCATTCGCCGCCCGCTCGCTGCGCACGATTGCGCACATGACGCGGCTGCGTGGCGCGGACACCGTGATCGTCGGCCTGCAGCCGGAAGTAGCGTTTGCGATGGTCCAGCTGGGGTTGATGTTCGACGACATGTATACGGCGCTGGATCTGGAAGAAGGCCTAGCGTTGCTGAATCGACAACTAGGGCTTGGGAAGTCGATCGGACTCGACAGTGGCGGATGACGTCATCGTCGACGTCGGCAATCCCGACGACATCGTCACGGCACGTCAGGCGGGCCATCAGCTGGCCCGCAAGCTGGGCTTCTCCTTGACCGACGTAACGATGATTGCCACGGCGATCTCGGAAGTCGCCCGCAACATCACCAGCTACGCCGGTTATGGAGCGATTCGGGTGGGGGTGCAGGACAGGGAGGGCCGACAGGCGCTGGTGGTGCGCGCCGAAGACGACGGCCCGGGTATCGCCAACATCGAAAGAGCTATGGAGGACGGCTTTTCGACGGGGCGGGGCCTAGGACTTGGCTTGCCGGGCGCGCGCCGGCTGATGGATCGTTTGATCGTGGAGTCCACACCGGGTCAAGGGACGGCTGTCGAGATGTGGAAGTGGATTCCGCGCAATGGCTGAGCACGGTTGGTTGGGTCCGCTCGAATGGGCAGCCAAGGCGCGCCCGCGGCCCGGCGAAAACATTTGCGGTGACAAGCTTATCGCAGTCGATGTTGACGGCACCGGCGCGCTTATGGGTGTGCTGGACGGTCTCGGCCACGGCACGGAAGCCGCCGAGGCGGCGACATGTGGCGTGGACGTGCTCCGGTCATGGCGTGCTGAGCCACTCGACGTGCTCGTCCAGCGCTGTCACCGCGCTCTATCAGGCACCAGAGGCGCGGCGATGACATTGGCGCGCATCGATTTTCAGACCGATACCCTGAGCTGGATCGGGATCGGCAATGTCGCGGCCGACCTTGTCGCCAAACACCCGGCCGGCGTCGAGGTCCGGTCCTCGGCGCGTCTTGTCGGCGGCATCGTCGGCTACCGGATACCCGACGCGCTGACACCGCAAGAAGTCCCGATCCGCCCCGGCGATCTGCTGGTGATGTCTAGCGACGGGATCGTCGAAGACCACCTGGACGACATCGACTTCTCCGCATCGTCGTTGACGATCGCCGACCAGATTCTGCACAGACACGCCAAAGACAACGACGACGCGCTGGTGCTCGCCGCACGTCACCGAGGCGCGTCGGGATGAAGCGCCATGCCTGAAGCCGGCGACTTCCACGTCGGGTACGCCGCCGCCCTGCGTACCTACCTGGAAGCGCGCGGCGAGGAGGACCTGGCCGTCGGCCACGAGCTTGGCCGCCGGGCCTTGCAACATGGCATCAGCATGCTGGACATCATCGAGAACCACTTCCGGCTGGTCGACGACCTCGCACAGTGTCCGGGCTTCGACAGGCCGGCGGCTCTGGCTTTCCTGTTGCAGACCCTGGCCCCGCTCGACGTTGCGACCCGCGGATTCCTCGACGGCACAAAGCGATACGAGGAACAACGAGCCCGTGCCGAAGATCTGGCCGACCGCGACGAGTTCCGCAGCGCATTGGTGAATTCGCTGCAGGAGGGATTCTTCGTTGCCGATCGCACCGGCGCGGTCGTCGAACTCAACGACGCCTTCACCAGGATCACCGGCTACCCGGCGCACGGGATCCCCTATCGGTGGCCGCACCCGTGGTTGGTCGACGAAAAGGCGGCGCGGCTACAACAATCCAGGCTCGGCCAAGACAACCAGGTCCAATACGAGACACCGATTCGGCATCGAGATGGCCGTCTGGTGTGGGTGACGGCCAACATCAACCGGGTCGTGACGGATGCCGCAGACGGCGACGTGTACGTGGGGACGATTCGCGACATCACCGCCGAGCGCGCCTTTGCGGCGCGGGAAAGCGCGGTCCTGCGCCTGGCCACAGCCGTCAGTGTGGCCAAAAGCGTGGCCGAGGTGCTCTCGATAACCCTCGACGAGTGCCGCCTCGCGCTCGACGTTCATCGAGTGGTGGGCGCGGTGTGGCCGACCAACGGTGCTGACCCGACGATTCAGGTAGCCGGCGAGAAACCCACCGTGCCTTGGCGTCAACTGGATCCGCTGCTGCGCCAGATATTTCAGCAGGCGCGCCATCAATTACCACTCACCGTGCAGCCGATCGAATGGCCGGACAACCCGGGCACGGCACGCGGAATCGTCGCAGTCCTCACCGGCGGCGGGGACGTCGCATTGTGGCTGGAGCTTCGGGTGCCTCGCCGGGTCAGTGCGGAAGATCGCCTGTTGGTCACCGTGCTCGTCGGCCACCTCGGACTGGCAATACAGCATGTTCGCCAGTTTGAGACTGCGCGGGAGACGTCGCTGACGTTGCAGCACGCGATGCTGGCGCCGACGGAACTGCCGCCCGGCTTCGCGGTCCGCTACGAACCCGCAGTTTCGCCGTTGGAGATCGGCGGTGACTGGTACGACGTTCTGCGGGTCGGCGACGACAGGATCGGCATCATCGTGGGCGACTGTGTCGGACGTGGCCTCTCCGCAGCGGCCGTGATGGGTCAGCTCCGCAGCTCTGCACGGGCGCTGCTACTCACCGGTGCCGAGCCCGCCATGCTGCTCGAAGAACTTGACGCCGTGGCTGAGCTGATCCCGGATGCCTTCTGCACTACTGTTTTTCTGGCCATCCTCAATACCGAGTCTGGTGAATTCTGTTACAGCTGTGCCGGTCACCTGCCGGCTGTGCTGGCCGCACCGCAGTCCGAGCCGACGCTGATCTCTGACGCTCGCTCAGTGCCGCTGGCTGTGCACCGCAAGGGTTCTCGCCCACAATCCTCGGTGGTCCTGCCACCCGGTTCGACGTTGATCCTGTACACCGACGGACTCGTTGAGCGGCGTAAGATGTCAATCGACGACGGGATCGCGCGGGTTAGTGAGACGGTGGCCGGCGGAATGAATCTGCCCGTCGATGCCGTCGCGGATGCGGTGCTCAGCGAGATGGCGCCGCCCACTGGATACGACGATGACATCGCGATCGTCATCTACCGGCAACCCTACGCCCCATTGACGATTGAAAAAGCGGCAGCGGCTAACCAATTGAGCGACATCAGGCATCGGCTCGCCGCCTGGCTGCGGGCCGCTGAGGTTCCGGAGGACACGATCGCCGACATCATCTTGGCAGTCAACGAGGCGGCCGCCAACAGTATCGAGCACGCCTACCGAGGGCATAAACCCCGCAAGGTTCGGATAGAAGGCGAAAACGACGGCGCCCGAGTGCATGTGAGGATCATCGACAAAGGGTCATGGAAACCGGCGCCCGCCGACCCCGGCGTCCGCGGACGCGGACTGTTGCTAATCCGCGCGGTCAGCGACTGGCTCGAGATCGACTGCACCCCGTCGGGCACCACAGTGAGCATGAGCTTCCGTTTATCCGACGTGGCGTCGTAACGTCTGGAGCTACGGCAGCACGGTGTGCATCAACATCACGTCATACGCCGACCACAGCGACAGGTTGAAGTACAGGTCTCTACCCGCCGACCATGGGTGGATCATCGGCGCGTATATGCCGCCTGGCATTGAGAATGACGACACCAGCGGTTGTTCCGGACTCCATGGTCCTTGCGGAGACGGCGCCGTCCGCGCCACGACGTCGTTGCTGCCGCCATTGGTGTAGAGCACCAAGTACCGCTTGAGATAGTTGTTGTACTGCGCTGACATCTCGCCCACCGGCCCCGGGAAAATCGGCGTCGCCGCGCTCGGGTCCATCGGAACCCAGCCCTTCCCCTCGCCATTCCAGTACTGGTATTTGGTCAGGTCGGGCACGAAGTTCGGCGGCACTCGTGACAGAAACGCCGGACCGCCGCGTCCGGACGGCGTCCCGAACGAGTAGAGGTAGCCGTCCCTACCCTTCATGAACGCGCCCATCTGGAAGTTCTCATTGCCCGGAAAGTACCGGCCTCCCGGGACGGTGTCTGCTGAGGCCAAGCGGATGGCGCCCGGAAAGATGCCCCAACTCTGGCCATTGTCAACGGATCTCGCGATTCCCGAGTAGTTCGTCGACCATTCCCCGTCGCGGCCCCAGTTCTTGATGGACATGAAGTTCATGTATTGGGTTCTGCCAAGGGAGACTGCGGAAGTCGGAATGATTCCGGTCTCGTGCGCCGCCTGATGGATGCTGTTCAGGACTTGCTTGGAAAGGCCCGGTGCCCATACCGGTGAGCCGGAGTATTGGTTGTTAGGCACCCCGTCCGCTACGTGGAGTCCGTGAGACAAATCGCGGTCTTGGCTGCGGAAAAGTACGTTGTATCGCCATTGCTGGCCGTGCACGCTGCAATAGCCGAAGGTGTCACCGAAGGCCATCAAGACCTGGCGACCGCCGGGATCGCCGTTGTCCCACGGGATCCCGAGGTCGGTCCCGGAGATACCAAACCTTTCGAGGGTCTTGTTCGGGCTGTGCGGCCCAGTCACGAAGTCGACGAGTGAGGTCGGAGCACCCGCGATCGACGCGGGAGGAGCTGGTGGTGCCGGGAGGGCCTCCGGGTTTACCTGCGGGTTGGCCATCCCGGGAGGAGTGGGGCCGGGAGTCACCGCCGCCTGAAGTTGCGCGGGATTCCGAGTTAGCGGTTTGAGGAAAGAAGATATCAGCGGACCCAGTTTGGGTAGCGGCGCATGCTCGTTGGCGCCTCGAGGCCGGCGCCCTGTTGGTGGCGTGACGACCGGCGCCGGCGCGGGCATCTCCGGAAGCGCGGCAGGGGGGGGAACATTTGCTTCGGGGGCCGTGCACGGTGTGGCGATCGCCGGCGGTGCGAAACCTATCGGCACGACGAGTCCTATAGCGGTCGCCGACGCTACCGATATTGAAACGATTTGACGAATCGCCGACATGTCCTACCTTTCCAAGGGCGACCCGTCGCGTTGACGTCCGCAGTTGGCTCATGTGACGATAGTGGTCGATGTGCCTGATGTTGCCGCTGAGTTTTTAATAGGTATGCATCCGTGACCGTGTCGCAACCCACCGAGGGTTGTAACGGCCGGGTGTGAACCAGTCCGGCGCGCCCCGCGACGGCTAAGCCGCTAGCGCCCGCCGACGTCATCGCACTCGTCGCTGTTCAGAGTGCGCTTGTTCAGGAGCGCGCCTGTTCAGAGCGCGCCCGAAGAGATTCGAACTCCCAACCTTCTGGCGTATTCATCTCATCCGAGCGAGTCCGCTTGTGTCCGTTAAAGTATTGGGCCGCAGGCAGATACGAGATTTACCGTCCATCCGAGTGCAATCGAATCCGGGCCGATTTGCAGGCGTTTGTATCAGGAAAATGGACAGTCCTGGCGAACGCGGGGGGCGGTTAAAGGAACCCTTCTATCGCGCTCTTTGCAAAGCTCCGAAACAGCCTGCGCCCGGAGACTGACCGCTTGTGAAAGGGGTAGTTTTTATAGGCGCGCTCTCCCTCCGATCCGCGCATGCGTGACATCAACACCATCGACTCCGAGCTGCGATTGGTGGCGGCGCTTGCCGTGCCGCTCGGGAGCGGGGCAGGCCGCTGCCGTCGATAGACGTGGCGGATGCGCTGCTGGATGAACGCCACGAGCTGACCGAGCAGGCCACAACATTTGTGACGCTGCCCGAGGGGACACGAGCTGTAGGCGATCGAACGCGCTTAAGCATCCGTTTAATGGTGAATT
>NZ_DASPSP010000034.1:0-8928 GCF_035623875.1 Mycobacterium sp. | reverse complement strand
ACGCCCCGGTGGGTTCGCCAGCATCCTTTGCGCTTGTGTCGGGACTTTGACCTACCAACTCGGTGTCGACGTCACGGGCATCCTCCGTTGGTTCAGCGGCGATAATGCCCGCTCCATCGCGGATCGCGGGTTCGCTGCTGTCGACCTGCGCTGGTTGGGCGGGCAGCCGTCTAAGCCGTGTGATTGCGCGGTCCACATCGGCATAGAGGTCGTGACGTGTGCTAAACCGCTCCAGAATGTCTCGGCCGCCTCGCCGCTCCAGCGGATCGAATGACGTAAGGGCGAGATCCAGTTGAAGCAAAATCTGGTGCTGCTGGTCGTGATCAAGCGCATTTGCTCGCGTAACGAGATCGATAATATCGGTGAGATAAGACAACGGGGCCGCGGGCGGTTCCGGCAACGGGTCCGGCAACGGCGCCGACGGTGGCAGTGCGGCCAGAGCACCCTGCAACTGCAACGCGGCGAAGGCCCGTTCGGCGGGCTCCGAGTAGTCGATGATCTGGCGTCTAGCAAAGCGACTGGGTAACGCTGTCGGCGGCGGTTCGACCGCAACCGGAACCAGCGGCTTGCCTAACGCCTCGGCCCACTCAAATTCACGAGCACACGCAATTGACTTCAAGGCCGCCGAGGAGTAAATCGCGATAACCGCATCGGTGTCAGCGATGCGCCGCAGAATTTCGTCCCACCAGTCTTGACCGCCGCGAAGGGCGGCGTCGACCCACGTGTCGTAGCCCATCGTGCGCAGGTGCTCAACCAACTGGTCGACGACGGGTTTGTTCTCGCGGGCGTACGAGACGAACAGCTTTCGCAACGATCACCCCTCTGTTCACCATCCGCTGAATTGGGCGGAAAAGTTACTGAGACTTACACCAATACTGACAGCAGGGGCATTGTCTTCACCAGTGGCACTGACAGCGGTAAATGGACGTTTTCCACGGTCCCTCTCTGCGCCGTGTGCTTTGAAGCTGGCCCGCGCAACAGAAGCCACCTATCAAACGCGGGACCTGCTGTGCGGCTGCGACCAACACATAAAACAACTTGAACAACACGCTCGCGCCGCGGTACGCCGAGAACGAAGCGCATATATCGAATCGTGGAGCACCGCCTGCGCGCGGAACGACCGCATCCCCGCACCTGCCGACACGCTCTTTGTCGTTTGACGTTCTGTCACACGGCGGTACGCTCCCGCTCCGCCACGACGCCGCGGCCAAAGCGGATCTCGCGCCGAGGCGTCGGCAGAAATTCTGCACAAACGTCACCCGCACTCGCCCTCGATGATCGGCCACGCCGAATCCCGCTGCGCGGTCCAGTAGTTGATCCTTCATGGTCTTCCTCCACGCGATGTCCACTGAGTCGTCGTCGAAGCCGCGCCCGCGCTTGGCCGGGAGCACGGTCACCACCATCAGCTCGTCGATCACCTGGCTGCGCAGCGTGGCGTCCATCTGCTCCCACCGCTCCCGCAGGTCCTGGCCGCGTGCCATGAGCCTGCCCGCGAGGCTTACCCGAAGCGCCGCCGCCAGCTTGCGGTCAATCGCGGCGATCTCGGCTTTGTACTCAACGGCTCTACTGCGCGCCACCGGGGTGTCCAGGTCGTCCAGCAGGTCAACCACGGCGACAACCAAAACTCACCGCTCAGGTGAATGATCCAAAAGTGCTGTAGGTAACGTCAAAGCACCATCAACCGAGAGGACGCCCATGACTACTGTGAGCAGCACTCCGCAGACTGTCGAGTATTCGGGCGTCAATGGACTCACCCTGGTCGCCGATGAGTGGAACCGCGGCGCCGAGGCGGCCGCCGATCGGGCGACGATCCTGATGCTGCACGGCGGCGGCCAGAATCGGTTCTCCTGGAAAAACACCGGCCAGGTCTTAGCCGATGAGGGATTCCACGTGGTCGCGCTGGACAGCCGCGGTCACGGCGACAGTGATCGGGCGCCCGACGCTGACTACGACGTCGAAACGTTGACCGCCGACGTCATGCAGGTGCTCGACGCGATCGACCGGCCGGTGAACCTGATCGGGGCGAGCATGGGCGGGTTGACCGGCATCCTCGCTGCCGACCTGGCCGGACCAGACCGGGTCACGCGGTTGGTGCTGGTCGACGTGGTGCCACGGTTCGAGAAGAACGGCAGCGCCCGCATCCGCGAGTTCATGTTCAGCGGTCTCCATGGGTTCGGCTCGCTCGAAGAGGCCGCTGACGCCGTCGCCGCGTATCTGCCGCATCGGACCAGGCCGCGCAGCCCGGAGGGGTTGAAAAAGAACCTGCGACTGCGCAACGGCCGCTGGTACTGGCATTGGGATCCGGCGTTCATGACCAAGCCGGGCGACGACCCGGAACTACGCACCGAGAAATTCGAACACGCTGCCGCCGGCCTGACGATTCCGGTGCTGTTGATCCGAGGCAAGCTGTCCGACGTGGTCAGCCTGGAAGGTGTGCGGCACTTTCTGGAGACCGTGCCCAACGCGGAGTTCGTGGAACTGTCTGACGCCGGGCACACCGCAGCCGGCGACGACAACGACGCCTTCAGCGACGTCGTGGTGACGTTCGTGACGCACTGACTCACCTAAGACATCACCCGGGCTGCGTAAGCGGCCAAGTCGACCGGTCGCGACGTGATGGCCCCGATGTAGCCATCGGGCCGAATCAGCACTGCCGCACCGTCTTTGACGTCGTAGCCATCCAGGATGTGTCGATCAACGTCGATCAGATCGCCACCGACGCGGTAGGACCGCACGCCCGCGCGGTCGAGGGTCGGCGCGGTTGCCCCGAATCGCAGCAGTGTCCAGTGCGGTCCGGCATAGCAGTTGAACAGGCGTATCGGCCGCCCGCTGGAAGATCGGCGGTCTAGGCATGGCGCATCGGGCGCCCGATCACCCGCTACGAGCGTGCAACTGGAGCCGTCGTCGAGCGTCAACGGCCCGCGTCGGTAACTCACGTCAAGCTGCTGAGTTTCCTCGCCGCGCTCGAACGCGTCGTCGGCGCCACGCAACTGCTTGTCCAGCAGCGCGGTGCTGACGCCGAGCACCCTCGCGGCGACCGGCAGGCGCTCTGCTTGGTAGCTGTCGAGCAGCTCGTCGGATGCCCCGGCGAGCACCGCGCCGAGCTTCCAGCCCAGGTTGTAGGCGTCCTGCACACCGGTGTTGAGCCCCTGGCCGCCGGTCGGCGGATGCACGTGTGCGGAGTCACCCGCCAAGAAGACGCGGCCGACCCGAAACTGTTGGACCATGCGAACATTGGGCCGCCAGACCGTGCGCCAGGTCAGTTCGCGCAGCCGAATGTCGGTGCGCCCGGATGCGACGTCGAGCGTGTGCTGGAGAGCCTCGAGGGTGGGCTCGATCCCGGACGCGCGGGTCGCCACGACGTAGGCGTCGTCGGCACCGGCCAGCGGAGTGAACACGAAAAAGTTGTCCTCGTCGAGCATCCAGCCGTGCCCGTAAGCATGGTCCAGGCCGTCGACGCGCAGATCGGCCAGCAACATGGTGATGTCCTCGTTGGTCTCGCCGACGAACGGCACCGCGAGTTGACCTCGAACGGTGCTGCGTCCGCCGTCGGCGCCGACGAGATACGCGGTGCGCAAGGTTTCGCCGCCGTCCAGCCGTGCAGTTACGCCGTCGTCGTCCTGGTCGAACGCGACCACCCCGGCGCACAGCCCGACTTCCACGCCGTAGGAGGCCAGCCGCGAGCGCAGGATCTGCTCGGTCCGCCACTGCGGCACGAACCACACGTTGGGATAGGGCACATCGGAGCGCGGTGCCGCCGGCTCAGCCATCCGGCCCTCCCACACCACCCGGTCGTCGGCATAGATCCGGGTCACCGGTGCCGACATGCCGGCGGAAACCACCTCGTCGATAACGCCGAGATCCTCGAACACCTCCAATGTGCGTGGCTGGATCCCGTCGCCGCGTGATCCGACCGAGAAGCGATCGGCCTTGTCGACAATGCGCACTCGGATGCCTCGGCGCGCCAAGTCCAGAGCCAATGTGAGCCCGGTCGGCCCCGCGCCGGCGACGAGCACGTCTGCGTGCATGCCGCCTCCTTTAATGAATCTAATTTCAGTGAATTTTGATTCAGTCTGGACGGTGTTAGCTTTTCTGTCAAGGAGGGCCACTGGGTGAAGCGCACCGAACAGGCCGCTAGCACCGAGGCGGCGCTCAAGGCAGCCGCCCGGCGCGTGTTCGCGCGTCAGGGTTACCTGAACACCAAGATCACCGACATCACCGCCGAAGCCGGCCGCGCCGCCGGATCGTTCTACAACCACTTCACCGGCAAGGAAGAGCTCCTCACCGCGCTATTGACCGACGCATTAGCCGAAAGCGACGCAGCGATTTTCGCACCGGACTCGCAACACCGCGCAGACTTCAGCGACCGCGAAGCCGTCCGCTGGCACGTCGCGAACTACTGGCGGTTCTACAGTCGCCACGCGGTCGAACTGACCGCGCTTCGGCAGGCTGCTCTGGTCAACGCCGAGTTCGGCGCGCAGCTGGAAGAGATGACGGCCGGGAGCGTCGACCACTTGGATGATCATTTGGACCCGATCACCAAAGCCGGGCGCAGCCTGCCGGGACCACCCGACTTAGTGCTGGCGATGTTCGCCGGACTGCTCGACGGGTTCAGCTACCACTGGCAGCTGTCCGAAGGCCGGTTCGGCGGTCGACGCGTCGACGACGAGGAGGCCATCGACACCTTGACCGAGTTCATCTACCGCGCCCTCAACGGTTGCCCCGGCGACTAGTCAAACCTGTTAGTTCGCTGGTTTTTCCGCGTGCCCACCGAACTGCTTACGCATTGCCGACAGCGCCTTATTGGCGAAGTCATCGAGCTGACGCGACGAGAAGCGGGACTGCAGCGCGGTCGTCAGGACCGGCGCGGGAACTCCCTCGTCGATCGCCGCGATGGAAGTCCAGCGGCCCTCGCCGGAGTCAGAGACGCGCCCCGAGAACTCATGCAAGTCGGGCGACTCCCGCAACGCGATCGCGGTCAGATCCAGCAGCCACGAGCCAATGACGCTGCCCCGGCGCCACACCTCGGCAACCTCCGGGATATCGAAGTCGTACTGGTAGAACTCGGGGCACGACAGCGGCGCGGTTTCGGCGTCACCTTCCTGCACATGCTTGCCTATGTCGGCATTGCGCAAGATGTTTAGCCCCTCGGCAAGCGACGCCATCATGCCGTACTCGATCCCGTTGTGCACCATCTTGACGAAGTGCCCCGCCCCGGCAGGGCCGCAGTGCAAGTACCCCTGCTCCGATTGAGCGACCTCACCTTCTCGACCCGGGGTGCGCGGCGCCGAGTCCACCCCGGGTGCGACGCTGGCGAAAATCGGCTCGGCGTGCGAGAACGCATCCGCGTCCCCGCCGATCATCAGGCAGTAGCCGCGCTCGCGGCCCCAAACGCCGCCGCTGGTGCCGCAGTCCAACATCCGAATCCCGCGCTCGGACAGCATATTTGCGTGCCGGATGTCGTCGCGGTAATAGGTGTTGCCACCGTCTATCACGATGTCGCCGGGTTGCAGCGTGTTGACTAGCTCCTTAATCGCCGCGGTGGTGATATCGCCGGCAGGCACCATCACCCAGACGACTCGAGGTTTTGTGAGCTGGTCGGCCAAGTGCGACAGCGAGGACACCCCGGTGATCTTGTCTTCGCCGGCCATCGCCTTGACCGCCTCGGGATTGCGGTCGTACACCACGCACTCGTGCCCGTCTTTGACCAGCCGGCGGACGATGTTCGCGCCCATCCGGCCCAAGCCGATCATCCCTAGCTGCATGTCTGTTCTCCTTACCGTGATGCAGTGTGATTACCGCCCAGCCACGGCTGTTGCCAACCGCGATGACCACGCAGCAGTGACTGTGCCTCGTCGGGCCCCCATGAGCCGGGTTCGTAGCGGTGGACCTTGCCGGGGGTGTCGAGGAGTGGCTGCACAATGCGCCACGTTTCTTCGATGATGTCTTCACGCGCGAACAGCTGACGATCGCCGGTCAATCCGGCATGCAGCAGGCGCTCATAGGTCTGTATCGGTTCGCCCAGATCCTCGGCGAAAAAGGAGTCCAGATGCACGTCTTGCCAGCCGTGCCGACCCTGGGCGGTCAACTGCAGGCGCAGCCCGGGCTCCGGGTCGATACGCAACACGATCTGATTCCCCTCCACCCGTGTGGATTCGGGCAGGAATGCCAATCGCGGGGTGCGCCGCAGAAAGAGCCGGACTTCAGTCACCCTCTCCGGCAGCGCCTTTCCGGCCCGCAGGAAGATCGGCACCCCGGCCCAGCGCCAGTTGTCGATCTCCAACCGCAGCGCGACGAAGGTCTCGGTCTGTGAATTTTTCGCGACCCCGTCAATGTCGGTATAGCCCGCATACTGCCCCCGCACGTATCGGTCGGGATCCGCCGCGGGCATCGCGCGGAACACTTCGGCCTTCTTGTCGTTGAGGTCGTCCGAGCTGGATCCGACCGGGGGTTCCATCGCGACCAGGGCGAGCCCCTGCAGCAGATGGTTCTGCACGACGTCACGCAAGGTGCCCACCGCGTCGTAGAAGTGGCCGCGGTCCTGCACCCCGAAGTCTTCGGCCATCGTGATGTGGATTTCGGAAATGCTGTCACGGTCCCACAGCTCGGCGAGCGCCAGGTTAGCAAAGCGTAAATATTCCAATTCGACGATTGGCTGCTTGCCCAAGAAGTGGTCCACCCGCAGGATCTGTTCCTCGTCGAGCACCGCATGCAGCCGAGCGTTGAGTTCCAGCGCGGAAGCCAGGTCGTGGCCGAATGGCTTCTCCAACGCGACGCGCGATCGCTCCAGCAAACCGGCCTTACCGAGGTTCTCGACGATTGGCGCGAACAGCGACGGCGGCATTTCCAGGTAGTAGAGACAGTCGCGCTTCGAACCGATCCGCTCGGCCAGCGAGTCGTACAGATCGGTATCGGTCACGTCACCGTTTACATAGGACAACCGGTCCGCCAGCCTGTCGAACACCTTGCCGTCCAGCTCTTCGCCGCTGTCGGCGATCGCCTTGCGGGCCCGATTGACCAACTCCTCTTTCGTGATGTCGTCGCTGGCCACGCCCAAGACCGGGCACTGCAGAACCTCCCGGCGCTCCAGGCGATACAGGGCTCGGAAGGTCATCTTGCGGGCCAGGTCGCCGGTAATGCCGAAGATCACCAGCAGGTCTGAACCGCGATCGCCGCATTCGGCCAATCGGTGACCTCCACGAAAAATCGACTAGTCAAGCCACGGCCCGGTCCAACCCTAAACACTGCGGTTGGGGCCGACAACCAGGAAGCAAACGTTGGCTATTGGGCGACGCCGGCACGAAGCGATTTGATGACTCCCGGCAACCGCTCCCGCAGTTGATCTTTCGCGGCCCGCGCAGCCGATCCGGCACTGTCGCTACGGCAGGCGACGCTGATCAGGAAAGATGCATGGCATGCATGATCCCGGCCTGTTGATGATCGCGGTCTACGCGCTGGCGGGCGTCGCGGTAATCGAGGCCGCCGCGCTGGCCTTCGTGTGGACGGCGCTGACCCGCAGTCGTCGGGAGGCCGCCGAACTACGCCAGCGCGTCGACCCCCGCAGTTGGCTGCTGACCGGCGGTCGCGAGGCGGTCAAGACCGTGTGGCAGACCGCGAACCTGGTGCGTAAGGAGGGGTTCGGCGCCGCGGTGCGCAGTTCCATCGAAGATCTCGCCGACTGGGCCGAGGTGGAACGCCCGGACCTGGCCCGGGTCACCGGCGACGGCAAGGTAGCGATTCTGTTCTCAGATATCGAAGAGTCCACTGCGCTCAACGAGCGGGTCGGCGACCGGGCCTGGGTCAAGTTGATCGGTGAGCACGACAAGCTGGTCCGTAAGCTGGTCAAGGAGCGCTCCGGGTATGTGGTGAAAAGCCAGGGCGACGGATTCATGATTGCCTTCGCTCGGGCCGAGCAGGCAGTACGCTGCGGTATCGACATCCAGCATGCGCTGCAGAAAGAAGCACAACGCAAGCGGCACAACGGCATTCGGGTGCGGATTGGAATCCACATGGGCCGCTCGGTGCGCCGCGGCGACGACCTGTTCGGCCGTAACGTCGCGATGGCGGCACGAGTCGCCGGGCAGGCCAGTGGCGGGGAGATCCTGGTCAGCGAGACCGTGCGCGACGCCATCAGCGACTGCGACGACATCTCGTTTGACCAGGGCCGCGAGGCCGAGTTGAAGGGCTTCGCCGGCACCCACCGCCTCTACGCGGTCGCCGCCTAGGGCTCATCGCCCGCCTCGGCCAGGCGCTGCTGCAGCCGGGCCCGGATCTCGTCGGGCGTGTAAGCCCTGCGCCGACGCTGATCGCGGGCCACCAGCACTCCGCCGGCGGCGACCCCCAGAACCCCGGCCAGCCCGAGCAACTTCCAAAAGGTGCGCATGCGCAAAGGTTATTCGCGACTGCATCCTGCAATCACGGATATCCGCATATGGTGCGGTGGTGGAAACGCATGCGGTGAGTCTGACCCAAGCGCTGGAGGCAACCCGGACCGGCGACATCTGGCTGTTTCGTGGGCGATCCGGACCCGACCGCGCGATCCAGACCTTGTCGAACAGCCCGGTCAATCACGTCGGTATGACGGTCGCGATCGAGGATCTGCCGCCGCTGATTTGGCATGCAGAACTCGGCGACAAGCTGACCGACGTATGGACCGGCACCAACCACCGCGGCGTGCAACTCAACGACGCCGGCCAAGTAGTCGAGCGGTGGATGCAGCGCTACCGGCAGCGATGCTGGTTGCGTCAGCTGGCACCCGACGCCGACCGCGAGCAGGAGGACAGGCTGCTGCGTGTCATCGCCCGGATGGACGGGACTCCGTTTCCGAGTACTACCCGGCTCACCCTGCGGTGGCTGCGCGGTCAACTGCCGACCCGATACGACTGGGTGCGCGGAATCCCGTTCTTGGACAGATGGGTTCGCGATTCA
>NZ_DASPSP010000004.1:0-36027 GCF_035623875.1 Mycobacterium sp. | reverse complement strand
GCCAAACACGCCCGCAGCGCGTGATCCTCCAAGGCGGCCGGTGCGCCGAACACCGCCATGATGCCGTCACCGGTGAACTTGTCGACAGTGCCGCCGTAGCGCTTGACCACCACCGAGGCGCAATTGACCAATTCGGTCATGATTTCGCGCAGCCGCTCGGGACCGACCGCCGCGGCGATATCCATCGAATGCACCACATCGGCGAACAAGACCGTCACCTGTTTGTACTCAGCATGGGCGCCGGTCGCGGCTACCGCTGCGCCACATCCGTGACAGAACCGCGCGTTGTCGAGGAGTTCGCTGCCGCAGGAGCGGCACGCCGTTACGGGCGTCATCCGACCCTCCGCCGCTCGCCCCCGTCCTGCCAGGATAGGGCGCTAAACGGCTAACGGCGGGGTTGTTGGCGGAGTTAGGGTGTGGTCATAGCGGGTTAAGGACGAGTACACATGAACGCGGATGAACACTGACGACGAGTCCGTCACGACGTTGGAAGACCTCAGAGGCGATCTGGCGCTTCGGCACAAGTGGACACCCAGCAGCGGGGCCTCGGTCGACCCCGCGATCGTCGAGGCCGACATGGCGGTCCTCGACCGCGACGGCTACGTCATTTGGGAAAACCTGCTCAGTACCGAGGACTGCGGGCAGATCCGCGACATTGTGCAGCCCTGGCTAGGGCATACCGGCCGCAACTCGTTCGAGGGCCGTCGCACCCAGCGCATCTACAGCGTGTTGAGCAGGACGCGGGTGTGCGACCGGCTGGTCGATCATCCGCGGGTGCTGGCGGTGCTGGATCGGTTGCTGATGCCCAACTACCTGGTTTCGGCGTTGCAGGCCATCAACATTCAGCCCGGGGAGTCCGCGCAGCTGGCTCACCATGACGACGGGTTCTACCCGGTTCCGCGTCCGCGGGCGCCGTTGGCCGCCGCAACGATCTGGGCGATCGACGACTTCACCGCCGACAATGGCGCCACCGTGCTCTTTCCCGGCAGCCACCGCTGGGGCAAGCGCCGACCGGGCCCGAAGGATCAGTCGATACCGGTCGTGATGCCCGCGGGCTCGTGCGTCTTCTTCGTGGGCACCCTTTGGCATGGCGGAGGCGCCAACACGACAACCCACGACCGGCTTGCCGTCACCGCCCAATACTGCCAACCGTGGCTGCGGCCGATGGAGGCCTTTACGCTGTCGATCTCGCGCGAGATCGCCCGCGAAGTCTCCGATGACATTCGCCGCATGCTCGGCTACAGCATCCACCCGCCATTCGTCGGCGCGGTCGACGGCCTGCACCCACTACGGCTGTTAGACCAGCCTTAACGCCTCCCCGAAACCGCCCGCTTTCGCTGTCGCTGCGTGCCATAGGTTGCGCCGAACTGCGGCACCTCGAGGGGACCGGCGTGACGGGCGGCGGTGATGGCATTGCGCAGCGGACGAGCCAAGCCCGCGAACGACGCCATGTCGAACACCATCGGTGTCAGCAGCCGATTGTGGACATAGCCGAACGCGCTGGCCGTCTCGGGATCGGCCCATCCGAGGGTTCCGCCCAGGCCGATGTGGCCGAACCCCTTGAGTAGACCGGGAATCGGCGATTCGTGATAGCCGAGGTGAAATGGCATCGGCACCATGATGTTCAAATCAGGCAGCACCCGTGGCTTGCCGATCAGGCCGTTGACCAACTCCGACGATAGGAACTGTGTTCCGTCGATGCGGCCGTCGTTGGCCAGCGCGGCGTACATCTTCGCCAAGCCACGGCCAGTGACAACGCCGTTGGCTGCGGGAATCTCGCCGTCAAGGAACGGGATATCGCCCTGCACAAACGATTTGATGCCAGGAAAATACATGGCGCCCAAGGCGCCCGAGAACGGCAGACCGGCCACCCTCGGTGCGACGAAGTTGAACACCGGATTGGGCCGATTGCTCTGCGGGGCCAAAATCTGCGCGACCTTCGTCGGCGCGCCGGCCGGAGGTCGGCCTAGATGGAGGCCATCGGTGTTGAGCGGTTCCGCCAGCTCAGTGCGAACCAACTCGCGCATACCGACACCGGTGACCGCCCGGGCCAGACCTGACAGCAGCCAACCGTAGGTCAGCGCGTGATACGCCGGAGCGCCCCGCAGGTGGTCGACCGGTGCCGCGGCCAGCCGCTCCTCCATGCGGCGGTGATCCATCAACTCCGTCTTGCTGACCCCCTTCAGATGCGACAACCCGGATCGATGCCGCAAGACGTCGCGGACCGTGATGTCGGCTTTGCCGTTGGCCCCGAACTCTGGCCAATACTCGGCGACGGGCGCGTCATAGGACAGCAGGCCGTGGTCGACCAACCGGTGAATCACTGTGGTTGCGACGCCTTTCGTCGCGGAGAACACCATCGCGCCGGTGTCGGCCGTCCACGGCACCTCGCCCGCCCGGTCTGACCACCCCGTCCAGACGTCGACAACCGGCCTGCCTTCGATGAAAACCGACAGAGTCCCGCCACCGAACCGGCGGCCGGGAAACAGCCCGGCGAACACCCGGATCACGTTGGCGAAACGCGGGTCGGCGGCTCCACGGACGCCGCGGGGCAGACCGCTGTCGGCTTCGAGAAGAGATAGCTGGGCCACGGTGCTATCGCGCCACTCTTGGTTGACCCGCATCGCTGCGCCGCGATCCGATCATGGCGTGATGCTATTACTCGTGATCCGGCGAGATGGCAGCATTGAAAAGATGAGTAGACGCAGCATTGCTCGCGTCGTTGGCACTGCGCTGGCGATGATGTGGGCCTTGTCGAGCGCGCCGGTGGGAATTCGGGTTGCCATTGCCGATCAGTGTCCCGACGCCGAGGTGGTGTTCGCTCGCGGGACCGGCGAGCCGCCCGGCGTCGGCCTGGCGGGCCAGGCCTTCATCGACTCCTTGACCGCGCAGGTTCCCGGGAAGTCCGTGGGCGTCTACCCGGTCAACTACCCGGCGACCCCCGACTACGTGGACAGTGCGAGGGCCGGTGCGGGCGATGCGGGTGGTCACGTCGAGAACATGGTTGCCAGCTGTCCGAACACCAAGATGGTGCTCGGGGGATATTCCCAGGGTGCCGCCGTCGTGGATCTGACCACCAACCAGATGCCTGCTCGCGCCGCTGACCATGTCGCCGCGGTCGCACTCTTCGGCAATCCGTCAAGCACGTACTCGAAGGAGTTGTCGGCCAACCAGTTCCCACCGATCAGCCCGGCCTATCGGCCGAAAGCGATCGAGATATGCGTTCCCGACGACATGATCTGCTCCGAAGGCGGCAACATACTCGCACACCTTTCGTATGTTCCTGATGCGACCAACCAGGCCGCGGCATTCGTCGCGGGTCGGCTCTAGCGCTTTTTCCGATCCGTATCCCGGCTCGGCTGCACCCGTTTAGGCTCACCCGGCATCTTCGGGGTGCCACCGTGCGGGTCATCATGCTTACCTGCATTGATCCAGCTTGCGCGCATCCGCCATGCGGCAGGTTGTCAGGCGAATTTTCGCCCGTTTTCGGACAAACGCTTCGCCCCTAGCTGTTGTCGAAGGAGAGTCAGCCGTGGTGGTCTGCTTCCTGGGCGAGCTGTACGTGGGAGCTCAGGCCCCAGTTTTGTGTAGTCAACGTTTCTTTTCCCGGCTGGGACAATACGCCGATAGAAGCAATCATGAACTCCTTCAACGATATTCGCGTCAGCCTTTCCTACGCAGTGGCCGGCGTGATGGCGATGAAGCCGACAACCTGGGCGTACATGGAGGTTCAATTCCAAAATAGCGAGTGCGCTGTAGCTAGTTAACTCGGTGAGGGACGCCAGTGAGCAGCACTTCGGCGATTCGCCGGGGCGCTTCGCACAGCATGGGGAAGACGGCGGTTCGCTGAGGGATACGCACGTGTCTGCGGCCCTTCTGTACGGCGTCGACGACCTCGTCGGCCACCTTCTCGCGGGCGACGTCGACCACGAGCCGCATCCGGTAGAAGCGCTGGAAGGACTCGGCCGTCGGCTCGTAGTCCTTAGCCTCGGCGAGCAAGTCGGTAGGGATCGGCCCGAGCTCCACGAGGGTGGTGCCGATCGACAACCCGTGGAGGTCCGCCCGCAATCCCGCGGTGAAGTGGGAAAGCGCCGCCTTCGATGCCGAGTAGGCGACGAGGCCGGGGAATACGGCGCAGTCGGCCATCGACGAAACGTTGACGATGTGCCCGCCGCCGCGTCCCAGCATCCGGGGGATGACCTGCCGGCACAGCTCGGCGGCTGCCAAGTAATTAACCTCGGTGATTTCGCGCAGGTGGTCGTTGGATGCGTTGGCGAAGTAGGCGGCAGTCCCAATGCCGGCGTTGTTGACCAGGACGTCGATCGGCCCAGCTTCGTCCTCGACCTGATTGACGAGGGTGGCGACCTGAATTGGGTCCGACAGGTCGGCGGGGTGGGCTGTGCCCCCAAGCTCGACCGCGAGCGTCTGAAGGGCGTCCTGTGTGCGGGCGACGAGCGCGACCGTGCCCCCGGCTCCGGCGAAGGCATGGGCGAGGGACTCGCCGATACCTCGTGACGCTCCAGTGATCAGCACTCGCTTCCCGCGTAGCTCCATGGTCGGAGCGTACGCACACCGTTATCGGCCCGGTGACCTAACGCAACTTTGCTGCCAATCCCTGCCCCTAGCAGCGGAAATCAGCTGCCATAGCGGATGCGGAGTTTGGTCAACGTCTAGTTGGCAAGCGCCAGCACCTCGTCGAACCCGTCAACGAGGCAGTCGTGGAACAGGTCGAAGTCCGGAATCGCGCCAGTATCGACGTTAATTCCCAGCGCGCACGTGTCGACGTAGGTGAGCAGCGTGACATTCACCGCCGAACCGATCGTCGGGCCGAAACCGTACGCCATCCGCAGCGCGGCTCCGCCGAGACGCACCTGGATCGGGATGCCGGGCACGTCACTGGCCACAAAATCGACGCGGCGCAACACCGCTCCGATGTACCAGCGCGGGAACACGTTCAACGCACCGGCGATCAGTTGCATGTAGGGCAGCGAGCGCTCGTCACGTTGCCTTGTGGCCCGGTAATGGACCTCTTCGATTCGCCGCGCCGGGTCGGCGAGGCCGACCGGCACGTCGAACCGCGTCATCGTGACCCGGTTTCCGCCAATCGCGTCGCCTTCGGTACGGAGACTGATCGGCATCCCCACATGAAAGTCCCCAACCGCGGCGCTGTGCTTTTCGTGGTAGCGGCGCAGTGCGCCGGTCACGCCCGCGAGGAACGCATCGTTGAGCGAACCCCCGGCTGCGTGTCCGGCGTCGCGCAGCCGCAGCCTCGACACTTCGTGGATCCCGAGTCGACGGACCGTCGTGCGGTCTTTCATGAGCGACGAGCCGGAATTGCCGATCGGCCGCATGATGCGGTAGACCGACGACGCGACCGCCGCCGCGGAGGTGGCTGTCTGCACCGGATGCCGTATGGCGCTTCGCGCCACGCCGGGAGCGCTCGTAACCGAAGCCGTCGCCGCATTCGCGAGCAGCCCCGCGTCATAGCGGAGTGTGTCGCGCAGTCCGTCCAGCGGCGAAGGTACCCGTGGTGGCGGCGCGGCGGGCAGTGCGCCGCCCCGCCGGGCGGTGACGTCGAATAGCGTCATCGCGATCTGGACGCCGCCGATGCCGTCGGCCAGGGAGTGGTGCATCTTGGTCATTAGTGCGGTGCCGCCGTCCGCAAGTCCCTCGATCAGGGTGATCTCCCACATTGGTCTGGCCGGGTCGAAGTCCGACATCGCGGCCAGCCGGCCCATCTCCAGCACCGTGTCGAGAGTTGCCGGCTGCGACGCGCTCACACGACGCACGTGGAAGCCGAGATCGAAGTCCGGGCAGTCCTCCCAGCGGGGCGGGGCCGGGCGAAGCGACGACACTACCCGCTGCCGGAAGGCCGGCAGTCGTCGGCTGAGCCCGTCGAACCGCTCAACCAATTCCCCCCAGTCCGGGGTGCTGTCCAGCAGGGAGATCGTGACGATGGTCGACCGCAAAACGGGATCGCTTTCCATCGCCCACAGGAAAGCGTCGGTATTCTGCATGAACTCGCTCATTGTGTTCATACTGCGCCGAGCTCGAGTCTTTGGCATCGATTCCGACGACAAGTTGTCCCTGCCCTACAGTCAGGGCCAATATGTCACGGTGACAAACTGCCGTCGATAACTGACCGAGGCGGCACGCCGCCCCGGGGTGAATGTCGCTGGCCCACTATCGGCACTTCGCGGACAAAGATCAGCTTCTGGGCGGCCGCCGCCGAACAGAGGACCCGGCCGAAGGTCTCGGCCAGGCCTTCCAGGACTCGGGCGCGGACATGATCATCCCAGGTCATCAAGAGAGTTCCTGCCATGCTAAACAGCACCCGGCATCAATCAGGATTATTCTTGCTGCTCAAATCCCTATCCCGGCTCGGCTGCACCCGTTTAGGCTCCCCCGGCATCTTCGGGTAATTGGGCGGATATGGCATATCGCCGAGTCCGCGCTTCTCGTCGGCTTCAACCATCTCCAGCAGCGGCGCAATGGACTGCTCGACGGAATCCATGTCGGCCCATGGGTCCTCGCGGCGGGCTACCAGCTCGGGCACGGTAGCCATGGTGTAGTCGTCGGGGTCAGCGCTGGCCAGCTCGTCCCACGTCAGCGGCGTCGACACCGTCGCGATTGCAGTGCGCCGCACCGAGTACGCCGACGCGAACGTGCGGTCGCGAGCGTTCTGGTTGAAGTCAATGAAGATGCGCTTGCCGCGTTGCTCTTTCCACCACGAGGTCGTTACCGCTGCCGGCGCACGGCGCTCCACCTCGCGTGCCAGCGCGATGCCGGCCCGGCGCACGGCGATGAAATCCCAATCCGTCTTGATCCGCAGGAACACGTGGATACCGCGGCCCCCCGACGTCTTCGGGTAGCCAACCAGTCCGAGCTCGTCGAGCAGCGGCCGCAATACATCGGCAGCGACGGACCGGGCCTCCACAAAACCGGTGCCGGGCTGCGGATCTAGGTCGATGCGCAACTCGTCGGGGTGCTCGGTGTCCGGGCAGCGTACCTGCCAGGGATGCAGGGTGATGGTGCCCATCTGCGCCGCCCACACGATGGACGCGGGATGGGTCACCTTCAGCGCGTCGGCGGTCCGCCCAGACGGAAACGTGACCCGGCACGTCTCCAGGTAGTCGGGATGGTGCTGCGGAATCCGCTTCTGGTAGATCTCTTCGCCGTCGATGCCATCGGGGAAGCGCTGCAGATGGGTTGGGCGGTCGCGCAGCGCGGTGAGCATCGGCCCGCGAGCGACCGCGAGGTAATACTCGACGAGTGTGCGTTTCGTTCCGTTGGCTCCCAGCTCAGGAAAATACACCTTGTCCGGATTGGTGAACCGAACCGCGATCCCGTCGACGTCGAGTTCTTCTGCTGCAGCGGCCACATCCTGATTCCAACATGCCGCCCGCCACAATGAACCCATGGACCTCCCCGTGATGCCTCCGGTCTCGCCGATGCTGGCCAAGTCGGTTCGGTCGATCCCACCCGATTCGTCCTACGAGCCGAAATGGGACGGGTTCAGGTCCATCTGCTTCCGCGACGGCGATCAGGTCGAGTTGGGCAGTCGCAACGAGCGACCGATGACCCGCTACTTTCCCGAGTTGCTCGCGGCCGCCAAGGCCGAGTTACCGGGACGGTGCGTGATTGACGGCGAAATCATCATCGCCACCGACCACGGCTTGGACTTCGAGGCGCTGCAACATCGCATCCACCCGGCCGATTCTCGGGTGCGGATGCTGGCCGAACACACGCCCTCGTCCTTCATCGCGTTCGACTTGCTCGCCCTCGGCGATGACGACTACACCGGGCGACCATTTTCCGAACGCCGCGCCGCCCTGGTCGGCGCATTGACAGACTCCGGGCCCTCCTTTCATGTCACGCCAGCAACGACCGACCTGGACACCGCGCAGCGCTGGTTCGACGAATTCGAGGGAGCCGGCCTCGATGGCGTCGTCGCCAAGCCGCTGGGGATCACCTACCAGCCGGACAAACGCGTCATGTTCAAAATCAAGCACGAGCGCACCGCAGATTGCGTGGTCGGGGGTTATCGAGTGCACAAGTCGGGCGGCGAGGCGATCGGTTCGCTGTTGCTCGGGCTCTACACGGACGACGGAACCCTCGCTTCGGTCGGCGTCATCGGCGCTTTTCCGATGGCCGAGCGGCAGCGACTATTCACCGAGCTGCAGCCACTCGTCGTCGGCTTCGATGCCCACCCCTGGAATTGGGCTGCGCACGAAGCAGGCGAACGCACGCCGCGTAAGAACGAGTTTTCCCGCTGGAACGCAGGCAAAGACCTCTCGTTCGTGCCACTGCGACCCGAACGGGTGGTGGAAGTCCGTTACGACCACATGGAAGGGGCGCGGTTCCGCCACACCGCCCAGTTCAACCGCTGGCGCCCCGATCGCGATCCACGGTCATGTACCTATTCCCAACTCGAAACCCCAGTCACCTTCAGGCTCGGCGACATCGTGCCGGGGCTGGGGAAGGTCTAGAAGGGCGGCGGTTTGTTGCGTTCGGCGACGTGGCCGGCGTTGAGAGCGCGTTCGGCGTCGATGCGGTATGCGCGGTCTTGTTCGCGTGTTCGGTGGCGTCTGGGCATCATCAGCCCGCGATCGCCTAGCGGTCGGTCAACCGTTGGCGCGGTGGGTAATTCGCCGGTGGGCAGGCACAGCCCGGGAAACAGCAGGCGACTGCCGGGGCGGGTGGTGTAGGTCTGCCCACTGGGAGCGGTCCACACGATGGTCCCGTCTGACCACTGCTCGTCGTGCCAACCGTTGATGCCGGTCCAGAAGGTTTTCAGCAAATGGTGCTTTCTGCACAGGCACTTGAGATTCGACGGATGGGTCAGCCCGATGGGGAAGGGCACCGTGTGGTCCACATCGCAGAACTCGGCGGGCCGGTCACAGCCCGGGAACCGACAAGTCATATCCCGACACCGGACGAACCGCTCCAACGCAGCCGACGGGCGATAGCCCGGTTCGGCAGCTGCATCGGCGGGAAGGCGCACCGGCGTGACCTTGGCGCCGCCGCGGATCAACTCGGCCAGCAGCGGGGCCGGCACCGCACCGCCGCTGACAATCCGACCGGCGGACCGTTGAATCCGATCGCCCGATGGATCAAGGGCGGGAGCGGAGGCAGGTGCCTCCGCGGCCACGGCCGATTCTTCGGCGACGACGTGAATGACGACACTTATCGCCCGGTGGTCGACATCGACACCGGCCGGGCAGGAAGCGCTACCGCAGGCACACGCCAGCTGGTCGGCCCCGGCGGCGAGCGCGCCCAACGCGTCGGCGCGGCGCTGGGCGATGGTGCGCGGATCGTCATCGCACACCCCGTGAGCCAGCTGCGTCAACCGCCGTTCCAGCACCGCCGCGTCGGTCGAATACAACGTTCCCCATAGGTTGGTGGTGCCATCCTGGCCGTGCGGCGAGTCGATCACAACGTCGCGGCCGCGGGCCGCCGCCCGGGTCCGTCGCAGCGCCGCGGGATCGTAACGATCGACAATGTCATCAATCGCTTGCTCGGCCTTGGCCACCGACAGCGGCCCGAATCGGATGGCCTCTTGGGCCAAGGTCTTATCGGCCAAGGCCAGCGCCGCCTCGTCTTTGATCAGATCGGTGCGCCATACGATCGCGGCCACCAACCGCGCGCTGAGCATTCCCTCGGCGAACGCCGCAGCCACATTGGGTAGCCGGTCGCGTAATGCGATGCTCAGATACATCTGGCCCGATGCCGTGCCGTGGCTGACGTGCAACGCGGCGGCGACCTCGGCGGCCATTGAATCCCAGTTGTCGCACGACCACTGCGCGCAGTCAGTCGGGCCGTCGGCGCGTCGGCGGACTAGCTCCGCGATCGCCGCGAGCCGGCGTGCGGAGGCGGCCGCCTCGACGCAGGCCCACCCGGTGATTGCGGCGATCACCATGCTGTCGTCCGCGGTCACCAGATCCGCCGGTCCCGGGAGCCCTACATCGAACATATGAGCGATTTTAGTCGTCTTCTGGCGCGGCGGGCCGGCGCCCGGAACCTCCAACCTGTGGACAACCTGCCAACTGTGGATAACGCGGCCGATCGGCCCGGTCCGCGGGTGCACCTAACCAGTCCGGTAGACTTGGGCTGCTCCTTACCGCGAGCACAGTCGTCAGAAAGGCTTCTCCAGTCCTGTGGACAGAGCCAGGGTCGCGGAGCACCCGCGGCCGGACTACGTCATCGCACACATCAGCGACACCCATCTCATAGCCGGCGACGGCGACCTCTACGGCGACGTCGACGCGGAGGACCGATTATCCGAGCTGCTTGAGCGGCTCGAGGCTTCTCAAACTCGACCCGACGCCTTGATTTTTACCGGCGACCTCGCCGACACCGGGCAGCCCGACGCCTACCGCAAGCTGCGCAACCTGGTCGAGCCGTTGGCCGATCGCCTTGGCGCACAGGTCATCTGGGTGATGGGTAACCACGACAACAGGGCGGCGCTGCGCGAGCACCTGCTGCGCGAGGCCCCGACAATGGCGCCGATGGACCGCGTGTATGAGATCGCCGGTTTACGCGTAATCGTTTTGGACACCTCGGTTCCCGGCTACCACCACGGCGAAATCGCGCCCGAGCAGTTGCAGTGGCTTACCGCGCAATTGGCTGAGCCTGCACCCTTCGGCACCATCCTTGCGATGCACCATCCGCCGATACCCAGCGTGCAGGACCTCGCGGTCCTGGTGGAGCTGCGCGACCAAACACCACTCGCGCGAGTGCTGCGCGGCACCGATGTGCGCAGCATCCTCGCCGGGCACTTGCACTACTCGACGACGGCAACCTTCGCCGGAATCCCGGTTTCGGTGGCCTCGGCCAGTTGCTACACCCAGGACCTCCTGACGGCAGGAACCCGGGGCCGCGACAGCGCACAGGCGTTCAACCTCGTGCATTGCTACCCAGAAACGGTGGTGCACACTGTCATTCCGCTGGCCGCCGGTCCCACAGTGGGACGATTCGTCCAGCCGGAGACCGTGCGGCGGGAACTCGCCCACGCGGGCGTGAGCATCCTGCCGGCAGGCCGGATACCGCACATCGCACAGCAGCTGGTACACACCTAGCGCCGCCGGGCGCTTTCACTCGTCCCCGGCCGCCCGCTCCCAGGGGGCGGGCACCGCGAAATACCTCTCCAGAAAGTCGCCGACGACGTCGGCTCGCTCCCGCGCGCTCACCTCGGGGAAGCTGCCGTCGTTGAGGCAGAAGAAGTCGAACTTGCGCTTCTTCAGCAACTTCGGCAATTTCTCCAAGCCGGACCGCATCGTGCTGTCGACGTAGAGCATCTTCGCGGCCTCGTGCTGCACCGCACGTCCTGTCATCAACGCGTAGTAGTGGTACAGCGAGTTGGTCACCGAGATGTCCGTGCTGGCGCGGAAGCGGCTGGCCTGGGTACGGGCGAAGTCGGCCGGAAACTCACACTCGAGTTCGCGCAGCACGCTCTTGCGCAGCGGCACAGCGGTGTGTTCGAGGTGACGGGTGATGATCTTGCCGAACCTGTCCCACAGCAGCTGCCGGTTGACCCGTGCAGCGTTCTCGAATCCACTGCGCTCGGGGTGGTTGGACCCCAGCCCGATACGCGTGCCCGCTTCGATGAACTTCGTCACTCCACCCGGCGAGAAGAACATCGTCGGTGAAAGGGCGCGGCCGAGGAACATGTCGTCGTTGGAGTACAGGAAATGCTCTGCGAGACCGGGGATGTGGTGTAGCTGCGTTTCCACCGCGTGGCTGTTGTACACCGGCAGCGCTGAGAGGTCGGTGAAATGATCCTCGGCGCGCACGATGGTGACTTTGGGGTGGGGTGCAAGCCACTCGGGGACCGGCGAGTCGGTCGCGATGAAGATCCGCCGCACCCACGGCGCAAAGGCATGCACCGAACGCAGGGCGTACTTCAGCTCGTCGATTTGACGGATCCGCGCGTCGGCGTCGTCGCCTTCGCCCACAACGTGATTCGCCATCGCTGCCGCGCGGCGTGCGCGAAACTCCGGGTCGTTGCCGTCCACCCACGAGAACACCATGTCGATGTCGAACGTGATGTCGCCGGCGTGCGGAGCGAACATTCCGGCGATCGTCGGCCATGTGCGGCCTTGCAGTTCCACGTCGGCGTGCACGATCTCGCTCAGCGGCAACGCCTTACGAGTAAGCGAGTTCTCGATCGGGCAGATTGCCTGCTGCCCGCCGAACACCCAGAACTGCAGCTCCACCCCGGCCGAAGCACCATAACGCATGCCGGAACGCGGGCATTCGCGCCGACGAAACACCCGCAGCAGCCGCGGGTCCGGGTCCGCCGACAGCAGCCCATCGCCCAGGTACACCGAGCTGCGCCCCGTCCCGTCGAGGATCTTGGCACGCAGCGGCGCCTCCAGGCACGCTGACATCAGCGCTTCGGCGACTCGTGCGCGTAGGCCGATATCAACGACGAGTGCCGGACGCCCGTCAGCGCCGCGGATGAGCAGGAACGGAATTCCCGCCGTCTCCAGTTCCGCGCGAAGAAACATTAGGTCTTGCGCCATCGCCTCGTAGGGAGTCAGGCGCAGCCCATCCCCTGAGCCGGCCAAGTTGACACGGGCGACGTCGATCATGCTGGTCATGGGAACACCTGCCTTCCACACTCGATGTCAGTCAAGACGCGCACAAAGAGGGATCCCGGCGGACCAGTGGAGCGGCGACGACGCCCTCACACGTTGAGCTTTGGCACTGAACGACGTATCCCCCGCAGAGCTGGGAAAGCCACTTGGGACCACCCCTTAAGCCGGGGAGATCTGTCCTGATCTTGGGCGTCTCTCGACGTCGTCAGATCAGTGGCCTGTGTTCGCTTCAGAAGCCTCGCCTAACGAGGTGCTTTCGCAGGATAGCTCCGAATCCGACTTCCGGCAACGCGGCTGTTAACGGATTGCAAACAGCGCCAAAGCGGGTGTTGTCGTTGCACTTTGGCTCGCCCCCGCGGGCGGGTATCACGACTCGACGGGGTCGGGCACCCCGCCGAATCGGCTCAGGGCCAGAGTCGCGGCGACCGCTATCACGAATCCCGCCACAACCATCCAGCTCAGCCCCGCACGGGTGCGGTCGCCGAGCCACGCCACCCCGACGAGCGCAGGGCCAACCGTTTCACCCACAACCATGCCGGCGACGGCTGTGGTCACCGATCCGCGGCTCAAAGCGGAGGTCAGCAGCAGAAACCCGGCCACCCCCCCTGCGATCACGGCATAAACGGCGGGGTTGGTGTAAAAAACGGCTTTAGTCGGATCGATCGGATCGACCAAGCGCACGGCGATCTCGACGACCCCGAACCCGATACCGGCTCCGAGCCCCAAGACGAGTGCGCGGGAGCGGTCGCCGACGCGGCCCGCGGCCGCGCCGGTGATGAACAATGCCGCGACCACCACCAGCAGCGCCCAGCGAAGTCCGGCCGGCCCGCGCTGCGAACCTTCGGGTCCAGCGGCAAGGCCAAGCATCGCGAGGCTGGCGCACACCACGCCCACCGCCACCCACTCCGTCTTTGACAACCGCACCGACAGCACCCATGCGGCCACGATCGCGGTGACAGCGAGCGACGCTGCGATCGCCGCGGCGACGACGTAGATCGGGACCAGGCGCAGCGCCGCCACTTGCAATAGAAAGCCAAGGCCGTCGAGCCCAATGCCCAGGAGGTAGCGCCACTGCCGCAGCGCGCGCAACAGTAAGACCGGGTCAACTCCGGAGTCGCTGCCGGCGTCCACCGAGCGGGTCGCGGCGGCCTGCAACACCGTTGCCGTGCCATAGCACACCGAGCAGCCCAATGCGAGCAACAAGCCGATCAGCACATAACCCGAGCCTATTTCGGCGATTTCTCCGCCGAATCGTTCTCCGATTCAGAACCGTTGTGGTCGGGCAACAACCGCTCCAGCGCCGAACCGGTGATTCGCCGGAACGCACGCCGCGGCCGCTTGGCGTCGAGGATGGCAACTTCCAACGTCGACACCCCGAGGGTGGGCTCGTCGCCCCCGTTAGCACTGCCCGCCTGCAACGCTTTGACCGCGATTCGCACCGCATCTGCCAGGTTGGCGTTCTCGGCGTAGGAGTCCTTCAGCGCGGTGGTGATCGGCTCGGTCGTACCACCCATCACCACGAAATGCGGCTCGTCGGCGATCGACCCATCGTAGGTAATTCGATACAGCTCAGGCGGTTTGGTCTCGCCGTAGTGCGCAACTTCGGCCACACACAGCTCGACCTCGTAGGGCTTGGCCTGTTCGGTGAAGATGCTGCCCAGCGTCTGCGCGTAGACATTGGCCAGCTGCCGACCGGTGACATCGCGGCGGTCGTAGGCGTACCCGCGGGTGTCGGCGAACTGAATCCCGCCGCGGCGCAGATTGTCGAATTCATTGAACTTGCCGGCGGCGGCAAAGCCGACCCGATCGTAGAGCTCGCTGATCTTCTGCAGTGTCCGCGACGGATTCTCGGCGACAAACAGCACGCCTCCGGCGTAGGCCAGCGCCACCACGCTGCGGGCCCGCGCGATGCCCTTGCGCGCAAGGTCGCCGCGTTCCCGCATCAACTGCTCGGGCGAAATAAAGTACGGAAAACTCATGAATCACTCCGCGATCGTTCCGCGTCCGAGCCGAAAGTGTCTGCACGGGAACGCTTTTCGATGACCTCTCGCGCCAGCTCGGCAATCCGCTGCTCAGGAACGTCGGCTGCACCGTCGGCGCCGATGGTGACCGCGGTCGGGTAGATCCCGCGGACCAGATCGGGACCACCGGTCGCGGAATCGTCGTCGGCCGCGTCGTAGAGCGCCTCAACAGCGACGCGCAGCGCCGAATCAGCATCGGTCACCTGCGAATACAGCTTTTTCATCGACGATTTGGCGAAAATCGAGCCCGAACCGACCGACTGGTAGCCCTCCTCCTCCAGGTTCCAGCCGCCGGCAGCGTCGAACGAGACGATGCGGCCCGCCTTCTCCGGTTCAGGGTCGTCGATATCGAAACCAGCGAGCAGCGGCAGCGCCACCAGACCCTGCAATGCGGCGCCGAGGTTGCCACGCACCATGATCGCGAGCCGGTTCACCTTCCCGGCGAAGGTCAGCGGCACGCCTTCCAGCTTCTCGTAGTGCTCGAGCTCGACGGCGTAGAGGCGGGCGAATTCGACCGCGATCGCCGCGGTGCCGGCGATCCCGGTCGCGGTGTAGTCATCGGTGATGTACACCTTCTTGATGTCACGCCCGGCGATCATGTTGCCCTGGGTGGAGCGCCGGTCGCCGGCGATGACGACGCCGCCGGGATGCTTCAACGCAACAATGGTCGTTCCATGCGGCAGCTGGGAACCGAGCGCGCCGGGGTCTGCGCTACCGATGCTCGTGGGCAGCAGCTCGGGGGCCTCACGGCGCAAGAAGTCCGCAAATGAGGAAAGACCGCCAAAAGCGGTTCCGGGAAATGCTGAGGGGGTGGCCGGGCGATCGCGAAACGGCCAGGTCACTGTCCGCCCTTTTGGACGTACGCGCGGACGAAGTCTTCGGCGTTCTCTTCCAGAACATCGTCGATCTCGTCGAGCAGATCGTCGGTCTCCTCGGTCAGCTTCTCGCGACGCTCCTGGCCCGCGGCCGTGCTGGCGGTGAGGTCGTCGTCATCGCCGCCGCCACCGCCGCGCTTGGTCTGCTCCTGAGCCATCGCTGCCTCCTGCATCGTCATCGGCCGTGAAGAACACGTCCGTCGGTTTCTCCACCCTACCGGTCAATACCGCTGTTGCCCTGCTTAACGACCCCCACCGTCTGGTTTAGGTGGTCAGTTGCTCCACCAGCTCGACCGCGCTGTCCACCGAATCCAGCAGCGCGCCGACGTGCGCCTTGCTGCCGCGCAGCGGCTCAAGCGTCGGAATGCGCACCAGCGAGTCGCCGCCGAGGTCGAAGATCACCGAGTCCCAGCTGGCCGCGGCGATGTCTGCGCCGAATCGGCGCAAGCACTCGCCGCGGAAGTAGGCCCGGGTGTCGGTCGGTGGGTTGTCCACCGCATTGATCACCTGCTGTTCGGTCACCAATCGCTTCATCGAGCCGCGCGCCACCAGCCGGTTGTAGAGCCCTTTGTCCAGCCGGACATCCGAGTACTGCAAATCGACGAGGTGCAGCCGAGGCGCCGACCAGCTCAGGTTCTCCCGGTGCCGGAAACCCTCGAGCAGCCGCAGCTTGGCAGGCCAGTCCAGTAGTTCGGCGCACTCCATCGGGTCGCGCTCGAGTTGATCGAGCACGTGCGCCCAGGTCTCCACGACGTCGGCAGCCCGCGCGTCATGGTCGCGGCCGTCCACCAGCTTGGCCGCCCTGTCCAGATAAATCCGCTGCAGCGCAAGGCCGGTCAATTCGCGGCCGTCGGCCAACGCGACGGTGGCGCGCAGCGAGGGATCGCGGCTGATCGCGTGCACGGCGTGCACCGGCCGAGCCAGCGCCAAATCGGTCAGGTCGATCCCGTGTGCAGGGCCCTCTTCGATCAGGTCCAGCACCAGCGCCGTCGAGCCCAGCTTCAGATACGTCGATGTCTCGGCGAGGTTGGCGTCGCCGATGATGACGTGCAGCCGTCGGTAGCGGTCGGCGTCCGCGTGCGGCTCGTCGCGGGTGTTGATGATCCCGCGTTTCAGTGTGGTTTCCAGCCCGACCTCGACCTCGATGTAGTCGGCACGCTGGGACAACTGGAAGCCCGGCTCGTCACCGGCGGGCCCGATCCCGACCCGACCGGAGCCGGTGATCACCTGCCGGGATACCAGGAACGGCGTCAACCCCGCGATGACGGCCGAGAACGGCGTCTGCCGGCTCATCAGATAGTTCTCGTGCGACCCGTAGGACGCGCCCTTGCCGTCGACGTTGTTCTTGTACAGCTGGAGCTTGGCTGCACCCGGCACGCTGGCCACGTGCCGGGCTGCGGCCTCCATCACCCGCTCGCCGGCCTTGTCCCAGATCACCGCGTCCAGTGGGTCGGTGCACTCCGGCGCGGAATATTCCGGGTGCGCGTGGTCGACGTAAAGCCGCGCGCCGTCGGTCAAGATCATGTTGGCGGCGCCGACCTCGTCCGCGTCGACGACCGGCGGCGGGCCGGCCGACCGGCTCAGGTCGAATCCGCGCGCATCTCGCAGCGGCGATTCCACCTCGTAGTCCCAGCGGGTGCGTTTGGCGCGCTGAATGCCGGCGGCGGCCGCGTAGGCCAGCACCGCCTGCGTCGAGGTCAGGATCGGGTTGGCGGTCGGGTCCGACGGCGAGGAAATGCCGTACTCGACCTCCGTCCCGATAATCCGTTGCATGCCTAGAGCCTAGGCGCAGCAACGATGCGGGCCGTTCTCGACCCGAGGAGGAGCGAGCCGATCGAACCTACGCGCAGCGACGATGCGGGCCGTTCTCGGCCCGCTGGGGTACCTGCGAGCCGCGAAGCGGCGACGGGGCCGCAGCGGTGAAGGCCAGACGGCGAACCGGTAAATCCGACGTAACCCGGCCCCACAACCCGGGACACGTCATTGACGCAGGTACAAGTAGTGGTTAACTTCACCCTGATGTCTACTGACGCGCTAAACGACCCCACGACCGGCTTGTCCGGGAAACGCTATGGCGAAGTCCTTCTGGTGACGCCGGGCGAGGCGGGGCCGCAGGCGAGCGTCTACAACAGCTACCCGCTCAACGACTGTCCGGCCGAGCTGTGGTCGAAGCTCGACGCGCAGGCCATCGCGACCGAAAACGGTGCTGCCACAGCCCTGCTCAACGGACCGCGGTACTGGCTGATGAACAGCATCGAGAAGGTGCCCCAGGGCCCGAAGATCATCAAAAACTTCGGCGGCATCGACATGCAGCTGCAGGCCACCGTCTTGCTGACAGCGATGAACCCAGCGCCCTACACCGCAAATCAGGTCAACCGTCACACCGTCTTCACATTCGACGCCGCTGAAGAGGTCTACGAACTGCAAGATCCCGCGTTCCGGCGCTGGGTGATGCAGACCTGGAGCCAGATTGTCGATCCCAACCTGTCGCGAGCCGACCTGCGCCAACTCGGCGACCGGCTCAATTTGCCAGAAGGATGGACCTACCAGTCACGAGTGCTGGAAAGTCCATTGCGCATCGACACCAGTAACCGCGCCGCGCAGGTTCTGCAGGACGACCTGAAGAACAGCTATTCGCTGGTGACCGACTGACCCTGCGGCTAAAGGTACTGGCCCAAGTTGGACTCGGTGTCGATGGCCCGCGACGCGCTCGAACTCTTGCCGGTGACCAGGGTGCGAATGTAGACGATCCGCTCACCCTTCTTACCTGAAATCCTGGCCCAGTCATCGGGATTGGTGGTGTTGGGCAGGTCCTCGTTCTCGGCGAACTCGTCGACGATCGAATCGAGCAAGTGCTGGATGCGCAGACCCGGCTGACCGGTCTCCAACACCGACTTGATCGCGTTCTTCTTCGCCCGGTCGACGACATTCTGGATCATTGCACCGGAGTTGAAGTCCTTGAAGTACATGACTTCTTTGTCGCCGTTGGCGTAGGTCACTTCCAAGAATCGGTTGTCGTCGATCTCGGCGTACATCCGGTCGACGACCTTCTCGATCATCGCCTTGATGCACAGCGAGCGGTCGTCACCGAATTCCGCCAAATCGTCGGCGTGCACCGGCAATTCCTCGGTGAGGTACTTGGAGAAGATGTCTTGCGCGGATTCGGCGTCCGGGCGTTCGATCTTGATTTTGACGTCGAGGCGCCCGGGCCGCAGGATCGCCGGGTCGATCATGTCCTCGCGGTTGGACGCGCCGATCACGATGACGTTCTCCAGGCCCTCCACGCCGTCGATCTCGCTCAGCAGCTGTGGCACAACCGTCGTTTCGACGTCGGACGAAACCCCGGTACCGCGGGTGCGGAATATCGAATCCATCTCGTCGAAGAACACGATCACCGGCGTGCCTTCGGACGCCTTCTCGCGGGCCCGCTGGAAAATCAGCCGGATGTGACGTTCGGTCTCGCCGACAAATTTGTTCAGCAGCTCGGGGCCCTTGATGTTCAAGAAGTACGACTTGGCTTCGCGCGCGTCGTCGCCGCGAACCTCCGCCATCTTCTTGGCCAGCGAGTTGGCGACGGCCTTGGCGATCAACGTCTTACCGCAACCGGGCGGGCCGTAGAGCAGCACCCCTTTGGGCGGGCGCAGCGCGTATTCCCGGTACAACTCCTTGTGCAGGAACGGCAGCTCCACGGCGTCGCGGATCTGCTCGATCTGCCGGCCCAGCCCACCGATGTCGTCGTAGGTGACGTCCGGCACCTCTTCCAGCACCAAGTCCTCGACTTCGGCTTTGGGAATGCGCTCGAACGCATAGCCGGCCTTGGTGTCGACCAGTAGCGAGTCGCCGGGACGCAGCTTGCGGGGCCGCTGGTCGTCGTTGAGAGCGTCGGGGTGCCCGTCGGGCAGATCCTCGGCGACCAACGGGTCGGCCAGCCACACGATGCGTTCCTCGTCGGCGTGTCCGACGACCAGGGCCCGGTGCCCGTCGTTGAGAATCTCGCGCAGCGTGGAGATTTCGCCGACCGATTCGTAGGTGCCGGCCTCGACGACAGTTAAAGCCTCGTTGAGCCGAACTGTCTGTCCCTTCCGCAAAGACTTGACTTCGATGTTGGGCGAGCACGTTAGGCGCATCTTGCGCCCGGAGGTGAACACGTCGATGGTGTCGTCGTCGTGCGTGGACAACAACACGCCGTAGCCGCTCGGCGGCTGCCCGAGCCGGTCGACCTCTTCGCGCAGCGCCAGCAGCTGCTGCCGGGCTTCCTTGAGCGTTTCCATCAGTTTGGAATTACGCGCGGCGAGTGAATCGATTCTTGCCTCAAGCTGGTGGATGTCGCGGGGACTGCGCGCGGCGCTCTGCGATCCGACGGCGTTTTCGAGTTGCTCACGCAGTATCGCCGCTTCGCGCCGGAGCTCTTCCAATTCGGCCGCGTCCTCGCCGGACAGGTCTGGCTCGCGCGGGCTACCGAACGTTTCGCGCTCTGACTCACCCATGTTGCGCTCCTTTCCCGCTCCCGAAGGTGGTGCGGCGGATACCCCAACGCTACCGGCGATTTCCAATTCATGCGGGAACTCGAAATGGGGCACACTGGCATCAGCGTTAACATCATGTTGAACCTGCCTGATCGGAGAGGACATCTGTGACCGTGAAATCCCTAGCCACGGGCGTGGCGGCTGTCGCCGCAATCGGCGCGGCGGCCGCGGGTGTGACCTGCATTGCATCTGTTACCGCCGCGTTGCCTCAGGTTAAACCGGTCGTTTTGAGCGCCCCGCTGCCGCTGGACCCGGTCGTGCCCGGCGCCGATGTGCCCACGCCTGACGTATTGGTCAGCCTGCTCAACAGCCTGCAAGACCCGAGCGTGCCGTTCGCCAGCAAGAGCAATCTGGTGGAGGGCGGGGTCGGCGGCGTCGAGGGCCACTTCGCCGACAAGAAGCTGCAGCAAGCCGCCGCCAAGGGCAGCCTGCCGCTGACGTTCAACATCGCCAACATTCAGCCCGCCGGCCCCGCCACAGCCTCGGCCAATGTCACCGCCACGGGTCCGCACCTGGCCCCGACGATCGAGAACATCACGTTCGTCGACCAGGGCGGCTGGAAGCTATCGCGCACTTCCGCGATGACATTGATCCAGTCTGTGCAGTCGGCGGGCGGCTGACCGCTGCTGGATGGGCCGACACCTAACCGCAGTCCTAAGCGCCGCCACGATTGTGGCGGCGCTCGGCCTCTCTGGGTGCTCGGGCGATGAGCACAGCGCTTCGCCTGAGAACGAGCCGCCGCGGACGTCAGCGTCGCTGGCGTCGACACCGGCTGCGCAAGTCGCTCCGCTGCCGCCGCCCGAGGCCCTGGCCGCGGTGCTGTACCGGCTCGGCGACCCCGGGGTGCCCGGCAGTCAGAAACTGAACCTGGTCGAAGGTGCCACCCCGGACAACGCGGCCGTGCTCGACCAGTTCGCCGCCGCGCTGCTCAACGGCGGCTTTGCACCGATGAAGGTCGATGTGCGAGACGTCGCATGGTCGGACCGGAATCCGGCCGACGTGGTGGCCAACGTCAACGTCAGCTCACCGAATCCCCGCGGGCACAGGTTCTCCTTCCCGATGGAATTCACGCCGTACCAAGGCGGGTGGCAGCTGTCGGCGCGAACCGCCGACGTGCTGCTGGCTTTCCGTACCGCGCAAGTCGCGCCGCCTCCAGCGACGACACCCGGCCGCTGACCCTGCGATGTGGATCGGGTGGCTCGAGTTCGATTTGCTGCTCGGTGACGTGCGCTCACTCAAGCAGAAGCGATCGGTGATCCGCCCGGTAGTGGCGGAGTTGCAGCGCAAGTTCAGCGTGTCGGCAGCCGAGACGGGCTTGCATAAGCTCTACCGACGGGCGGGCATCGGGGTGGCGATGGTGTCCGCCGACCGCGGCCACGCCGTCGATGTGCTCGACGCGGCTGAACGGTTAGTGGCCGCCCACCCGGAGTTCGAATTGCTGTCGGTGCGCCGTGGCCTGCACCGCAGCGACGACTAACCCGGCGGCTCAGCGCTTGCGGCGCAGCGGCGTCGGCGTGACGGTGCCCGGGGCCAGTCGACGCGCCAACACCAGGAACCCGGTGTGGCCGCGCATGTTGTGCTGCGGCCGCACGGCCAATCCGACGACATTCCAGCCGCGTTGCAGCGTCTCCCAAGAGCGCGGCTCGGTCCAGCACTGTTGGTCTCGCAGCGCCTCCACCGTCTTGGATAGCTGAGTGACGGTGGCCAGGTACACGATCAGCACGCCGCCCGGGACCAGAACCCGCGACACGGTGTCGAGCACCTCCCACGGCGCCAGCATGTCCAGCACGACCCGGTCGACCGAGCCGTCAGCCAAGTCGGCGTCGGCGACATCGCTGAGGACCAGCCGCCAGTTCTCGGGGACGCCTCCGGAAAACGTCTCCACATTGCGGCGAGCGTGTTCGGCGTGGTCGGCGCGCACCTCGTAGGAGATCACCCGCCCGTGCGGCCCGACCGCACGCAGTAGCGAACAGGTCAGCGCCCCGGAGCCGGCACCGGCCTCCAAAACCCGGGCGCCTGGGAAGATGTCGCCCTCGTGCACGATCTGAGCGGCGTCTTTGGGGTAGATCAGCTGGGCGCCGCGAGGCATGGACATCACGTAATCCACCAGCAGTGGACGCAGAACCAGGAAAAGGTCGCCGTTGGTCGATTTGACCACGCTGCCCTCCGGCAGCCCGATCACCGTGTCGTGCGCGATCGCGCCACGGTGGGTGTGAAATTCGCCGCCGGGACTGAGCAGCATCGTGTAATGCCGACCCTTGGCGTCGGTGAGCTGGACACGATCGCCGACGGCGAACGGCCCGGTTGCAGACACAGCTGTCTAGCCTGCCAGCAGACGCGCCGGAAAAGGTGCGCGGGGTTGTCCGACCTCGCCCTTAGGCTGCGGATATGAGCCGCGTCGGCGACGATATACAAAGCAGCGATGAGGTGGGGCGCACCTCCCGCTTGCGGGGGAGAGCAGCGCGCATGAGCCCCGAACCGGGCAATATCGAATCGGGCAATGTAGCCAGGTCGAGTCCGGCGTCGAGACCAGCACTGTCGCCGTCGCGTGCGGCGGACTTCAAGCAATGCCCGCTGCTCTACCGGTTCCGGGCGATCGATCGGCTTCCTGAGCCGCCGTCAACGGCACAACTGCGCGGCTCGGTGGTGCATGCCGCTCTGCAGCAGCTGTACAGCCTGCCCGCGACAGAACGCGGCCCGCAGGCCGCCGGCACACTGGTCAGCCCGGCCTGGGAGCAGGTGATCGCGGCGGCGCCCGACCTGGTCGCCGAGTTGGACGCCGAGCAACAATCTCAACTCCTCGACGAGGCCCGCGCGCTGCTGTCCGGCTATTACCGGTTGGAAGACCCGACCCGGTTCGACCCGCAAAGCTGCGAGCAGCGCATCGAGGTCGAGCTTGCCGACGGCACGCTGCTGCGCGGGATCATCGATCGCATCGATGTCGCACCTACCGGCGAGTTGCGGGTGGTGGACTACAAGACCGGCAAGGCGCCGCCGGAAGCGCGGGCCCTCGCCGAGTTCAAGGCGATGTTTCAGATGAAGTTCTACGCGGTCGCTTTGCTGCGGTCGCGCGGCGTGCTGCCGACACGGCTGCGGCTCATCTACCTGGCGGACGGTCAGCTGCTGGACTACTCCCCCGACGAAGACGAGCTGCTGCGCTTCGAGAAGACACTGATGGCGATTTGGCAGGCGATTCAATCCGCCGGTGCAACAGGCGATTTCAGGCCGCGTCCATCACGGCTGTGCGACTGGTGCGCGCACCACGCGCACTGCCCGGTCTTCGGCGGGACGCCGCCGCCGTACCCGGGTTGGCCGGAGCATCCTAACGAGGGTGATGCGGACGCCGTTCTGCACCAGGCAGACCCGGCGGCGTAGTGCCTATTGCAGCGGCGACATCTCCTGCAGCATCGTCGGTATCAGCTCGCTGACCGTCGGGTGGATGTGCATGGTGCGCGCCAGCGTGGTGTAGGGCGCCTTCGCCGACATCACATCCAGAATTTCGTGGATGGCCTCGTCGCCACCGACACCGAGGATGGCCGCCCCCAGGATCTGCTGCGTTTGAGCGTCGACTACCACTTTCATGAAGCCTTGTGTCTCACCTTTTTCCACCGCGCGACCGACCCGGGTCATGGGCCGTTGACCGACTAATGCAGGGCGGCCCGACGCACGCACTTGCTCGACGGTCATTCCGGCCCGTCCCAGCGGTGGGTCGATGTAGAGGGCATAGGTAGGGATTCGGTCGCTGACCCGGCGTGGGTCATTGTCGAGCAGGTTGGCCGCGACGATTTCGAAGTCGTTATACGAGGTGTGGGTGAAGGCGCCCTTGCCGTTACAATCGCCCATTGCCCAGATATGGTCGACGCTGGTTTTCAGTTGGTCGTCGACCGTGATATATCCCCGGGCATCGGTTCGGACACCGGCATGCTCAAGGCCGAGGTCGTCGGTGTTGGGCCGCCGCCCGACCGCCAGCAGCAGATGACTGCCGGCTATTGGCGCGGCGCCGGCCCGCGACGTCACTTCGAAGCCTTCAACATAACTGTCCCGCTTCGCTATCCGGATATCAGCGGCATCGACCACGATGTCGATGCCTTCGTTCTGCAGGATCGCTTTGATGGTGTCCGAGACGTCGTTGTCTTCGCGGGACGCCAGCCGCGGCCCTTTCTCGACGACGGTCACCCGGGCGCCGAAACGGCGGTACATCTGGGCGAACTCGAGCGCGATGTAGCTGCCACCGATGATGACGAGATGTTCGGGCAAGGTGTCGAGTTCAAGGATCGACACGTTGGTGAGGAACTCAACTTCCGAAAGGCCCGGAAGGTCGGGCACCACCGCACGGCCACCGACGTTGAGGAAGATCCGCTCGGCTTGTAGCACCCCATCGCCGACGCGCAGCGTGTGCGGATCCTCGAATCGGGCGTGCCCGCGGACGACGGTGCAGCCGTCCATTCCGTTCAACCAGTCCTCGACGCCCTTGCGGTCGCCCAGCATGATCTCGTCTTTGCGTGCCTTTACCTTCGCCATGTCCACGCTGACCGCTCCGGTCCCGATGCCGAAGTCGGCGCCGCGACGGGCCAGGTGCGCAGCATGCGCGCTGGCCACCAAGGTTTTGGTCGGGATGCATCCAGTGTTGACACAGGTGCCGCCGATAAGCTTGCGCTCCACCATGGCAACGGTGTGGCCGACCGCGGTGAGTCGACCCGCCAGCGAGGGCCCGGCCTGGCCGGCGCCCACTATGATCGCGTCGAAACGCCCTGTCACAGAGAAGCTGTTACCGCGGCAAGCGCGAACGCACCCAGCACCGCGACCGCGTCCTCGAGCAAGGCGATCGGCAGGTCGTGGCCGTGCGACGCGACCAGGCGGGTCCGCGCCTGGTAGCCGCCGAGGGTGCCTAGCACCGCACCGATGGCTCCCGCCCCGAGTGCACTCCAGGTGTAGCCCCATGCGGTGCCGATGACAGCGCCGGCGAACGCGCCCAACACAATTCGGGCGGCGAACGACGGCGGCGCAGTGCGGCTGGGTGTCTTGGGCAGTTTGTCGGCAACCAATTCACCGATCGCGAGGACGGTAAGGATGGCGACCGTCACCGGATGCCCCAGCCAGGACGCCCACGTCCCATTCAGGTTGATCCAATGCAGCACGGCGGCCCACGCGACTACCGCGGGAGCTGTCATAGAACGCAACCCGGCGACGACACCGATTCCCAGAGCTAGCAGCAGAACATAGAAATGCGTCACGGCGACCCTCCTGAGGGCTCAACTACAGAACGCGGCTCTAGCGGGACGCTAACACAGCACAGCCGGCTGCACCGGCGCATTCATGATCAGAACCGGCAGAACCGGATGTCCGACGCCAGGATCGCTTTGGCCCCGATGGCCGCCAGATCGTCCATGATCGAGTTGACGTCCCGACGCGGCACCAGTGCGCGTACCGCCACCCAATCGGGGTCCGCGAGCGGGGCGATTGTCGGTGACTCCAGACCCGGTGTGATCATCGTGGCTTCGTCGAGCACCGAGCGCGGGCAGTCGTAGTCCAGCATCAAATACTGTTGACCGAACACCACGCCCTGCACCCGCGCCACCAGCTGCTCACGAGCGGAGGGCTCTGGCCCGCTGTCCGATGCGTCTGGGTCGACCTGTTCGATGAGGACGGCCTCGGAATCGCAGAGTGTTTCACCAAAGGCCACCAGATCGTGCAGGTTCAAGGTGCGACCGGAACCCACCACGTCGGCGATCGCATCGGCCACCCCGAGCTGCACGGAGATTTCCACTGCGCCGTCGAGGCGGATAACGGTCGCTTCAATACCCCGGGCCGCCAAGTCTTCTCGCACCAGATTCGGGTATGCGGTGGCGATTCGGCGCCCGGCCAGGTCGTCGATGGTCCAGTCGCGTCCGGCCGGTGCGGCGTAACGGAAGCTGGACGACCCGAAGCCGAGCGCCAGTCGCTCGTGCACCGGCGCGCCGGACTCACGCGCCAAATCCCTTCCGGTTATTCCAAAGTCGAGTTCGCCCGACCCGACATAGATCGCAATGTCTTTGGGTCGCAGGAAAAAGAACTCGACGTGGTTGTGCGGGTCGATGACCGTCAAGTCTTTGGGATCGGTGCGACGACGGTACCCGGCCTCAGCGAGGATCTCGACGGCTGGCTCGCTCAGTGCGCCCTTGTTGGGAACCGCTATCCGCAGTCTGGTGGAGCTGTTTCGATGCAGCGCTGCCATCACAGCTTCCGGTACACGTCAGCGAGCGTCAGCCCGCGGGCGATCATGAGTACCTGCGTCCAATACAGCAACTGACTGATCTCCTCGGCGAGTTCGTCGTCAGATTCGTGCTCGGCCGCCAACCACACTTCACCGGCCTCCTCCAAGATCTTCTTGCCCACCGTATGCACCCCACGGTCCAGTGCGGCCACGGTGCTGCTGCCGGGCGGGCGGGTGCGGGCACGCTCGCCAAGCTCGGCAAACAGATCCTCAAAGGTCTTCACGGGCAGCGATTGTTTCATGCGCGGGTAAGCAAAGTCACGGCGGTTTCAGGTCGGGGAGACTTCGTCGGGCATGTCTTCAAGGGATACGCCGTTGGTCTCGCGGACCCATTTCCACACGAAAAAGAAGGACAGCACCGCACACGTCGTGTAGAAGCCGTAGGCGAAACCGAGTGCGTGGCGCAGCGCCGGGAAAGTCACGGTGATGGTCCAGTTGGCCATCCACTGCGCGCTGAACGCCAGTCCCAGCGCAGCCGACCGGATGCGGTTGGGAAACATCTCGCCCAGCACCACCCACAGGACCGGACCCCACGAAATGCCGAACGCGATGACGAAGAGGTCGGCGGCGATAAGCGCGATCACTCCCAACGCAATGGCGAGGTCTGGCCGGTCACCGATGAACGCGGCGCTGGTAAAAGCGACGGTCATCGTCGCCAGCGTCAACGCCATCCCCGTCGATCCAGCCAATAACAGCGGCCGACGGCCGGTCCGGTCGATCAGCGCGATCGCCACCAACGTGATCAGGACATTGACCCCGGTGGTCGCCAAACCGATGGTGAACCTCGACTTCTCGCCGAATCCCACTCCCTCCCAGAGCACATCGGAGTAATAGAAGATCACCGTGACACCGACGAACTGCTGAAAGACCGCCAGCCCCAGTCCGACCCAGACGATGCTGTGCAGGCCGCCGGTCGGCTTCCGCAGATCGCGCCAGGACGACGGTTTTTCTTCTTTCAGCGTCTCGGCGATCCGGTTGATGGTGTGCTCCACGTCGCGGTCACCGAGCAGCATGGAAAGCACCCCGCGAGCCTCGCGAACCCGTTGCCTTGCAACCAGATAGCGCGGCGATTCCGGGATGGTGAAAATGAGCGCGAAATACACCAGCGCCGGGATCACCTCGCCCAGAAATGTCCATCGCCAAGCGGCCAGTCCCAACCACAGCTGCCCACTCGATCCCCCCGCGATGTGAAATGGCACCCAGTTCAGCGCCAGGGACCCGAAAATGCCAATCACGACGCCAAGCTGCTGCAGTGAGCCGAGCCGGCCGCGGAAACGTGGCGGTGAGATTTCGGCGATGTATGCCGGAGCTGCGACGGACGCGACACCGATACCAATGCCACCGACGGCGTGGAAGACGACGAACATAGAGATGCTGCTGGCCAGCCCGGTCCCGATTGCGCAGCAGATAAACAACGTAGCGGCAAGCTTCATCATCGCCAATCGACCCATCCGGTCGGCGATTCGCCCGGCGGTCATCGCTCCTGCGGCCGCGCCCATGAGTGCCGCGGCCACAGCGAAACCCAACAACGCGTTGCCGATGTGAAAGTGGGCCTGTAGCGCCTTGACCGCGCCGTTGGTCACCGAGATGTCGTAGCCGAAAAACAGCCCACCGATCGCAGCCACCGACGCGAAGCGGATGGCGGAGAAGAAGGCGACCCGAGCGGCACGACGGTCGGCGGGCAGGTCTTCGTGGGACGCCGGTGGCGCCTGCCCGAGGACGTCATCACCGGCCATGGTGTCGCCCAGTAAACCCTATCCGGTCAGACGTTGAAGTACTTGGCCTCGGGGTGGTGCAGGATGAAGGCGTCGGTGGACTGTTCGGGATGGAGCTGCATCTCCTCCGACAGTGTGACGCTGATGCGCTCCGGCTCGAGCAGGGCCATGGTTTTGACCCGGTCCTCCAGGTCGGGGCACGCGCCGTAGCCGAAGGAGAACCTGGCGCCGCGGTAGCCCAGCTTGAAGTAGTCCTCTTTGGCGTCGGGGTCTTCGGCGGACATCGCCCGATCGCCGGCGAATCGCAGTTCCTCGCGGACACGGCGGTGCCAGTACTCGGCCAGCGCCTCGGTGAGTTGCACGCCGATGCCGTGCACCTCGAGGTAGTCGCGGTAGGAGTCCGACGCGAACAGCTCGTTGGCGAAGTCGGCGATCGGCTGACCCATGGTCACCAGCTGGAATGGCAACACATCAACCTGACCTGACCTGGTCGCGATTTCGCGCGAGCGGATGAAGTCGGCGATGCACAAGAACCGGTCACGCTGCTGACGGGGGAAGGTGAAGCGGAATCGCTGCTCGGCATCAGGCCGGGGCTCGCTCAGTAGGACGACATCATCGCCCTCAGACACCACCGGGAAGTAGCCGTAGACCACGGCGGCATGTGCCAGCACGCCGTCGGTGGACAACCGGTCCAGCCAGTACCGCAGCCGCGGCCGGCCCTCGGTCTCCACCAGCTCCGCATACGACGGCCCCTCGCCGCCACGCACCCCGCGCAGACCCCACTGACCCAGAAACAGCGCGCGCTCGTCGAGCAGTTCGGTGTAGTCAGCCACCGCCAGACCCTTGACGACCCGCGACCCCCAGAACGGCGGCACCGGCACCTCGACGTCGGCTGCGACGTCCGAGCGATCTGGCACGACGACCGGTTCCTCGGCCGCTTTCCTTTCCGCCGCAATGCGCTTGGACCGCTCATGGCGGGCCTTGCGTTCGGCCTCCTTCTCCCGGGCAGCTTCTGCCGCCAAGGCCTCCGGGCTGCCCGGGTCCGGTGCCTCGCCCCGCTTGGCGCTCATGATGATGTCCATCAACTTCAGGCCCTCGAAAGCGTCTCGCGCGTAGTGCACTTCGCCTTCGTAGATCTCGGCGAGGTCGTTCTCCACATAGCTGCGGGTCAGCGCGGCACCGCCGAGCAGTACCGGGAACTTCGCAGCCACACCGCGGGTGTTCATCTCCTCGAGGTTTTCCTTCATCACCACGGTGGATTTCACCAGCAGGCCCGACATGCCGACCACATCTGCGCTCTTGTCTTCAGCCACTTCAAGGATGGTGGCGATCGGTTGCTTGATGCCGATGTTGACCACTTCGTAGCCGTTGTTGCTCAAGATGATGTCGACAAGGTTTTTGCCGATGTCGTGCACGTCGCCCTTGACGGTGGCCAGGACGATGCGGCCCTTGGCTGAGCCTTTTCCGTCGGCATCGCCGACTTGTTCCATGTGCGGTTCCAGGTAGGCGACGGCGGTTTTCATCACCTCGGCCGACTGGAGCACGAACGGCAGCTGCATCTGGCCCGAACCGAATAGCTCGCCGACGGTTTTCATGCCGGCCAGCAGGTTTTCGTTGATGATCTCCAGCGGTGGCTTTTGGGTCATCGCTTCGTCGAGGTCGGCTTCCAGACCGTTGCGCTCGCCGTCGACGATGCGCTGGGCCAGCCGCTCGAACAACGGCAGCTTGGCCAGTTCGGCCGCGCGGGATTCTTTCGACGAGGCCGCCGATACACCCTCGAACAGCCGCATCAGCTCCTGCAGCGGGTCATACCCGTCGCGGCGGCGGTCGTAGACCAGATCCAGCGCGACCTCACGCTGCTCCTCCGGAATCCGGTTGATCGGCAGGATCTTCGACGCGTGCACGATCGCCGAATCCAACCCGGCTTCCTGGCATTCATGCAGGAACACCGAGTTGAGCACTTGCCGCGCAGCGGGATTGAGGCCGAAGGAGATGTTGGACAACCCGAGCGTGGTCTGTACGGCGGGGTGGCGCTTCTTCAGCTCACGAATCGCCTCGATGGTCTCGACGCCGTCTTTGCGTGACTCTTCCTGGCCGGTGGCGATGGTGAAGGTCAAACAGTCGATCAGAATAGAGGATTCATCGACACCCCAGTTGCCGGTGATGTCGTTGATCAGCCGTTCGGCGATCTCGACCTTCTTCTCGGTGGTGCGAGCCTGGCCGTCTTCGTCGATGGTCAGCGCGACCACCGCGGCGCCGTGCTCGGCGACCAGTTCCATTGTCTTGACGAAGCGCGACTCGGGCCCGTCGCCGTCTTCGTAGTTGACCGAGTTGATCGCGCAGCGCCCGCCCAGGTGCTCCAAACCTGCTTGCAGCACCGGGGTTTCGGTGGAGTCCAGCATGATCGGCAGCGTCGACGCAGTCGCCAGCCGGCTGGCCAACGAAGTCATGTCGGCCACGCCGTCGCGGCCCACGTAGTCGACGCACAGGTCGAGCAGGTGCGCGCCGTCGCGGGTCTGGTTCTTGGCGATGTCGAGGCACTTCTGGTAGTCCTCGGCGATCATCGCCTCACGAAAAGCTTTGGAGCCGTTGGCATTCGTCCGCTCCCCGATCACCAAGACGGAGGCGTCCTGCTCGAACGGGACGGCGCTGTACAACGATGACACCGAAGGCTCAAAGGTCACGTGGCGCTCGCCGCGTTGCGCGGAACCGTTGTTATATTTGGCCACCACGGCGGCCACTTGCCGGATGTGCTCCGGGGTGGTGCCACAGCAGCCGCCGACCAACGACAGCCCGAACTCAGCGATGAATGAATCCATCGCCTGGGCCAATTCGTCAGGCTGCAACGGGTATTCAGCGCCGTTGGCGCCCAGCACCGGCAGCCCGGCGTTCGGCATCACCGACACCGGGATGCGGGCATGCCGCGACAGGTACCGCAGGTGCTCGCGCATCTCGGCAGGACCCGTCGCACAGTTGAGGCCGATCATGTCGACGCCCAGCGGCTCGATGGCCGTCAGCGCCGCACCGATCTCGCTGCCCAGCAGCATCGTGCCGGTGGTCTCGACGGTGACGTGGGTGAACACCGGGATGTGCCGCCCGGATTGCGCCATCGCCCGCCGCGACCCCAGCACCGCGGCCTTGAGCTGCAGCAGATCCTGGCAGGTTTCCACCAGGATGGCGTCGGCGCCCGCATCCAGCATGCCCAACGCGGCCTCGGTGTAGGCGTCGCGAATGAGGTGGTACTCGGTGTGACCCAGGGTCGGCAGCTTGGTGCCCGGACCCAAAGACCCCAGCACGTAACGCTTGCGGTCCGGGGTAGTCAGTTCGTCGGCGACCCGACGCGCGATCGCGGTGCCCTGGTGCGACAGGTCACGGATCTTGTCGGCGATGTCGTAGTCGCCGAGATTGGACATGTTGCAGCCGAACGTGTTGGTTTCCACAGCGTCGGCGCCGGCCTCGAAATAGTTGCGGTGGATGGTCTCCAGCACATCGGGGCGGGTCTCGTTGAGGATTTCGTTGCAGCCCTCCAGGCCGCGGAAGTCGTCGAGCGTGAGATCTGCTGCCTGCAGCTGGGTCCCCATGGCGCCGTCGCCGACAACGACGCGCTGCGACAGCGTCTCGAGCAGGTCGGTGTCGTAGCCGGTGTCGTTGGTGGAAGTCATCCGCACAAGCATAGCCGGTCTATGGAAAATGGCCGGATGCGTGACGGCGCTCGCCCCACCGGGACTCCGATCAGGCCGTACGCTGATTGGCGTGACTTCGCCGGATGTCAGCGCTTCACTACCCGAACTGCACAACACGATCGTCGTGGCGGCGTTCGAAGGGTGGAACGACGCCGGTGACGCGGCCAGCGACGCCCTGGAGCACCTCGACGCCATCTGGGAGGCCGATCCGATCGTCGAGATCGACGACGAGGCTTACTACGACTATCAGGTGAACCGCCCGGTCATCCGGCAGGTCGACGGCGTCACGCGGGAATTGGTGTGGCCATCGATGCGGATCTCGCATTGCCGTCCGCCGGGTGCCGACCGCGACATCGTGTTGATGCACGGCGTCGAGCCGAATATGCGGTGGCGCACATTCTGCGCCGAGCTGCTGGCGATCGCCGACAAGCTCAACGTCGACACCGTGGTGATCCTCGGCGCGCTGCTGGCCGACACGCCGCACACCCGGCCGGTTCCGGTGTCCGGGGCGGCCTACTCCCCCGAGTCGGCGCGCCGCTTCGGGCTGCAGGAAACCCGCTACGAGGGTCCGACCGGCATCGCCGGCGTGTTCCAGGACGCCTGCGTGGCGGCCGGGATCCCGGCGGTGACCTTCTGGGCGGCGGTTCCGCACTACGTGTCGCAGCCGCCCAATCCGAAGGCGACTGTGGCGCTGCTGCAGCGGGTCGAGGATGTGCTCGACATCGAGGTCCCGCTGGCCGATCTGCCGGCGCAGGCCGAGGAGTGGGAGCAGGCGGTCACCGAGATGACCGCCGAGGACGACGAGATCGCTGAGTATGTGCAGTCCTTGGAGCAGCGCGGCGACGCCGAGGTCGACATGAATGAGGCGCTGGGCAAGATCGACGGCGACGCGCTGGCCGCCGAGTTCGAGCGCTACCTACGACGGCGCCGGCCCGGCTTCGGGCGGTAGCCGCTCAACAGGATCGTTGTCCGGGTTCCTCACCAATGCGACCCGGACCAGCGAGCGCGCAGCTTCCACCAGCGTTGCTTATTGCCTCACTAGTTATCGTGGGTACGGTGGCACTTTCGTTGGGCGCATCGTTTGGGCTGTCGGTGCTGGTCTGGCGGGCCGCGCCAGTTCATCGAGATGTGCAAGAACAGCCCGTGCTAGATCTTGTTCCCGTCACCTCGCCGAGGCCGGGAGCAGCGGGTTTGCTGCCGAGCACGTTAGCGTCGAGCTACAGTTCCCCGTGGTCGATGGCTTTCTTGACTTCCTGCGCGCGCCCCACCTGCTCCGCGGTGTAGCCGATGAGCAGCGCCACCCCGCCGAGCAGGATGACCACCCCGGCCAGCGACAGCAGGCCGTAGGTGTAGCCGTGGTCCAGCGCATGCAATTGGGCGGCGTTCATGAACTTCACCGGGCCGCTGGTGCCGCCCAGCTGCAGCGTGCGCGACGTGATGACGGCCTGGATGCCGGCCAGCACCACCGGCCCGGCGAGGCTCTGCAGCATGAGCGCGATCGCGGATGTGGGCCCGATGCGGTCGGAGTCGACGCTGGCGATCACCGATAGCGAAAGCGGGATGAGGATCATGCCGAAACCGATAGCGCCGACGACGATCGGCAGCACCAGATTCGGGAAGTACGGGACGCCGCGGTTGAGCGTCGAGCCGTACAGCAGCGCGCCCAGCACCACTATGGCGCCGGCGATCACCACCACCCGCGGCGAGAACCACGACACCAGCCGCGACGATGCGCCCGCCCCGATGGCAATCGCAATGGCAAACGGGATGAAGCCGACGCCCGCGCGCAGCGCACTGTAGCCCATGATGTTCTGCACATACAGGGCGACCAGCACGGTCATGGTGAACATCACCCCGCCGGCAAGGAACATGTATTCCTTGCGGTCGAAGAACAGGTTGAACGGCACGATGGGGTTCTCGGCCGTGCGCTCCACCACGGCGAACGCCACGAAAGCGCCCAGAGCCACCACACCCAAAGCGATCGTGGTGGCCGATTGCCAGCCCTTCTCCGGCCCCACCGAGAAGCCGAAAACCACGGCGGTACAGATCAACGTGGCCAGCACCGGATAACCAAACCCGCCGCCAGCGTTACGGCCACCGCGATCTTTTGGAAAATTTCGCCCGCCTGGGGCGTGTTGGCTGATCGGTGAAGGCGGACCGTCGGGATAATCGGCGCCGGCCAACTCTGGCAGATTGCCTCGGCGTCGGTCGGTTGATTGGATCGCCGCCGGACAGGAGAAAAACTCACCACGGATGCACAACATGATCGATCGCGGCGTGCGGGCTTTTGTGGCAGATCAACCTATTCCGGTGGTGGGATGCCGTTGCCGAGTCCGCCGACCGTGCGTTTTGCTCGCGCAGGCCCTTGAGCTCCGTGGCCGCATCGGCGTCCATTCCGCCGGGCAAGATCAGTGACGCGTAACAACCGTCACGCCGGGGTCACTTCAAGTTGACATTGCGACTGCGGCGAAGTCAGACGCAAAGCATTCCCCGATCGACAATTTGTTGTCGATGTGGGCCGTGTGCGGGTTGGAGTTCCGCAAGCGGGCTAGAGCAGTCCGAGCAGTTGCAAGTCGGTGACGTATTTGATGATGATCGGCGCCGAGACGTGCGGGATGTCCGGAATGTCCTTGTCGGGACCGATTTTGGCTTCTTGCACCGCAGCACGAAATCGGTCGGTCGGCGCGTAGGACCCGCGCGTCGGCTCTGCGGGCTGCAAATAATTGGAATTGCGCAACACCTCCAGCACCGAGTGCTGGCGCTGTCGATCCGGCAGGGCACGCAGGCCGGTCTCAAACCGCTGCAACCACTCCGCAAAGTCACCGATGCGCTGGATCGGGTAACCGGCCTCGATCAGCCAGTCGACATACTCATCGAATCCGATGCCGTCGTCGTGCGGGTTCATCACATGATAGGTCGCAAACCCGTCGACCACCTCGGCACCCAGCGTGGCGATCGCTTCGGCGACGAATTCGACGGGCAGCCCGTCGAAGTGCGCGCGTTGCCGGTTGCCGTTGGCGTCGAGCTGGTAGAACGAGCCGGGCGCGATGCCGGTGGCCACCAGGCTCAGCATCATCCGGGTGAACATGTCCGACACGTTGAGCTGACCCGCGTAGGTGGTGTCGGCCAGGATCATGTCGCAGCGAAACACCGCGACCGGCAGACCGCACAGGTCGTTGGCCTCGCGCAGCAGCACCTCGCCGGCCCACTTGCTGTTGCCGTAGCCGTTGGCGTAGCTGCCGTCGATTGTGCGGGTGCGGCTGATGACCCGGATGTCGGCATCCTCGGTGAACGCCGACGGCTCGATCTGGTCGCCCACGTTGGCAGTCGACACGTAGGAGTAGGGCTTGAGCTTGCTGGTGAGCGCGAACCGGATCAGCTCGGCCGTGCCCACGACATTGGGCCCGAACAGCTCGCTGTAGGGCAGGACGCCGTTGACCAGGGCTGCGGGATCAACGATCAGATCGACGGTGTCGGCCAGCCGCTGCCAGGTCTGCTGGTCCAGCCCCAGGTTGGCTTCGCCCTTGTCGCCGGCGATGACCTCCAGATGATCGGCGGCCAGTTCCCGGAAGTGCCGCAGCAGTTCCGGGTCGCCGCTGTCAAAGGTGTTGTCCAGACGAGCCCGCGCCTCCTCGTCGGAGTTGGCCCGCACCAGGCAGATCAGCGTGCCGGCAACCAGCTCCATCCGCTCCACCCATTCCAGCGCCAGGTAACGGCCAAGGAAACCGGTCGCCCCGGTCAGCAGGACCGTCCGCACCTCGGCGCTCGGGCCCGGCAGCGTCGGGGCGGCGGTCAGCGTCGCGGGGTCGATGAACTTGGCCAGCGTCAGCTCGCCGGCGTGCACCTCGGTGGTGTCGCGGCCGTGCACGGAGGCAAAGCTGGGCCCCTTGGCATGTCTGCCCAACTGCTGGCTCAAGCCGCTCACGGACGGCGCGTCGAATAAGACGCGCACCGGAAGGTGGGCATCAAATTCTCCGTTGATCTTGGCGATCACCTGCACCGCCAACAGCGAATCCCCACCCAGGTGGAAAAACGAGTCATCGACCCCGACGCGCACTCCGAGTACCTGCGCGTAGATGCCGGCCAGGATCTTCTCGGTGGGGTTGGCCGGGGCCCGGTAACGATCAACATCCTGGTATTCGGGTGCCGGCAGGGCGCGGGTGTCGAGTTTGCCGTTGGGTGTCAGCGGCAGCGCCTCAATCACCACCACCGCAGCCGGCACCATATAGGCCGGCAGCCGCTCAGCTAGCTGGGCGCGTATCTCGGCCGGCTCTGCCGTCCCGGTCATATAGGCCAGCAGGCGTTGGTCGCCGGGGCGGTCCTCGCGGGCGATCACCACCGCCTGATCCACCCCG
>NZ_DASPSP010000284.1:0-18227 GCF_035623875.1 Mycobacterium sp. | reverse complement strand
ACTACCAAGTCCGAGGAGCGCGAGTCCGACGGGGAATCCGACAAGGGCGGCGATCAACAGGGCTCGGGCGGACAACAGAACCGCGGTGGCTCGAACCAGCAAGACGACGACGGTGACGGGCGCGGCGGCCGCCGAGGGCGCCGATTCCGGGAACGGAGGCGTCGTGGTGAGCGGCCGGGGGACGGCGGTGATACCGAACTGCGCGAAGACGACGTCGTCCAGCCGGTCGCCGGCATCCTCGACGTTCTCGATAATTACGCGTTCGTGCGCACTTCCGGTTATCTCGCCGGCCCGCACGACGTCTACGTCTCGATGAACATGGTGCGTAAGAACGGCTTACGCCGCGGCGACGCGGTGACCGGCGCGGTGCGGGTGCCCAAGGAAGGCGAGCAGCCCAACCAGCGGCAAAAGTTCAACCCGTTGGTGCGCTTGGACACCGTCAACGGGGGACCGGTCGAAGACGCCAAGAAGCGTCCTGACTTCTCCAAGTTGACACCGCTGTACCCCAACCAGCGGCTGCGCCTGGAAACCACCAGCGAGCGGCTGACCACCCGTGTCATCGACCTGATCATGCCGATCGGTAAGGGTCAGCGCGCGCTGATCGTGTCTCCGCCCAAGGCCGGTAAGACGACCATCTTGCAGGACATCGCCAACGCGATCACCAAGAACAACCCGGAATGCCACCTGATGGTGGTGCTCGTCGACGAGCGGCCTGAAGAGGTCACCGATATGCAACGGTCGGTCAAGGGCGAGGTCATCGCCTCGACGTTCGACCGGCCGCCGTCGGACCACACCTCGGTGGCCGAGCTGGCGATCGAGCGCGCGAAGCGGCTTGTCGAACAGGGCAAAGACGTCGTCGTGCTGCTCGACTCGATCACCCGGCTGGGACGCGCCTACAACAACGCGTCGCCGGCGTCGGGCCGCATCCTGTCTGGTGGTGTCGATTCCACCGCGCTTTACCCGCCGAAGCGCTTCCTCGGGGCAGCCCGCAACATTGAAGAGGGTGGCTCGCTGACCATCATCGCCACGGCGATGGTCGAGACCGGATCCACCGGTGACACAGTGATTTTCGAGGAATTCAAAGGTACCGGTAACGCCGAGCTCAAGCTGGACCGCAAGATATCCGAGCGTCGGGTATTCCCCGCCGTCGACGTGAACCCCTCGGGCACCCGTAAGGACGAGTTGCTGCTCTCGCCAGACGAATTCGCGATCGTGCACAAGCTGCGTCGGGTGCTGTCGGGACTGGATTCCCACCAGGCTATCGACCTGCTGATGTCGCAGCTGCGTAAGACCAAGACCAACTACGAATTCCTGGTTCAGGTGTCCAAGACGACACCGGGCATGGACAACGACTAGCCGATTAGCAGATCACCGCAGTCGACGAACATCGCCCTGCCCCTTAGGCGGCTGAAGCCGCGCCGGTAACGTGCCAGCCTGTCGGGACCGACGGGAAAGTGGTGAGCCGTGGCGGACACTATTCAGCAACTGCTTCGTACCCGCGTTGGCGACTCCACTCCGGCGGTGAAATACGGCGATCGGGTGTGGAGTTGGCGCGAGCATCTGGCGGACGCCTCGGCTGCGGCCGCCGCATTGATTGGTATCGCTGACCCGAAACGGCCCCTGCACGTGGGCGCCCTGCTGGGCAACACCCCCGAGATGCTGACCGCGATGGCGGCCGCAGCGCTCGGCGGATACGTGTTGTGCGGCATCAACGACACCCGTCGCGGCGCGGCGCTGGCCAGCGACATCCTGCACGCCGACTGCCAGATACTCCTCACCGACCCTGCGCACCGCGCACTGCTCGACGGGCTGGATCTGTCCGGAGTCCGCGTTTTCGACATCTCGTCTGACGAGTGGTCTGGTTTGCTGGCAGCGGCCGGGCCGCTGGTGCCGCATCGCGAAGTCAGCCCGACCGACACTTTCATGATGATCTTCACCTCAGGCACCAGCGGCGAGCCGAAGGCGGTCCGGGTCACCCACCTGACCGTGATTTTCGCCGGCGCCAATCTGATCGAGCGGTTCGAGGTCGATCCCTCGGGCGTCTGCTACTTGTCGATGCCGCTGTTTCACTCCAACGCGCTGTTGGCCGGTTGGAGCGTGGCGGTGGGCTCCGGGGCGGCGATGGCGCCTGCGACGTTCTCAGCATCCGGTTTGCTGGCCGACCTACGCCGTTACGGCGCGACCTATATGAACTACGTCGGCAAGCCGTTGGCCTATGTGCTGGCAACCCCCGAGCTGCCCGACGATCGGGACAACCCGCTGCGGGTCGCGTTTGGCAACGAGGCAAGCGACCGCGACATCGCCGAGTTCAGCCGGCGTTTCGATTGCACGGTGTGGGACGGCTTCGGCTCCACCGAAGGAGCGATCATCATTACCCGCGAAGACGGCTGCCCGCCGGGCTCGCTGGGCCAGGGCTTTCCCGGGGTGAGCATTTACAACCCGGACACGCTCACCGAATGCGCCGTGGCCCGATTCGACGATGACGGCGCGCTGATCAACGCAGACGAAGCGATCGGCGAACTGGTCAACACGTCCGGCGCGGGCCTGTTCGCCGGCTACTACAACGACCAGGACGCCACCGACGCGCGACTCCGCCATGGCATGTTCTGGTCGGGCGACCTGGCCTACCGCGATGCGGACGGCTGGATCTACTTCGCCGGGCGCAGCGGAGATTGGTTGCGGGTCGACGGCGAAAACATGACGACGGCGCCCATCGAGCGCATCCTGCAACGGTTGCCGGCTGTCAGCCAGGTAGCCGTGTACGCGGTACCCGATGAGCAGGTGGGAGATCAGGTGATGGCGGCATTGGTGCTGGTAGACGACGCGGCTCTGACGCCCGCGGAGCTTGGCGAGTTCCTGGCCGGCCAGTCCGACCTATCGCCCAAAGCGTGGCCGCGCCATGTCTGGATCACCGACGGCCTGCCGTCCACCGCCACCAACAAAATCCTCAAGCGTGAACTGAGCGCCCGGGGCGCTACTCCGGAGAGTGGCCTGCTGTGGACCCGGATCGGGCGCGACAACACCTATGTCGTGGTTGACCGGACCGCCACGGCGCGGGCCAATTACCCGGTCAGGCCTGGTTAACGCGAGGAATGCGCAGCTGCCTGCGCGCGTTTAGGGGGAGAGTGGCTGACCTGGCATAATCGACAGCCGAAGTTCAGGTTCCGGTTCACGTCCGATTACGAGCTCTTCAGGGCGACCCGGCGACCGACGATCGAAGAGGACATCATGAAATCTGATATTCATCCCGCCTACGGCGAGACCACGGTGCTCTGCGGGTGCGGCAACACCTTCACGACCCGCAGCACCAAGCAAAGTGGCCACATCGTGGTCGAGGTGTGCTCGCAGTGCCACCCGTTCTACACCGGCAAGCAGAAGATTCTCGACAGCGGCGGCCGGGTAGCTCGCTTCGAGAAGCGCTACGGCAAGCGCAACGCCGGCGCCGAGAAAGACGCTGGAGAGGCCCAAAAAGCCGACAAGTAGTTGCAGCGACGCCCGAACTGTTGCGGTAACCGCGCAGGCCGGGCGTCGTTTTGCGTTCGGATAACTCGGCAGTGGAATGTCGGCTTGGTTTGTCGGCTTGTTTTGGAAGGAGGAGCGCATGACGCAGGGCGTGCAGGCGATTGATGCGCTGCTGGCCGAACACGCCGAGCTAGAGCGTCAGCTGGCCGATCCCGAACTGCACAGCAATGCAGCCAATGCGCGCAAAGTCGGCCGCCGGTTCGCGCAACTCGCGCCGATCGTCGCCACCCACCGCAAGCTGGAGTCGGTGCGGGGAGATCTGGAGGCCGCACGTGAGCTGGCCGCCGACGATGCATCGTTCGTCGATGAAGTCGCCGAACTGGAATCACGCGCTGCCGAGCTGGACACTCAACTCACCGACATGCTGGCGCCGCGCGACCCCCACGATGCCGACGACATCGTGCTCGAGGTCAAATCCGGTGAGGGGGGCGAAGAATCGGCCCTCTTCGCCTCGGACCTGGCCAGGATGTACATCCGCTATGCCGAGCGACACGGCTGGACGGTGACGGTATTGGACGAAACCACCTCGGACTTGGGTGGTTACAAGGACGCGACGCTCGCGATCGCCAGCAAGGGCGATACGGCCGAGGGTGTGTGGTCCCGGATGAAGTTCGAGGGCGGAGTACATCGGGTACAACGCGTGCCCGTCACCGAATCCCAAGGCCGCGTGCATACTTCGGCGGCCGGCGTGCTGGTCTACCCGGAGCCCGAAGAAGTCGGTGAGGTGCAGATCGACGAGTCCGACCTGCGCATCGATGTCTACCGGTCGTCGGGCAAGGGCGGCCAGGGCGTCAACACCACCGACTCGGCGGTGCGAATTACCCACCTGCCCACCGGGATTGTCGTCACCTGCCAGAACGAACGATCGCAGCTGCAGAACAAGACCCGAGCCTTGCAGGTGCTTGCCGCTCGTTTACAGGCCATGGCCGAAGAGCAGGCGCTGGCCGACGCGTCGGCCGATCGCGCCAGCCAGATCCGCACCGTGGACCGCAGCGAACGCATCCGCACCTACAACTTCCCGGAGAACCGGGTCACCGATCACCGCATCGGCTATAAGGCACACAACCTTGACCAGGTTCTCGACGGCGACCTGGACGCGCTATTCGACGCTTTGAGCGTCGCCGACAGACAATCACGGCTGCAGCAGGCATGACGACTCGACTGCGGTGCGCGATCGACTCAGCCACGACGCTGCTCGCCGACGCCGGGATCAACTCCGCGCGCTACGACGCCGAGGAGTTGGCCGCGCACCTGACGGGCACCGATCGTGGACGATTGCCGCTGATCGATTCACCTGACGACGCCTTCTTCGATCGCTACCACGCCGCGATCGCGGCGCGATCACGACGAGTACCGCTGCAGCACATCACCGGCACAGCCGCGTTCGGGCCGCTCACGCTCTTGGTCGGGCCCGGTGTTTTCATTCCGCGTCCGGAAACCGAAGCCATGTTGGAATGGGCGACCGCGCAATGTCTTCCGGGGGCTCCGGTCATCGTCGACGTGTGCACCGGTTCGGGTGCGCTGGCGCTCGCGCTGGCGCAACACTGGCCGGCAGCGCGGGTGCTCGGCATCGATGACTCCGATGCGGCCCTTGACTATGCGCGCAGAAACTCGGCAGGCACCACGGTCGAGCTATTGTGCGCTGACGCCACCGACCCTGACCTGCTTACCGCGCTCGACGGACAGGTCGATCTCATGGTGGCCAATCCGCCCTACGTGCCTGATGCTGTTGGGGTCGAACCTGAAGTCTTTCAACATGATCCACCGCATGCGGTGTTCGGGGGCCCGGACGGGATGAGAGTGATCAACGGCGTTGTCGGGCTCGCCGGCCGTTGGTTGCGGCCGGGCGGCTTCTTCGCCGTCGAGCACGACGACACCACGTCGTCGCTGACCTCCGAACTGGTTAGCAGCACAGGGCTTTTCGAAGACGTCGTCGCCCGAACAGATCTGACCGGACGGCCGAGATTCGTGACGGCGCGCAGAAGGAACGACGGCGTATGACTGATGTATTCGACTGCGCCGACCCCGAACAACGTTCCCGCGGAATCGTGTCGGCAGCCGGGGCCGTCAAAAATGGTCAGCTGGTGGTTCTTCCGACGGACACCGTTTACGGAATCGGCGCCGACGCCTTCGACAGCTCGGCGGTGGCCGCACTGCTATCGGCCAAGGGCCGTGGGCGCGACATGCCCGTGCCGGTGCTGGTCGGCTCTTGGCACACCATCGACGGTCTCGCCCTCATGGTGTCGCAGGCAATGCGTGACCTGATCCGCGCATTCTGGCCGGGCGCGCTGAGCTTGGTGGTCCGGCAAGCGCCGTCCCTACAGTGGGACCTCGGCGATGCCCGCGGCACGGTGATGCTGCGGATGCCGCTACACCCGGTGGCCATTGAATTGCTGCGTGAGGTCGGCCCGATGGCGGTATCCAGCGCCAACGTCTCCGGCCGTCCGCCGGCCCGCAACGCCGAGGAGGCGCGCAACCAGCTGGGCGACCTCGTCGACGTCTATCTCGACGCCGGCCCTTCCGCACAGCAGGCCGCCTCGACGATCTTGGACCTGACCGGGCCGGAACCCCGCATTCTTCGATCGGGGCCGGTCGGCGCCGAGAACATCGCCGCGGTACTCGGCTTGGACGTCGCGAGTTTGACCGGCTGATCGCCCTAGCCAATTATCTGCAGTCTCAGGATGGTGCAGTACGGTCTCGGGGTGGTTAGGGATACCCATGACCTCGCCGGCGGTCTGCTCGCACTGTCTGACCGCGGAGCTGGTGTCCCATTGCGCGAATTGGCGCTCGTCGGGCTCACGGCCGCGATCATCACCTACTTTGCGACGGGACCAATACGGCTGCTGGCGACCCGGGTCGGCGCAGTGGCCTATCCACGCGAACGTGATGTGCACGTAAGGCCGACGCCGCGGATGGGCGGTCTGGCGATGTTTCTCGGTGTCATTGCTGCGGTCTTCCTCGCATCTCAGCTGCCCGCTCTTACACGCGGTTTCGTCTACTCCTCGGGCATGCCGGCGGTGGTCGTGGCAGGCGCGGTGATCATGGGCATCGGCCTGATCGACGATCGGTGGGGCCTGGACGCACTGACAAAGTTTGCCGGTCAGATCACCGCGGCCAGTGTGCTGGTCACTATGGGCGTCGCGTGGAGCGTCCTCTACATCCCGCTGGGCGGTGTCGGCACCATCGTGCTGGACCAAGCTTCTTCGATCCTGCTTACGTTGGCCCTGACCGTGTCGATCGTCAACGCGATGAACTTCGTCGACGGTCTCGACGGACTGGCCGCCGGGCTCGGCCTCATCACCGCACTGGCCATCTGCATGTTCTCGGTCGGCCTGCTTCGCGACCACGGGGGCGACGTGCTGTTCTACCCGCCGGCGGTCATTTCGGTGGTGCTGGCCGGAGCCTGCCTCGGCTTTTTGCCGCACAACTTTCACCCGGCCAAGATCTTCATGGGGGATTCCGGTTCGATGCTGATCGGCTTGATGTTGGCCGCCGCGTCGACGACGGCTGCAGGACCGATTTCGCAGAATGCTTACGGCGCCCGCGACATGTTTGCTCTGCTGTCGCCGTTCCTGTTGGTTGTGGCGGTCATGTTCGTGCCGATGCTCGACCTACTGCTGGCGATCGTGCGGCGCACCCGGGCCGGGCGTAGCGCGTTCAGTCCCGACAAGATGCACCTGCATCATCGCTTGCTGCAGATCGGTCATTCGCATCGCCGGGTCGTGCTGCTGATCTATTTGTGGGTGGGCATAGTCGCTTTCGGCACCGCCAGCACAATTTTCTTCAATCCACGCGATACCGCCACGGTGATGCTGGGCGCGATTGCGATCGCCGTTATAGCCACGTTGATCCCGCTGCTCCGCCGCCGCGACGATGTCTACGACGAGGAGTAGTAGGGTCGTTCGCGATGTGGTACGGTGCTGGTAGAACCCGAATAAACCTCGCGGGTTGCCGGCCACCGGCCATCGGATTTAGGTCCGTTTGGTCGGATGTACGACCGACAAAGGGGAGCTGTCCCTTGGGTGATGCGAGTGCGATGATTGCCCTCCGATACGCTCAACGGGCCACGCAACGTTCAACCACGCAACTCCCCCCTAGCGAGGACTGAGGTGCAGCAGTGACAACGCCAGCGAAGGACGCGCCGTTGGTGTTTCCCTCGGTTGCTTTCCGGCCAATTCGTCTCCTCGCCATCTCGCTTGTTTTAACCGTCGTCGCGGTCGCCGCCGCTGGTGCGCTCCGTCACCCGATGGTGGGCGTGTTCTTCGGCATGGGGCTGCTCTTGGGTTTGCTCAACGCAATCGGTGTGCAGCGGTCGGTAGCGGCGATCACCGCGGATGCGCATCCGCTGAAAAAGAGGATGGCGATGAACTCGGCGAGCCGCCTGCTGATCATCACTGTGATCGGACTGGCCGTCGCATATGTTTTCCGCCCCGCCGGCCTGGGTGTGGTATTTGGTCTTGCGCTGTTCCAGGTACTGCTGGTGGTATCGACCGCGCTACCGGTCTGGAAGAAGCTGCGCACCGGGGCCGCCGACGGTGGCTGGGACGGCGACGCGGCGAAGGAAATGGAAGGGAATGGCAACAGCGATGAGTGAGATGCTCCTGGCTGAGGGTGCCATCGAGGTCGGTCATCACGAGACCGCGCAGTGGCTCGGCCTGACCGTCAACGTCGACACCGTGGCGTCCTCGGCGATCGCGGCCGTCATCGTCATCGGACTGGCATTCTTCTTGCGGTCCAAGGTCACCTCCACCGGCGTGCCGGGCGGCGTGCAGTTGTTCTTCGAGGCGATCACCATTCAGATGCGCAACCAGATCGAATCCGCGATCGGGATGAAAATCGCGCCCTTTGTGTTGCCACTGGCCGTCACGCTCTTCGTCTACATCCTGATCTCGAACTGGCTGTCGGTGCTGCCGGTGCAGTACACGGACCCGGCGGGCGGGGCTCCGAAAGAGTTGTTTGCGCCGCCGGCGTCGGACATCAACTATGTGTTGGCATTGGCGCTGTTTGTGTTCCTCTGCTACCACCTGGCCGGCATCTGGCGCAGCGGCCCCGTCGGGTACCCCGCCAAGATTCTCAAGGGGCACGTGTGGAACACCCTGCCGAAAGCCGTCGGGGTGATCTTTTCGCCAATCAACGTGGTTGAAGAACTCGCCAAGCCAATCTCGTTGTCGCTCCGACTTTTCGGCAACATCTTCGCCGGCGGCATCCTGGTCGCGCTGATCGCGCTTTTCCCGCCGTACATCATGTGGGCCCCGAACGCGATCTGGAAGGCATTCGACCTATTCGTCGGCGCGATCCAGGCGTTCATCTTCGCGCTGCTGACCGTCTTGTACTTCAGTCAATCGATGGAGCTGGAAGGGGAACAGCATTAGGACGGCCACAAACCCCGGCTTCCACATCACCACACACCTGACAGACCCTTACCAAATATCAAGGAGGATAAGCAATGAACCCCACAATCGCGGCCGGCGCCCTCATCGGCGGTGGACTGATCATGGCTGGCGGTGCGATCGGCGCCGGTGTCGGTGACGGTATCGCCGGTAACTCGCTGATCGCCGGCATCGCCCGGCAGCCCGAGGCGCAGGGCCGGCTGTTCGTTCCGTTCTTCATCACCGTGGGTCTGGTCGAGGCCGCCTACTTCATCAACCTGGCCTTTATGGCGTTGTTCGTCTTCGCCACCCCGGTCAAGTAATTAGTCGAGATGGGTGACATGAGTGCTGTCGTCCTGGCTGCCACCAGCCAGGCTGAGGGAGGCGGTAACAACTTCCTCCTTCCCAACGGCACCTTCTTCGTTGTGCTGATCATCTTTTTGATCGTGCTCGGCGTGATCGGCACCTGGGTAGTACCGCCGATCACGAAGGTGTTGAAAGAGCGCGAGAACATGGTCACCAAGACGTTGGCGGACAACAAGAAATCGGCCGAGCAGTTCGCCGCCGCCCAGGAAGACTACGAGAAGGCGATGTCCGAAGCTCGGGTCAAGGCATCGGCGGCCCGCGATGACGCGCGAGCCGAGGGGCGCAAGCACCTCGAGGAAAAGCGCGCGGGCGCCGATGTACAGGTTTCCTCGACGCTGCAGGACGTCGCCGAGCAACTCAAGCGGGAAGGGGACGCCGTAGCGGCGGATCTGCGTTCTCGCGTGGAGAGCATATCCACGACGTTGGCCAGCCGCATCCTCGGCGTCAAAATCACCACCTCGGTCACGGCTACTGGGTCGGGTCGGTAGCGAAATGTCGACATTCATAGGGCAGTTGGTCGGATTCGCCGTCATCGTGTTGCTGGTTTGGCGCTATGTCGTTCCGCCCGTGCGGAAGCTGATGGCCGACCGGCAGAACACCGTGCGTCAGCAGTTGGATGACGCCGCGGCTGCCGTCGATCGGCTTGCGGAAGCGAGTCGGGCGCACAGCAAGGCGGTAGACGACGCCAAGGCCGAGGCACAGCGGGTCACCGAAGAGGCGCAGTCAGACGCCGAACGCATCGCCGAACAGATGCGTGCCCAGGCCGATAGCGAGGTCGAGCGGATCAAAGTGCAGGGCGCCAAGCAGGTCGAGTTGCTGCGTGCGCAGCTGGTTCGCCAGCTGCGCCAGGATCTCGGTGCCGAATCTGTGCGGCGTGCAGGCGAATTGGTGCGTGACTATGTCGCCGACCCGTCCCAGCAGTCTGCGACGGTCGACCGCTTTCTCGATGACCTCGACGCGATGGCGCCCTCCGAGGCAGACGTCCAATACCCCATCGCGGAGAAGATGCGTTCGGCCAGCCGTGCGGCGTTGACCAGCCTGACGAAGCGGTTCGATGCGATAGCCGAAGGCCTCGACGACGGGGGACTGTCCACTCTCGCCGACGATCTGACATCGGTCGCCGCGATGTTGAATCACGAGAGCGTCGTAACCCGGTACCTCACCCTGCCAGCAGAGGACGCCGCGCCCCGAGTCCGGCTGATCGAACGGCTGGTGTCCGACAAAGTCGGGCAGCCCGCGCTTGACGTCCTCAAAAGCGCTGTCTCCGAACGCTGGTCGGCCAACTCCGATCTGATCGACGCGATCGAGCTGGTGTCGCGGCAGGCCTTGTTGGTTCGCGCCGAGCGAGCCGGGGCGGTCGACGAGGTGGAAGAGCAACTCTTCCGGTTCTCCCGCATTCTCGACGTGCAGCCGCGCCTCGCCATTTTGCTGGGTGACTACGAAGTGCCGGCCGAAGGCAGAGTTCGGTTGCTGCGCAACGTGCTCGAGAGCGCAAGCATCGACATCAATCCGATCGCGGCTGACTTGCTGTCCAAGACAGTCGAGTTGTTGCGGGGGCAGCCGGCTGAGGCGGCGGCCCTTGCGCTGGCTGAAGTGGCGGTGGCTCGCCGCGGTGAAGTTGTCGCACAAGTCAACGCCGCCGCTGAACTCAGCGACGCCCAGCAAGAGCGCCTGACCCGGGTGCTGAGCCGGGTCTACGGCCATCCGGTGACGGTGCAGATTCAAATCGACCCCGAGCTGCTCGGCGGGCTCGCAATTACGGTCGGCGACGAGGTCATCGACGGTACGCTTTCGTCTCGTCTCGCCGCAGCCCAGACCCAGTTGCCAGACTGAAACACCACGTAGTCCATCAAACAAGCAGGAAGAACGAAAAGCCATGGCAGAGTTGACAATCTCCGCTGACGACATTCAGGGCGCGATCGAAGAGTACGTAAGCTCCTTTACCTCGGACACCGCCCGGGAGGAGGTCGGTACTGTCGTCGACGCCGGTGACGGTATTGCGCACGTCGAGGGCCTGCCGTCGGTGATGACCCAGGAGCTTCTGGAATTCGCCGGTGGAGTTCTGGGAGTGGCGCTGAACCTCGACGAGCACAGCATTGGCGCGGTGATCCTGGGTGACTTCGAGAAGATCGAAGAGGGCCAGCAGGTCAAGCGCACCGGCGAGGTCCTTTCGGTACCAGTGGGCGATGGGTTCCTAGGCCGCGTCATCGACCCGCTAGGCCACCCGATCGATGGCCGCGGCGAGATCGAAGCCGCCGAGCGCAGGGCGTTAGAGGTTCAGGCTCCGTCGGTGGTGCAACGTCAGGGCGTCAAAGAGCCGCTGCAGACTGGTATTAAGGCCATCGACGCGATGACGCCGATAGGCCGCGGCCAGCGGCAGCTGATCATCGGCGACCGTAAGACCGGCAAGACCACCGTCTGCGTGGACACCATCCTCAACCAGCGACAGAACTGGGAATCCGGTGATGAGAAAAAGCAGGTGCGGTGTGTCTACGTAGCTATCGGGCAAAAGGGCACCACGATCGCCGCCGTCCACCACACGCTGGAAGAGGGCGGCGCTATGGACTACACGACGATCGTCGCCGCGCCCGCATCTGACTCCGCTGGCTTCAAATGGCTTGCGCCATATACCGGTTCGGCTATCGCTCAGCACTGGATGTATCAGGGCAAGCATGTGCTGATCGTGTTCGACGACCTGAGTAAGCAGGCCGAGGCCTACCGCGCGATCTCGCTGCTGCTGCGCCGCCCGCCGGGCCGCGAGGCCTACCCGGGCGACGTCTTCTATTTGCATTCGCGCCTGCTGGAACGCTGCGCCAAGCTTTCCGACGATCTCGGTGGCGGCTCATTGACCGGTCTGCCCATCATCGAGACCAAGGCCAACGACATCTCGGCCTACATCCCGACCAACGTCATCTCGATCACCGACGGCCAGTGCTTCCTGGAGTCCGATCTGTTCAACCAGGGCGTCCGGCCCGCGATCAACGTTGGTGTCTCGGTATCCCGAGTGGGTGGTGCGGCGCAGATCAAGGCTATGAAGGAAGTGGCCGGGTCGCTGCGGCTGGATCTGTCGCAGTACCGCGAACTGGAGTCGTTCGCGGCCTTTGCCTCCGACTTGGATGCCACGTCGAAAGCACAGTTGGAGCGGGGCGCTCGACTCGTGGAGCTGCTCAAGCAACCGCAAAACCAACCGGTGCCGGTTGAGGAGCAGGTGGTTGCGATCTTCCTCGGTACCGGTGGCCATCTGGACTCGGTTCCGGTCGAAGATGTGCGGCGATTCGAGACCGAATTCCTCGATCATCTTCGCGCTTCCGGCGACGGCATCCTGGCCGAGATCCGGGAATCCCAGAAACTCACTGACGAGATGGAAGACAAGTTGACCAAAGCGGTCAACGACTTCAAGAAGGGTTTCGCGGCGACCGGCGGCGGCTCGGTGGTGCCCGACGAGCACGTGGAAGCCCTCGACGAGCAGAAGGTGGCGAAAGAAGCGGTGCAGGTTCACAAGCCACCACCACCACCGCCGGAGCAGAAGAAGTAATCGGGAATGGCTGCCACACTTCGCGAATTGCGGGGTCGAATCCGCTCCGCCGGTTCGATCAAGAAGATCACCAAGGCACAGGAAATGATCGCGACGTCGCGTATCGGCAAGGCGCAGGCCCGGCTGAACGCGGCGCGGCCCTACGCGCTCGAGATCACCAGCATGCTCACCACGCTGGCCGAGGAAGCGGCGTTGGACCACCCATTGCTGGTCGAGCGCCCCGAACCGAAACGTGCGGGCGTGCTGGTGGTCTCCTCTGACCGTGGCCTTTGCGGCGCGTACAACTCCAGCGTCTTGCGCCGAGCTGAGGAGCTTTTCTCGCTGCTGCGAGCGGATGGCAAGACCCCGGTGCTCTACACCGTCGGCCGTAAAGCACTGGGCTACTACACATTCCGAAACTGGGAGATCAGCGACTCGTGGACAGGCTTTTCGGAGCGACCCAGCTACGAGGATGCTACAGCGGTGGCTGAGACACTGGTGGGCGCCTTCATGGCCGGTGCTCAGGGCGACGGTGAGCAGGACGCCGATGCCGGCGTCGACGAATTGCACATCGTCTACACCGAGTTCAAGTCGATGATGTCGCAGTCGGCTGAGGCCCACCGCATCGCCCCGATGGTTGTGGAGTACATCGAAGAAGACCGGGGACCGCATACGTTGTACTCATTCGAGCCGGATGCGACGACATTGTTCGGGTCGCTTCTGCCGCGGTACCTGACCACTCGTGTGTATGCGGCGCTGCTCGAGTCGGCCGCATCAGAGCTGGCATCGCGCCAACGGGCGATGAAGTCGGCGAGCGACAACGCCGACGATCTCATCAAGGCGCTCACGCTAGAGGCCAACCGTGAACGGCAGGCCCAGATCACCCAGGAAATCAGCGAAATCGTTGGTGGCGCAAACGCGCTCGCCGAGGCTGCTAGATAAGCCCAATTAGGAAGCGAAGAGGATATGGCTGCTACCACCCAAACGGCTGAGAAGTCGAAGGACTCCAAGGGCGCCGACACCAACGGACGCGTGGTGCGGGTTACCGGACCGGTTGTCGACGTCGAGTTTCCGCGTGGCTCCGTGCCGGAGCTGTTCAACGCTCTGCACGCTGACGTCACGTTTAAGTCACTCGCGAAGACGTTGACGTTCGAGGTGGCTCAGCACCTCGGCGACAACTTGGTCCGCACCATCTCGCTGCAGCCGACCGACGGGCTGGTGCGTGGCGTGGAGGTGATCGACACCGGGGACTCGATCTCGGTGCCGGTCGGCGACGGCGTCAAGGGCCATGTGTTCAACGCGCTGGGCTACTGCCTGGATAAGGAAGGTTACGGAGAAGACTTCGAGCACTGGCCCATTCACCGCAAGCCGCCGGCATTCGACGAGCTGGAACCGCGGACCGAGATGCTGGAGACCGGCCTGAAGGTCGTCGACTTGCTCACGCCCTACGTGCGCGGTGGCAAGATTGCGCTGTTCGGTGGTGCCGGTGTGGGCAAAACGGTTCTGATTCAAGAGATGATCAACCGTATCGCCCGAAACTTCGGTGGTACTTCGGTGTTCGCCGGTGTGGGCGAGCGCACCCGTGAGGGCAACGACCTGTGGGTCGAGCTTGGCGAAGCCGACGTGCTTAAGGACACCGCGCTGGTGTTCGGTCAGATGGACGAGCCGCCCGGCACCCGTATGCGGGTGGCGCTGTCGGCCTTGACGATGGCCGAGTACTTCCGCGACGAGCAGGGCCAGGACGTGCTGTTGTTCATTGACAACATCTTCCGGTTCACCCAGGCCGGTTCCGAGGTGTCCACCCTGCTCGGCCGGATGCCCTCGGCGGTCGGGTACCAGCCCACATTGGCCGACGAGATGGGTGAGCTGCAGGAGCGGATCACCTCGACACGAGGCCGCTCGATCACCTCGATGCAGGCCGTGTATGTGCCCGCCGACGACTACACTGACCCGGCGCCGGCAACGACGTTTGCGCACCTGGACGCGACCACCGAGCTGTCGCGATCGGTGTTCTCCAAGGGCATCTTCCCGGCAGTGGACCCGTTGGCGTCCAGCTCGACTATCCTGGACCCCGCGGTGGTCGGCGACGAGCACTACCGGGTGGCGCAGGAAGTGATTCGGATCCTGCAGCGCTACAAAGACCTTCAAGACATCATCGCGATTCTGGGTATCGACGAGTTGTCCGAGGAAGACAAGCAACAGGTCAACCGGGCACGACGCATCGAGCGGTTCCTCTCGCAGAACATGATGGCGGCCGAACAGTTCACCGGCCAGCCCGGCTCTACCGTGCCGGTGAAGGAAACCATCGAGGCGTTCGACAAGCTCGCAAAGGGCGAGTTTGACCATGTACCCGAGCAGGCCTTCTTCCTGATCGGCGGCCTCGACGACCTGGCCAAGAAGGCTGAAAGTTTCGGCGCCAAGCTGTGATGCATCCTTGCCAGCGGTCAAGGTTCAGCGGGGAAAGGCGAGTGTGAGATGGCCGAGATGAACGTGGAGATCGTTGCCGTCGACCGGAAGATCTGGTCAGGTCAGGCGACGTTCATCTTCACCCGCACCACCGTTGGCGAGATCGGCATCCTGCCAAGGCATATCCCGCTGGTGGCGCAGTTGGTCGATGACGCGATGGTTCGCGTCGAACGTGAGGGCGAGAAAGACCTGCGCATCGCGGTCGATGGCGGTTTTCTTTCCGTGACCGAAGAGGCAGTCAGCATCCTTGCCGAATCCGCTGAATTCGAATCCGAGATCGACGAGGCTGCGGCGAAAGAGGATTCGGAGTCAGACGATCCCCGCATCGCCGCCAGGGGGCGGGCTAGACTGCGCGCTGTCGGCGCGCTCGACTAGCGAGCAGCGGCGATGAGCGCGCTCATGATTGCCATGGTCGCGCTCGTCGTCGTGTTGGGAATTGCCGTCGCCGCGTTGAGTTATCGGTTGTGGAAGCTACGCCAGGGCGGGACGGCGGCGATCATGCGCGACGTCCCTGCAGTCGGGGGCCATGGTTGGCGCCACGGCGTGATTCGCTACCGGGGTGGGGATGCCGCCTTCTATCGATTGTCCAGTGTTCGCTTGTGGCCGGATCGTCAGGTCAACAGGCGTGGTGTGGAGATCATTTCGCGGCGTTCGCCACGCGGTGACGAGTTCGACATCATGACTGAAGAGATTATTGTGTTACAACTGCGCGACACGACGCAGGACGGTAGGGCAGGCTATGAAATCGCGTTGGACCGAGGCGCATTGACCGCTTTCCAGTCGTGGTTGGAATCACGTCCGTCGCCGCGTGCGCGCCGCCGCAGCACCTGATCTGCGACTCACTCCTCGCGCCGCCCGGGTTGTTCGCCGCCCGGTTGCCAGAGCACGTCGCCCTCCGGGTTGGCCACCCGACACAAGATAAACAGCAAGTCGGACAACCGATTCAGATACTTGGCTGGCAGCGGACTGACATCCGATGGGTGCATTTCGATCGCGGCCCACGCTGAACGCTCGGCGCGGCGTGCCGCCGTGCGGGCGACGTGCAGAAGTGCCGAAAGTGGCGAACCACCCGGAAGCACAAAGGAGTTGAGTGACGGCAGGCCTTCGTTGAACTCGTCACACCACGTCTCGAGTCGATCGATGTATGACTGCGTGATCCGCAGCGGAGGATACTTCGGGTTCTCCACAATTGGAGTCGAGAGATCCGCGCCGGCATCGAACAGGTCGTTCTGGACATGCCGCAAAACGTCCGTCAGCTGTTCCTCGGGGTTTCCCAGCGCGAGCGCAGCGCCGATCGCCGCATTGGCCTCGTCGCAGTCGGCATACGCCACCAACCGTGGGTCGTTCTTTGAGACCCGCGAGAAATCGCTCAACCCCGTGGTTCCGTCGTCGCCGGTCCGGGTATAGATGCGGGTCAGGTGTACTGCCATGACGAAACCGTACCGCTCGGAACCGCCGTGCCGACTGACAGGGCGATACCGCTTCACTAAACTAACCCGGGTGGCCGAGCGTTTCGTGGTGACCGGTGGCAGTCGGTTGTCGGGCGAAGTCGCTGTTGGTGGCGCAAAAAACAGCGTTCTCAAGTTGATGGCGGCAGCTCTTCTTGCCGAAGGCACCAGCACGATCACCAACTGCCCCGACATCCTCGATGTCCCGCTGATGGCGGAGGTGCTCAGGGGCCTGGGCGCCACTGTCGAATTGGCCGGGGCAACCGTGCGGATCACCTCCCCGGACGAGCCGAAATACGACGCCGACTTCGCCGCAGTCCGTCAGTTCCGAGCCTCGGTTTGCGTACTCGGTCCGCTCGTCGGGAGGTGCAAGCGGGCCAAAGTGGCACTGCCGGGTGGTGATGCCATCGGGTCACGGCCGCTGGATATGCACCAAGCCGGACTGCGGCAGTTGGGAGCTGTCTGCAATATCGAGCACGGCTGTGTCGTTGCTTATGCAGATACCTTGCGAGGCGCGGAAATTCAGTTGGAGTTCCCGTCAGTAGGAGCCACCGAGAACATCTTGATGGCTGCGGTGTTGGCCGAGGGCGTCACCACAATTCACAACGCGGCGCGCGAACCCGACGTGGTGGATCTGTGCACGATGTTGAACCAGATGGGTGCGCAGGTCGAAGGCGCCGGTTCGCCGACGATGACGATCACCGGCGTACCGCGGCTGTACCCGACCGAGCATCGCGTCATCGGCGACCGGATCGTGGCCGCCACCTGGGGGATCGCCGCAGCGATGACCCGCGGTGACATTACGGTCACCGGGGTCGATCCGGCGCATCTTCAGGTTGTCCTGCACAAACTGCACGACGCGGGCGCCACCGTTACCCAGACTGACGACAGTTTCCGGGTGACGCAGTACGAGCGCCCGAAGGCCGTGAATGTCGCAACGTTGCCGTTCCCGGGGTTCCCGACCGATCTGCAGCCGATGGCGATTGGCCTGGCATCGATCGCCGATGGCACATCAATGATTACCGAGAACGTGTTCGAGGCACGCTTCCGGTTTGTCGAGGAGATGATCCGCCTCGGCGCCGACGCTCGCACCGACGGGCACCATGCCGTCGTGCGAGGCCTCCCGCAGCTCTCGAGTGCACCCGTGTGGTCATCGGACATCCGGGCCGGCGCCGGTCTGGTGCTGGCCGGCCTGGTCGCCGACGGTGATACCGAGGTGCACGATGTCTTTCACATCGACCGCGGCTATCCGCTGTTCGTGGAAAATCTGGTCAGTCTCGGGGCGGAGATCGAGCGCGTAGAATAGTTGGGACATAACGACTCTCGCCGGTCCTACGCGGAGCGGTAGTGAGTTGACCGCACCTGTGCCGCGGAGTATAGTGGCAGGGTTGCCTGTTGACAGGTGTTGTTTGAGAACTCAATAGTGTGTTTGGTGGTTTTGTTTTTTTGTTGTTGTTTTTTTGGCCGCATCTTGCACTTCCCCGTGTGTGGGTGTGGTTGTTGTTTTGTTTGTCAGGTTTCTCTGATTTCGGATTCGCCCAC